>JAQGKX010000034.1 GCA_028289885.1 Sphingomonadales bacterium
ATGACGAGGACGACGAGGATGATCGCCTCGACCAAAGTGTGCTTTACCGCCTCGATTGACTGGCCGATGAATTCGGTCGGGTTGTAGATGACGTTATAGGCCAGTCCTTTGGGGAACTTCTTCGCCATCGAATCCATTGCGGAGGTGATGTTGGTGGCGGCGGCAAGTGCGTTTGATCCGGGACGCTGGAACACTGCCAGCAATACGGTTGGCTTGCCGCTGAGATAGGTGTTTACGCCATAGTCCTGCGATCCGAGTTCGACCCGCGCGACGTCGGATACCTTGACCTGGCGGCCATCGGCGTCGGTACGGA
Organism: Sphingomonadales bacterium; assembly: GCA_028289885.1. Classification (GTDB taxonomy): domain Bacteria; phylum Pseudomonadota; class Alphaproteobacteria; order Sphingomonadales; family Sphingomonadaceae; genus Sphingomonas_O. Next base: position 314 of record JAQGKX010000034.1, read on the forward strand.
TAACGACATCGGCGAACTGTTTGGGATCGGTAAGGCGGCCCTGCGTCTCCACGTTGATCTGGAACGCATTGCCCGTCGCATAAGGCGGCTGGCCAAGCGTTCCCGAAGCAACCTGTACGTTCTGGGCGCGGAGGGCGGCAACGATCTCACCAGCGGTCAGATCGAGTGCGGCGGCGCGACCGGGGTCGATCCAGACGCGCATCGAATAGTCGCGGGCACCGAACAGTCGGACATCGCCGACTCCGTCGATACGGCTCAGCCGGTCGCGAACCTGTGTGAGGGCGTAGTTCGATATATAGCCGCGATCCAGCGAGTTATCGGGCGACACCATGTTCACGACCATCAGGAAGGCGGGCGAAGTCTTGCGCGTGACGATGCCCAGGCGCTGAACTTCTTCGGGCAGGCGCGGGACGGCGATGGCAACGCGGTTCTGGACCAAAACCTGTGCGGCATCGAGATTGGTGCCGATCTTGAACGTCACCGTGATGGTGACATTCCCGTCGCCGGTCGATTGCGACGATTGATACAGCATGTTGTCGACGCCGTTGATTTCCTGCTCGATCGGGGCGGCAACGGTTTCGGCAACAGTCTCGGCAGACGCACCGGGATACCCCGCCGTCACCGTGACAGTGGGCGGCACGATGTCGGGATATTGCGAGATCGGCAGCGTGAAATAGGCAACGGTGCCAATAATCGTGATGACGATCGCGATCACCGCGGCAAAGATCGGCCGCGTGATGAAAAAGCGTGAGAACCGCATCGGGTTATCCCTTGGGTAGAGGTGTTGTTAGCGCGCGCCGAGCGTAGCTTCGCCAGCGGTCGGAGCCGAAGCGCCTGTGGCGGCGGTTGCCGCATCGACCGCGTATTTGCCGACACGTGTGTTGACCTGCGAACCCGGCGCGGCGAACTGGATACCGCTGATTACGACGCGATCATTGGAATTCAGGCCCGAGCGGATCACCCGCAGCCCGTCGATGACTGGACCGGTCGTGACGGGTTTGGCCACCACGAGACCCTTGGCATCGACCGTCAGCACGACCTTGCGCGCCTGATCGGTTTGCACCGATGCATCGGGGATCAGCAGGGCGCGGCTTGCCCCGCCGCTCGCCAGACGCATGTTGCCGAACATGCCGGGCGTCAGGAAATAGCCGGGATTATTCAGGACGGCGCGGCCACGGATCGTCCCGGAACGCTGGTCGAGGCCATTGTCGGTGAAGTCGAGCCTGCCCTTCCAGCGGTGATCAGTTTCGTCCTGCAACTGAATTTCGACGGTAGCCGGGGCAGCACCCGGCTGTTTGGCGCGCTGGTTCTTCAGGTAAAGCGCCTCCGACCCGTCGAAGTTGAAGTAGATCGGATCGAGCGCGTTGATCGTCGTGAGCACTGTGCCGCCGGTGCCTTCGCCGCCCGCGACCTGATTGCCGGCATCGACGCGGCGGTCGGAAATGCGGCCGCCGATGGGAGCACGAACTTGGGTGAATTCGACGTCGAGCGACCGTGCGCGGACCCGGGCGTCGGCGGCGGCTAGGGCCGCAACTGCTGCCGAAACCTTGGCGCGCAGTGAGTCCACTTCGCCAGCCGAGATCGCTTCGTCGCCGATCAGGCGATTGGCGCGGCTGAGATCGGTGCGGGCGAGCGCCAGGGCGCTGGAAGCACTCGCAGAATTTGCACGCGCCTCTGCCAACGCTGCGGCGAACGGGCGTGCGTCGATCGTGAACAGCAACTGCCCCTTCGATACGATATCGCCATCGTGGAAAAAGATGCCGGTCACTTCGCCAGCCACGCGCGGGCGGATTTCCACAGCGCGGCTTGGGGCGAAGCGACCGACATAATCATCCCATTCGCTGACTTGGCGAACGAGAGGCGCCGCGACCGTGACCGTCGGGGGAGGGGGAGCAGTCACGGGCGCGGGAGCGCTGGCGAGTTTTGCGCCGACGGTGCCGATCAGCACGACCGGCAAAGCGACGAGGGTGACGCGCTGCCACTTGGACAGGCGCTTGAACCGGTCAATCGGGTGGCGTTCGTCAACCCCCGAATCGGCATGAATACGTGTCTCCATGTTCATGACGCAAACCCCCGTACGGGTGGCGCGATGCGATCACCGGCAACGCTGGCGAGCAGGACTTCCGCCTTGTCCATCGTGAAGCCTGCGGCGACAAACTCTTCGAGTTCGGAAACCGGAAGCGCAAACCCGCGCCGCCACGCATGGATCGCGAGCCGCCGGAGAGCTTCCAGCTTTGGATCGGCCAGCCGTGACTGCGTGCCCCGACCGAACACCGAACCCATCGCCCGCGCGAGGCGACCGGGTGTCTTCAGACTGTTGAGGCTGTCACGCCTGGCAAGCGCAATGACGCTCCATTCGAGGGCGCTGAAGGTCGAACGCGCACCATCGGCAAAGCTGACCGCGCTGCTGCGGGCGCTCTTTTCCTCTGCGGGCAGCGCGAAGACATCGCTCGTGTCCATGTAAGCCATGCGGAATTCCCTGAAATGACCGTGACGATGCCCTTCGCAACCAATGGTTTGCGAATGACCTTGCGACAGGCTGATTGAGTTGGCCGACTTGCGACCGTGATTTCGTAGCGGAGTGTTTGCCCCAGTCGGGGATCAGGTTGCTGCTGTCACCATCAACGAAAATCCCTTGTCGTTGCCGGCCCGATCTGGAGCCCGACTTCAATACCAGTCGGTATAGATCAACATGCTGCGTCGCGTCAACAGACTTTTGTACCGATTAGTAAATAAATTTTAAGCGGTCGGCCAAACCGTCATGCTCGTGTCGACAAGTTCGCCGAGTTCGGCGCAACTCGCACCCGAGCTTGCCTGCACCGACATTCCCTGAAGGATGGTGAACAGATAGTTCGCCAGCGCGTCGGCGGTCATATTTTCAGGCAGCTCACCGTTCGCCTTGGCTTGTTCAAAGCGCGCAACCAGGGCGCCACGCGACGACTCGCGGCGTGTCGCGACATCGGCCTTGATCGAATCGGATTCGGCACCACATGCAACGGTGCTGATGACCGCAAGGCATCCTTTCGGATCGGATGTCCCCGACTGCATCTGGAGCGCACCGCGCAAAAGTTTATCCGCCACGAGCCGAGCAGTGGGCTCCTGCAGCGCGGTGCTCATATAGGCCAGCTTTTCGCGCTCATAAAGGTCGAGCGCCTTGTGAAAAAGCGCCTCCTTGTTACCAAAGGCGGCGTAGAGACTTGGCTTAGTGATACCCATAGCCGCCGTCAGTTCGGCCATGGATGCGCCCTCATACCCACGGCGCCAGAATACCATCAGCGCAGCGGTAAGCGCCTGGTCAACGCAAAACTCGCGCGGCCTCCCTTTTGGGACTGCGATGCAGACATCCTGTTCCATACCAATCGGTATATAGTGATAAACTTGCCCCCGTCCAGTATGTTGCGGCCCGCGATGAGCATAATTCGGGATTTCGCCGGTAAAATGCGGCCTCGGTCCACATAACGGCAAAGGGAGCAATCCGGCGCTGCTTAACCTTCAGGGCCGACCCTTTCGATAGACTCCGGCCAGTGATCCGCTGCAATCTCAGGCCTGCTCGCCAACTGATTGGCATCCATCCGGCAGGAAATTTCGCCGTCGTGGAACTGGAGTTCATCGGGATGGAGTGCGTGAAGGCGTTCGCCGACGCCACCGATGCCGCCTTCGCTCACCACGACATAGGCCAGCGATCGGTCCGAACAACGCATCATACCATCGATGATCTGGCCCAGCGGTTCGCCATCCTTGCCGATCAGCTTGCGGCCCGCCATCGAACCGAGGGCGATCAGCGTCGGGACTTCGGCGATGGCGCTGCGCTGCGCCGCATGGGCGCCGCCCGCCTCGTAGCGCGACTGCCGACCCAGCCAGCGCCAGATGCCCAGCGCGTTGACCAGCGTCAGGAAGCCGTTGGTGAACAGCAAATTCTGTTGCCCGGTCGCGATCGCCACGGCGCACCAGCACACCGACCCGATCGTGAAGACAATGAAGCCCCATCCGGTGATCCTCGCGCCCAGATTCGCTGCGGTCATGATGGCGGCGATGACGGTGGCGACAGGTGCCAGCCACGCTGCAATATCGCTCACGAATGGAGAATCCCGAAGAGTTCCGCCGGGCGCAATTCATGCTGCAACTGGTCCATCCTGCATTGACGCGGGGCCTTGTCGGGCCGCCAGCGAAGGATGCGCGTGCCGTGCCGAAAGCGATCCGCCGTCACCTGGTCATACAGGACCTCGACCACCAGTTCGGGACGAAGCGGTCGCCAGTCGGCGGACTTGTCGGTGCTCCAGCGGCTGGGCTCGCCGGGTGCCTTGCCGGTGAAACCTTCGCCGCCGGCAACCGACAGGATTTTCTTCGTCAGCGCCGGTCGATCTTCCGCCTTGATCGAGGCGGCAAAGCCAACGTGGTTCAGCCTGTCGGCATCGTCGAAGAGTCCGAGAAGGAGCGAACCCACTGCCTTCCCCGTCTGGTCGTACCGGAACCCGCCTATGACACAGTCGGCGGTGCGATGTTGCTTGACCTTCAACATAGCGCGCTTGCCCGATTGATACGGTTCCTCGAGTCGTTTGGCGACAACTCCGTCGAGTGCGCCCCCGCTTTCCGACAACCAGGCCGCAGCGCGCCCCTGGTCCGTCGTCGCGGGTGAAAGTTCCAGTCCCGCGACCTGCGATTTCTGCATGAATTTCTCGAGGGCGGAGCGGCGTTCCCGGAGCGGCTTGCCCGCCAGGATCTCATCGCCGAGTTGCAGCGCATCGAAGATCATGAATTCGGCGGGCGTCTCAGCCGAAAGTTTCCGAATGCGGCTTTCGGCTGGGTGCAGCCGGGCCTGCAGTGCGTCGAAACGCACCACATCGCCGGTCGAAATGATCAACTCGCCATCGATGACAAAGCGCAACGTTTTTAGCTCCAGCAGCAGCGCGACGACTTCGGGAAAATAGCGGCTCAGCGCCTTTCCCGATTTTGAGATCAGGTCGATATCCTTGCCATCGCGGAACGCCAGGCAGCGAAAACCATCCCATTTAGGCTCGAACTGCCACCCGTCATCGGTCGGTAATGCATCAACGAGTTTGGCCTCCATCGGGGCGAAGCTCTTGTCCAGTCCGGTGATTTCTTCAGGCATATGAAGCTAACGCCCGACGAGCCGGTTTGATCAAATTTTTGTGAATTGTCGATTGCCATCAATGACAAAGCAAAACCATAATGTCCGGGACCGGACCGAAGCGGCCGGATAAATCGCATAGATATCAGGCTCGGAGGGGCGCCGAGCAACATGGTCTGACGTGCCGTGGTGCAGTTGAAAGATTGCCGAGATGCAACAACCTACCATTATCGCACGCGCTTTCGAACTCGCGCGTGAAGGAACATGTCGCAACTCGACCGACATCCGCAGCGTGCTGGTTCGAGAAGGCTATGATCATGTCCACCAGCATATGATGGCACCCTCGGTCCTTCGGCAAATCAAGAAACTGATCAAGGACGCGCATCTCATCTAGAGATACGTCGGGGTTCAGCCAGCGTCCGGCATGACAACGATGGCGGCAACGACGGCAATGCGCTCGATCCCGGCATAGGCATCGCCGCGCAATTCTTCGGAAAACACGTCGGGATCGATCTCGCGATAACGCAGGTTTGCACCTGCGGCGGCGGCTATTGCGCTCATTTCTGCCCTGAACGGGTCCTTCCCGTCGATGATTGCGCTCCCGGTATAAAGGATCAGCCGCCCACCGGGCGCGAGCCGATCGACGGCGGCGCGTGCGATGCGGAGTGAAATGTCGCTGCCATGAGAGCCTCCGCCATCGCGATAAAGGCGTTGGGCGGAATCGATGATGTAGGGCGGGTTGGCCAGCGCGACATCGATCGTACCGGTAATTCCGGCGAGTTCGGGGCCAGGGAATATGTCGATCTCTACACCAGCCACCAGCGCATTAATTTTCGCTATCCTCAATGCCCCCGGATTGATGTCGGTCACGGCAACCCGCGTTTTGGGCTGGAGTCCGGTAGCGACGATTGCGCCGACGCCGGAACCGGTGCCGATATCGACAATCAGCGCCCCATCGGGCAACGGTAGATGCTCCAACTCCCGCTCGATCAGGTCGGCGAAACGGTAACTGTCGGGTCCAAAGAAGACCGCGTCGCTTTCCGACGTCGGGAATCCGGAGTGAAGAAAGAGATGGCCGTGGAGACGAGCGACACGCACGCCGGCCCGGCAGAAGTCGGGACCTTCGTCGATGACATCGGCCCGACGCAACAGCGCCTCGACCTTTGCGTCGATGGTTCCGGAAATAAATGGAAAATTCCAGCCCAGCACATCCGCCAGACTTGACCGCATTTGTCCTCCATGGCGGCTGGTCACGATTTCATGGGTGACCGGGGTCGGGGTTACGAAATCATAGCGCTGACTCGATAGATATCGCAGCAATTCGCCAAGCGCCTGTTCCGTGAAATCCTTCATAACGAATGTTAATATCTTTCATTTTGCCCAGCTCAGCCTTCGGCCTGCGGGGAACTGTCAGGCCCACACTGCGTTCGATTGCTACCCTTAGAAAGCGTCCAATGCCAACGATGATCACTACCCCGAATGTAAAGCTTGCCAGCGTCACTCAATTTCCCGGACCGGGTATTGATGGTCGCCAGCGCGAGATCGCGCGGTGGAATCGCGAACGACTAAATCCACAGTTTCCTGTGGGCGACACCGTCCTTGAACTTCAGCGCGAATTCCAGATGAAACGCCTTGAGGCCGCCTTTATCGATCAGCTGAGATCGGAGGTTGAAGCGCAGGCCGCCACCGCGCCGACCGATGCTGCAGGATTCCTCAGCTGGTTCGAAAACCTTGCCGAGGTCGGCCCGGGGCAGGGAGATCCCCTGTTTCCATGGCTTGCAGAAACGGCCGACAAAGACCAGATCCGGTGGTTCTTCGAGCAGGAGGCCGCCGGTGAGGCAGGGTTCGACGACCTTGTCGCGCTGACACAGGTGAAGCTGCCTTCGCGTGCCAAGATGGAACTTGCTCGCAATTACTGGGACGAGATGGGTCGCGGAAATCCCAAGGGGATGCACGGGCCGATGCTCGACAGCCTTGCCGAGGCTTTGCAGGTCGAGCCATCGATCGAGACGACCGTGTGGGAAAGTCTTGCACTCGCCAATGCGATGACGGCGATGGCGACGTCGCGGCGACTGGCTTGGCATTCGGTCGGGGCGCTTGGCGTGATCGAACTGACAGCGCCCACGCGGGCCAAGCTGGTTGCACAGGGTCTGCGCCGTATCGGCCTGTCAGGATCGGAACGCCGCTATTTCGACATCCATGCAGTGCTCGACGTACAGCACAGCAGCGCATGGAATGCCGAAGCCATCGGTCCGCTGGTCGCCGAGGACGGACGCCGCGCGCGCTATATCGCCGAGGGTGCGCTGATGCGATTGCTGTGTGGTGAGCGTTGTTTCCGCCGCTATCGCAAGGAATTGTGGGCCGAACGGGTGGTACCCGTTGCGGAAGCCACTTTCGCTTGATTCCTGATAACCAATGAGGTTCTTTGGCGTAACCGAGACGTGCGATCTCGGGGCGCTTTACATGAAGCTCCTTGGCGAAGGTCATGAAGTCCGCGTTCTGATAACCGAGCCGATGGCCCAAGGGACGATGGCGGGGATTGTCGAACGGGTGCCCGATCTGGAAACCGGTCTTGAATGGGTCGGGGTCGAGGGCATCGTCGTATTTGAAAGCGTTTCGGAAGGATTTGGCGAGAAGCAGGACGAACTGCGTGCGCGGGGATTTCGGGTCATCGGGGGGAGCGGCTATGGCGATTGTCTGGAAAACGACCGGGCTTATGCGCTCAATTTGCTCGGTGAACTCGGCTTTCCCAAGGGCCACGTCTGGGAATTTTCAGATGCCGATCTGGCTGATGGATTTCTGGCCGAACGACCGGTGCGCTATGTCCTGAAGTTCAGCGGCAGCGACCATGTTTCGCAGGATAACTACATAGGCCATTCGGTTGACGGCAGCGATGTTCGTGCCGTGCTGGCCGCCCGCAAAGATCATGCCGACCAATTTATCCTCATGGAGTTTATAGAGGGCGTCGAGATGGGGATCGGAGCCTATTTCAACGGCGAAGACTTTCTGTTGCCCGCTTGTCTGGATTGGGAACACAAACGATTTTTCGCAGGCGACATGGGCGAACTCACCGGCGAAATGGGCACCGTCGCCACGTTCGACCGATCGCATGCATTTTATGAAAAAACCCTGGCAAAACTCGTGCCGCACCTGCGGGGCAGGGGCCATGTCGGTTATATAAACCTGAACACGATCGTGAACGAACAGGGCATCTGGCCACTGGAGTTCACGAGCCGTTTTGGTTATCCGGGGTTTGCCGTTCTCGATCCACTCCAGCGGACGCCGTGGGGCGAACTGTTCCAGAGGATGCTCGACAGGACGGATTTGACCATCCAGACGAGTCCCGGTTTTTCGGTTGGTATCGTCATGACGACACCACCCTTTCCTTACTCCCGAAAGCAGATCGACGAACCGGTTGGGTTGCCAATAACTTTTCTGCGACCGAAGACCGGGGACGCGGTGCACATCCATTACGGAGAGGTTGGACTGCAGCGTGGCACCGTCGTGACCAGCGGACTCTATGGCTGGACGATGGTGGTAACGGGGACCGGCGACACCATCGATGCTGCGCGCGCCGCCGCTTACGAACGAGCCTCGAGGATCATCATCCCCAATGGTCGCTATCGCCTCGACATTGGCGAAAAGCTGGCTGGCGGCGCGTTTTTGCTACTCGACAAGCTCGGCATGCTCGGCGGTAACATAGCTGAGCCCGTTGGCGCGGACGTGATCGCAGATGGTGGCATAGTCTGCGGTTAATTCGGTCCCTGCGGGCAAGTCGGCGGCGGCGCGATCGATCCCGAATGCAATTCCCTCGGAGTGTGAATTGGGCGTCGCCGAATGGTTGAAGTGTCGCCCATTATCGCCGCACAAGACCCACAGCTCGACGCCTTCATGCCAGGTCGAATAGGTGCGCAGGAATTCCTGCACGCGTTCGGGCAGGCTCGCGATTTCAGCTTCAGAATAGACGCGGTCAATGCGCGAATCGAACTGCCAGATTAT
>JAQGKX010000053.1 GCA_028289885.1 Sphingomonadales bacterium
TCGCGATGCCATGCCCGATGGCGGCACGGTGACGTTGCAAACCTATGCCGTCTCGGCTGCCGACGTCCGCAAGCTCGGCAGCGACATCATGCCGGTCGTCGATTATACAGCGCTGCGCCTGAGCGACACAGGCACCGGTATCCCGCCCGATATCCTGTCGAAAGTGTTCGAGCCATTCTTCACGACCAAGGAAGTCGGCAAGGGTACGGGCCTTGGATTGTCGACGGTTTACGGCATCGTGAAACAGTCGAATGGCTTTATCTTCGCCGATTCCAAAGAGGGTGTCGGCACAAGTTTCGTCATTTACCTGCCGGCACACAAGGCCGAGGAACCCGCGATGATCGAGGCGCCGGTTAAGATCGAAAAACCTGTCGACCTGTGGGGCCACGGTACGATCCTGGTGGTCGAGGACGAGGACATGGTGCGGACGGTGGCCGAACGTGCGCTGACGCGGCACGGTTACACCGTGCTGACGGCGTCGCACGGAGAGGAAGCGCTCGAGATATTGGGGCAGGGCATCGACATCGACCTGCTGATTTCGGATGTCGTCATGCCGACGATGGATGGGCCGACGCTCGTCCGCCACGCGCGCGAGCAATTTCCCGACCTGCCGATCCTGTTCATGTCGGGCTACGCCGAGGAACAGTTGCGCAAGTCGATCCAGATCGACCGCGTCGCGTTTTTGCCGAAACCATTTTCAGTCAAGCAGCTCGTGGAGGCGGCGCGCGATTCACTCGCGGGTACACTGTTGAAATAGTTTTCGTTCTGCACTTGTTCTAACGGAACAAACCGAATACGTAGTCATCAGCGCGTTGACCGGATGCGCATAACGGCTACGAGGGAATGACGACATGGCGGCACAGTTGAAAGTCATCGGCAGCAATATGGCATCCAAGACAGAAAAAGCAGACACAAGCGACAGGGCGCGTGCGCTCGAAGCCGCGCTGGCACAGATCGACCGCGCGTTCGGCAAGGGTTCGGCAATGAAGCTGGGCAGCCGAGAAAAGATGGAGATCGAGGCGGTCTCGACCGGTTCGCTCGGCCTCGATATCGCGCTCGGCATCGGTGGCCTTCCGCGCGGTCGTGTGATCGAAATTTTCGGGCCTGAATCATCGGGCAAGACGACGCTGGCCCTGCATGCGATCGCAGAGGCACAGAAGATCGGCGGCACGGCGGCATTCATCGACGCCGAACACGCGCTCGATCCAAGCTATGCCAAGAAGCTGGGCGTCAACATCGATGAGCTGATCGTCTCGCAGCCCGACACAGGCGAACAGGCACTCGAGATTTGCGACACTCTGGTCCGCTCTAACGCGGTTGACGTGCTGGTGATCGATTCGGTTGCCGCACTCGTTCCCCGCGCTGAAATCGAAGGCGAGATGGGCGACAGCCACGTCGGCCTGCAGGCACGTCTGATGAGTCAGGCATTGCGCAAGATCACCGGTTCAATCAGCCGTTCGCGTTGTACCGTTATCTTCATCAACCAGATCCGCATGAAGATCGGCGTGATGTACGGTTCGCCAGAGACGACGACCGGCGGCAATGCGCTGAAGTTTTATGCGAGCGTCCGTCTCGACATTCGCCGCACTGGCCAGATCAAGGAGCGCGACGATATCGTCGGCAACACCACCCGCGTGAAGGTGGTGAAAAACAAGGTCGCACCGCCGTTCAAGCAGGTCGAATTCGACATCATGTACGGCGAAGGCATTTCGAAGACCGGAGAAATCCTCGACCTTGGCGTGAAGGCCGGGATCGTCGAAAAGTCGGGTTCGTGGTTCAGCTATGACTCGATCCGCATCGGTCAGGGTCGCGAAAATTCGAAGACCTACCTGAAGGACAATCCAGAAGTCGCCGATCGCCTCGAAAAGGCCATCCGCCAGCGTACCGACAAGGTCGCTGAGGAATTGATGGTCGGGCCGAGCGAAGAGGACGATACGGAATAAGGATGGCAGAATGAAAATCGGTCTGCCTAATTACGTCGAACTTCCGGCGGCGGATATCGCCGCCGCCAAGACATTTTACGCAGACATATTCGGCTGGGACCTCACCGACTATGGTCCCAGCTATTCATGCACCACCACCGGCACCGTCGATATCGGCCTGCAGGGTGACAGCGGAGAAGCAACCAAGGCTCCATTGCCGGTTTTGCCAGTCGCCGATATCGAGGCGGCGCTGGCAGCGGTCACTGCGGCGGGCGGTCGGATTGTTCGGCCAATCTTCGCCTTTCCGGGCGGGCGGCGATTTCACTTCCTCGATCCCAGCGGCAACGAACTCGCGATCATGCAAGCTGCGTAATTCGCGGCTGTCAGAGGCAAATCTCGCGAACTTGACCACTCACTTCCCAAGAGCAGCGCTCTTCCCTACATCGCTGGCATGACATCGACCAACGACATCCGCCGCTCGTTCCTCGACTATTTTGCAGGGGAAGGTCACGAGCGCGTCAATTCCGCGCCGCTGGTGCCACACAACGATCCGACGCTGATGTTCGTCAACGCCGGCATGGTTCCTTTCAAGAACGTCTTCACCGGCCTTGAGAACCGCAGCTACACCACCGCAACGTCCAGCCAGAAATGCGTTCGTGCTGGTGGCAAGCATAACGACCTCGACAATGTCGGTTACACCGCACGCCACCACACCTTCTTTGAAATGCTCGGCAATTTCTCGTTTGGCGATTATTTCAAGGAGCGCGCGATCACGCTGGCCTGGGGATTGCTTACAAAGGATTGGGGCCTCGATCCCGACCGCCTGACCGTTACCGTGTACCACACCGACGACGAAGCCTTCGACCTGTGGAAAAAGATCGCCGGACTGCCCGACCACCGCATCATCCGCATCGCGACTTCGGATAATTTCTGGGCGATGGGCGACAGCGGTCCTTGCGGACCCTGTTCGGAAATCTTTTACGATCACGGCGACCATATTCCCGGCGGCCCTCCCGGCAGCCCCGACGAGGATGGCGACCGTTTCGTCGAAATCTGGAATCTGGTCTTCATGCAATATGATCAGGTCGCCGGTGGCCCTCGCCTCGACCTACCCAGACCGTCGATCGACACCGGCATGGGATTGGAGCGCATCGCCGCCGTCATGCAGGGCGTTACCGACAATTACGATACCGATACCTTCCGCGCGCTGATTGCCGAATCGGGTAACTTAACCAAAACGCTTACGACCGGGGCGACACAGGCTTCGCACCGCGTCATTGCCGACCATCTTCGCGCCTCCAGCTTCCTGATCGGCGATGGCGTTCTGCCCGCGAGCGAAGGCCGCGGCTATGTCCTGCGACGGATCATGCGCCGCGCGATGCGTCATGCACAGTTGTTGGGTGCCGCCGAACCCCTGATGCACCGTCTCGTGCCATCGCTTGTTGCCGAAATGGGCGGTGCCTATCCCGATCTGGTCCGTGCTCAGTCGCTGATCGAGGCCACTTTGCTGCAGGAAGAAACGCGCTTCCGCCAGACGCTCAACAACGGCCTGAAACTGCTCGACGAAGCCACCGCGACGCTGGGGCAGGGTGACACGCTTCCCGGCGAGACTGCATTCAAACTTTATGACACCTACGGCTTCCCATACGACCTAACCGAAGACGCCCTGCGCGGCCGCAGCATCGGCGTTGACAAGGCCGGGTTCGACGAAGCGATGGGCCGCCAGAAAGCCGCCGCCCGCGCCGCCTGGAAAGGCTCGGGCGACGCCGCCTCAGCAGACATCTGGTTCGATATCGCCGACACGCTCGGCGGCACCGAATTCACCGGCTATTCCAGCGACGCTTCCGATGGTGAGGTCGTCGCGATAATCAGGGACGGTACCCAGGTCGATCGCGCCGCAGCGGGCGATACCGTCATTGTCCTGACCAATCAGACACCTTTTTACGGGGAAAGCGGTGGACAGTCGGGCGACGCCGGGACGATCACCGGCGGCAATGGCCTGTCTGCGCGAGTCAACGATACCGGCAAGCAATTGGGCCGTCTTCATACCCACCAGACGGTGATCGACAGCGGCGAGATCGCGGTCGGGGATACCGTCCACCTCGCCATCGACACCGACCGACGCGACCAGCTTCGCGCCAATCACAGTGCAACGCACCTGCTCCATGCCGCGCTCCGCCACCGGCTCGGCGGCCATGTTTCGCAAAAGGGCAGCCTCGTCGCTGCTGACCGCCTGCGCTTCGATTTCTCGCATTCCGCGGCACTGTCGAGCGAGGATATCGCTGTCATCGAACGCGAAGTGAACGCCCGAATCCGTGAAAACGAACCGGTCACTACACGCCTGATGACGCCCGACGATGCCGTGGCGGCGGGGGCACTGGCCCTGTTCGGCGAGAAATACGGCGACGAGGTCCGCGTTCTTTCGATGGGGCGGCATAGCGATGGCCATTATTCGGTCGAGCTCTGCGGCGGCACCCATGTCGATGCAACAGGCGACATTGCGCTGTTCAAGATCATTTCCGAAAGCGCGGTTTCATCTGGAATTCGCCGGATCGAAGCACTGACGGGCGAAGCGGCTCGACTGTGGCTGACGGCGCGCGAAGACCGGCTGAAGGAAGTTGCCGCGGCGTTGAAAGCCTCCCCCGACGACGTGCCCACCCGGGTCGCGGCGTTGATCGAGGCGCAGCGCAAGCTCGAACGCGAACTGGCCGATACGAAAAAGGCGCTGGCGCTGGGGGGAGGGGGCGGAAGCGATGCTGCGCCCGAACAAGTCGGCGATTTTCAGGTGCTTTTTCGGATCATCGAGGGGCTCGATGGCAAGCAACTTAAATCCCTTGCCGACGAACAACGTGCGCTGATCACGTCTGGCGTGGTATTCCTGGTCGCGAGCAGTCCGACGGCGAACACGTATGTCGCGTCGGTCACCGCCGATTTGAGCAGCAAGATCGGGGCGGTCGAAATCGTGCAAAAAGGTGTTCTGGCGGGCGGCGGTAAGGGTGGTGGTGGCCGTCCGGACATGGCGCAAGGCGGCGGTCCGGGTGGCAGGGAAACGGCGGAACTTGCCGTGCAGGCGGTACGCGAACTCGTCGGTGCAATCGCTGTGCCGGCCTGACCAGCCCAACAGTCAGCTTGATTTTGCGCGCAGGCTGCCAAGGCGGGGCATCGCGTCGAGGCGTCCCGAATCCTTGATCAACGCGCGCAATTCATCGCGCTTTTCGTGGATCGACGCAATCACAGGCCCCATTGCCACGCCAAGATCGACGAGCACCGCTTCGGACAATTGCAATGAGCTTTCGAGCGTCTCGGGAACCGCGTCGGTGACGCCCGCTCGATAAAGTTCGCCCGCATGTTCCGGATCGCGGGCGCGGGCAACGATCGTCAGCTTCGGGTGATCCGCACTCAACCGGCGCGCCAGGCGAACCGCCTGCACCGGATCGTCCATCGTCATGACCAGCGCCGATGCGTTTTGCAGGCCAAGATGTTCGAGCACGCCATCACGCCCGGCATCGCCGAACCGCACCGACTTCCCGTCGCGACGTGCTGCTGCAACGATATCGACATTGGCTTCGACCGCGAGCCAGGGCAAATTGTGCGTGTCCAGCATCGAGGCGACCATTTCGCCGACGCGACCGTAGCCGATGATGATCGTTCCCGATTCAGCAACGGGTTCGGTGCTGGCCGGGGGCACATCCCGCCATTCGGTCCGACGGGCAAATTCGTGGCCGACCCAGGCCAGCAGCGGTGTAATCGTAAGGCCGATGGCGGTCACCACTTGCCAGAAGGAAGCGGTGTCGGGAGCGATCAGCCCCCCCGTTGCCGCGGCAGTCAGGACGATCAGAGTGGTTTCGGACGGGCTCGCCATCAAGACGCCGGTTTCAATCGCGATCCCGCCGCGCACGCCGCCAACGCGCAGGGCGAGTGTCGTTACGACCGCCTTGATGACGACAACGCCGACGATTGCAGCCAGTAACGCGGGCCATTGCGCGACGACCATCGTCAAATTGAGGCTCATCCCGACGGTAATCAGGAAAATTCCAAGCGCGAGACCGCGGAATGGCGCGACGACCGATTCGACCTCATGAGCATAGTCGGTCTCCGCGATCAGCAGCCCGGCAACGAGCGCGCCCACGATGGGAGACAGGCCCACCGAAACCGTTGCAACGCTCGCAAGAATGACGACAAGCAAGCTCGCCGAAAGGAAAAGTTCGGGAGTTTTCGTCCGCGCGGCTTGTGCGAACAGGCGGGGCAGGACGAAGGGTCCGGCGATCAACATCGCGCCGACTGTCAGTCCGCCCCCGAGCAACAGCCTTAGAACACCATCGAACCCGGCTGCCGAGCCACCCATGGCACCAAGCGTGAAAACGATGGGGACGAGTGCAAGGTCTTCGAACAACAACATGGCAAAGGCGAGTTTTCCAACCGCGCTCGTAGAGCCAGCGATCGGAAGGACAAGCGCCGTCGATGAAAGTGCCAGCGCAATGCCCAGTCCTGCGGCGGCGGCGGTCGTCTCGCCGGTCATCAGCAGGATAGCCGCGATCAGAATGGCGGAAGCAATAAGCTGCGTTGCGCCAAAGCCGACGACACGCCTCCGCATCGACCACAGCCTGCGAAAAGAGAGTTCCAGGCCAATGGAAAACAACAATAAGATGATTCCGAGTTCGGCAAATGGCTCGACCGCATGGGGGTCGGTAATGGTGAAATGATAAAGCCACGGCAAATGACTTACCAAGGCACCGAGACCGTGCGGGCCGACCAATATCCCGACAAGGATAAACCCGATGACCGGTGTTATGCGGAAACGGGCGAAGGCCGGAATGACCAGCCCCGCCGCTCCCAGGATGACAAGCGCATCGCTCGCGGCGGAAGAAGAGATACCGTTGCTCATGCCGAACCCTAGCGCGGCTTAGGCGGAAAAGGCAGAGCCGGAACTAATTTACTGCACTGGTCTGCTGGGGGCGACATGATGCCGCCCCCATCTTCGATTATTTGTTCCAGTCGTTCATGGCGATTTCGAGGTTCTGGCGGATGGCTTCGAAGAACTGCTCAGTTGTCATCCACGGTTGATCCGGGCCGATCAGGATTGCGAGATCCTTGGTCATGCCGCCCTGTTCGACCGTGTAGATGCAGGCGCGCTCGAGCGTCTCGGCGAACTTGATGACGTCGGGCGTGTCATCGAACGTGCCGCGATATTTCAGGCCACCAGTCCACGCGAAAATCGATGCGATCGGGTTGGTCGAAGTCGCCTTGCCCTGCTGATACATGCGATAGTGACGTGTAACGGTACCGTGTGCAGCCTCGGCTTCCACGGTCTTGCCATCGGGCGTGAGCAGAACCGACGTCATCAGGCCCAGCGAACCGAAGCCCTGCGCGACCTGATCCGACTGGACGTCGCCGTCGTAGTTCTTGCAGGCCCAGACGAACTTGCCCGACCATTTCAGGGCGGACGCGACCATGTCGTCGATCAGGCGATGTTCGTAGACGATCTTGGCTTCGGCGAACTGGGGCGCGAACTCGGCGTCGAACACTTCCTGGAACAGATCCTTGAAGCGGCCGTCATAGGCTTTCAGGATGGTGTTCTTGGTCGACAGGTACAGCGGCCAACCGCGATTGAGCGCATAGTTCATGCTGGCGCGAGCGAAGTCGCGGATCGAATCGTCAAGGTTGTACATCGCCAGGGCGACGCCGGCCGACGGATATTGGAACACTTCCTCGTCGATCACCGTGCCATCGTCGCCTTCAAAGACGAGCCGCAACTTACCGGGGCCGGGGACGAGGAAATCGGTCGCCCGATACTGATCGCCGAAAGCATGGCGACCGATGACGATGGGATCGGTCCAGCCCGGAATCAGGCGGGGGACATTCTTGATAACGATCGGTTCGCGGAAAACACAGCCGCCGAGAATGTTGCGGATGGTGCCGTTCGGCGATTTCCACATTTTCTTCAGGTTGAATTCGGTAACGCGCGCCTCGTCAGGGGTGATCGTCGCACATTTTACCGCGACGCCATATTTCCTGGTGGCGTTGGCGCAATCGACGGTGACGCGATCGTCGGTCGCGTCACGGTTTTCGACCGCCAGATCGTAATATTTCAGGTCTATGTCGAGATACGGCAGGATCAACCGTTCGCGAATCCACTGCCAGATAATCCGGGTCATCTCATCGCCGTCGATCTCGACAACTGGGTTCTTTACCTTGATCTTGGCCATGTGATGCGCGCTCCTGGGGATGGAATTTGCGCCGTCGTTAGAGGGGGAGGCGCGGGCAATCAACCACGCGCATTGTCTTGAGGGGTCTGGATGCTTACAAAAGCAGACATGGCATCACAGATTCCCGGCTCGACCGGTTCGACACCCCCCGGTTCAGGCCCCCATTCTGGTCCGGTCGTACAGAGCGTTAAATGGCGCTTCCCCCCCGTCCACCCGGAAGGTCGCAAATTCGCGGCTATCGCGGCGGGTATCACGTTCCTTGCGTTTCTCTGGGTTCACTGGCTGACCTGGCCGTTGATCATCGTGACCGCATGGGTCGCCACGTTTTTCCGCGATCCCGTGCGCAGCGTTCCCCAAGGCGATGATTTGATCGTGGCCCCGGCGGATGGATTGATCACGCTGATTGAGACAGTTCCGGTCCCGCGTGAGTTAAGTGGAGAGGGTGGCCTTGGCGACTTGCCGGTTACGCGCGTTTCGATTTTCATGAGCGTGTTCGACGTCCACATCAACCGCACACCGATATCGGGGACGATCACCCGAGTCGTCTACATCGCGGGCAAATTCCTGAACGCCGATCTCGACAAGGCGAGTGAAGAGAATGAACGCCAGCATTTGCTCGTCGAGCGCCGCGACGGCGTGCGGATCGGGTTCACCCAGATTGCCGGCCTGATAGCGCGTCGCATCATGCCGTTCGTAAAGCCCGGTGACATGGTCGCGGCAGGCCAGCGTATCGGGCTGATCCGTTTCGGCAGCCGGGTCGATGTTTACCTGCCCGCAGGCACCGCGCCGCGCGTTGCCCTGGGACAACGAAGCGTCGCAGGTGAAACCGTCTTGGCCGTGATCGGCAACGCGAACCCGGCCAGCGGCATCAGCCAGTGAAGTCAGTAGCTCCGGTCGGGGCGCGTCGTGGTATACCGTTACGTGCAGTCGCTCCTAATGCCGTCACCGCGCTCGCACTGTGTTCAGGTCTGACAGCGGTCCGATTTGCAATATCGGGCGAGTGGGAACGTGCATTGGCCGCGATCATCATTGCCGGAGTACTGGATGGGCTGGACGGACGGATCGCGCGATTGTTGAAGGGAGAAAGCCGCTTCGGGGCCGAACTTGATTCGCTGTCCGACGTCATTGCATTCGGTGTTGCTCCCGCCCTGGTGATGTTCCTGTGGTCGCTGAATTCGGTGCCGCGCTATGGGTGGATATTCTCGCTCGCCTATACTGTGTGCGCTGCGCTCCGACTTGCGCGCTTCAACGCTGCGATTGATACTGCCGAACAACCGCATAAATCGGCAGGTTTCCTCACCGGCATCCCTGCGCCCGCTGCAGCCGGTCTGGCGCTGCTACCCATCTATCTCTGGCTCGTCACCGAATCGCACTGGTTCCGCGAACCTTATGTCGCAGGACCATGGCTCGCATTCGTCGCGTTCCTGATGATTTCCAACGTCGCGACGTTCAGCTGGGGGTCGCTTCGCCTGCGCCGGAGCATCAGGTTGGAGGCGCTCGCAGGCATTGCCATATTGTTCGGCGCGTTGCTGTCTGCACCCTGGCCGACGCTGACACTCGTCTGCGTAGTATACCTCGCCCTCATTCCGTTCGGAATGAAAAGCTACGCTAAGGTCAAGCGGCTGCGCGCATCGGCACAGGAACGACAGACAGCGACCTAACGCGGGCGACGCGCCGAACGCGCGGCGCCGACCTGACAGCCACGAAACGCGGTTCGCCAGCGAGTGCTGAAAGCACCGCCACGCCCGAATCACGGAGCGTCAGCGCGATAAAACCCAAGCCCAGTCCGATTAAACCCAATGACGTCATGGCGGTAAGCAAAAGAACCATGTCACAAACTCCCTAGAACCAATTGAACTTTAACGTTGCGCCTTTGTTCCATGTTCCTGTTATGTTCTGACCTACCCACTTGTCAACAGGCAAATGTCGGCGTACGGGGCACGTCCATTCCACATGGGAAGCACCATACCGGTGTTCGAGCGGCGACCGTTCGAATCATCGCTTCCCAGAGGTTAAACCGGGTTAAGGAGAACTGATTATGGCGGCACCAGTCGTCACGATGCACCAGCTGTTAGATGCAGGCGCACATTTTGGACACCAGACGCACCGCTGGAACCCGAAGATGAAACCATACATCTTTGGCGACCGCAACGGCGTTCACATTCTCGATCTTTCGCAGACCGTGCCTTTGATGGCGCGCGCTC
>JAQGKX010000096.1 GCA_028289885.1 Sphingomonadales bacterium
TGCTGCATCCGATTGCCGGGCCGATTATCCTCGCGGTGTTGCTGTTCACGATGTTCCAGGCGGTGTTTGCGGGGGCTGCGGTGCCGACCGACATTATCGATGGCTGGATGAAAGGGCTGCAGGATGCGGTCGTTGCGGCGATGCCCGACACAATCTTCCGCTCGCTCATCGTCGATGGCGTAATAGCGGGTGTGGGCGCGGTTGTTGTGTTCCTCCCGCAGATCCTGATCCTGTTCGCTTTCATCCTCGTACTTGAAGCATCGGGGTATATGGTCAGGGCGGCGTTCCTGATGGACCGGCTGATGTCACGCGTGGGGCTGTCGGGGCGGGCGTTCATTCCGCTGCTGTCGAGCTTTGCCTGTGCGATTCCCGGCATCATGGCGACGCGGACCATCGACGATCCGAAGGACAGGCTGACCACCATCCTGATCGCGCCGCTGATGACCTGTTCGGCGCGACTGCCGGTCTATGCGGTCATCATCGCCGCGTTCATTCCGGCGCGCACGGTGGGGCCGGGGATCGGGTTGCAGGGGCTGGTGCTGTTTGCGCTTTATCTGTCGGGCATCCTCGGCGCGCTGATCGCGGCGCTGCTGCTCCGGCGGACGGTGACCAAGGGGCCGGCACAGGGTTTCATGATGGAAATGCCGAAATACCAATGGCCAGCGTTGCGCGATCTCGGCCTTGGCCTGTGGAGCCGCGCCTATGCTTTTCTCCACCGCGCAGGGACGATCATCGCGTTCACCACTATCGTGTTGTGGGCGCTGCTGAGCTTTCCGCGCGCGCCAATCGGCAGCCCTCCGGGAACGCAGGTCAGCCAGAGCATCGCCGGTCGCATCGCCAATGGCCTCGCCTATGTCGTTGCGCCGATCGGTTTCAACCGAGACATCGCGCTGGCCCTGATCCCGGCAATGGCTGCGCGCGAAGTCGCCGTCTCCGCACTCGCGACGGTCAATGCCATCGACACCCCGGACGAGGGCAAGCGGGATAAGTCGCTCGAAGAATCGCTGCGGGGCAAATGGTCGCTGCCGACTGCACTCGCCTTCCTCGCTTGGTTCGTGTTCGCGCCACAGTGCATCTCGACCATCGCCGTGGTTCGCCGTGAAACCAATGGTTGGAAATGGCCGGGCTTCATGCTGTTGTATCTATTCGCGCTGGCCTATATCGCGGCGGGAGCAACATACTGGCTGGCGGTCTTCGCCGGCCTCTAGGAGATCCCCGTGGCAGGCAGCGTCAATAAAGTCATTCTCGTCGGCAATCTGGGCAAGGACCCGGAGTCGCGCAGCTTCGCCAATGGTGGCAAGGTCGTCAGCTTCACGCTCGCCACCTCGGAAAACTGGAACGACAAGGCCAGCGGCGAAAAGCGCGAGAAGACGGAATGGCACAATGTCCAGATTTTCAACGAAAACCTCGCCCGTACGGCCGAGCAATATCTCAAAAAAGGCTCGAAAGTTTACGTTGAGGGCAAGCTCCAGACGCGTAAGTGGCAGGATCAGTCGGGTAACGACAAATATACGACCGAAGTCGTGCTCGAACGCTTCAACGGCACGCTGGTCATGCTCGGCGAACGCGGTGAGCGTGGCGGCGGCGGATCGTCGGGTGGCGGCGGTGGCGACTGGAACCAGGACAGCGCGCCACGTGGCAACTTCGGCGGCGGCGGATCGACCAGTGGCGGTGGCGGAGGTCGTCCGGCAGCGTTCGACAGCGACCTCGACGATGACGTCCCGTTCTGACGCTGTAGATGGAGCGGCTGGCTGGGGGCGAACGCGTGCCCAATTCCCTACGTGGCGGTATTATCGCGCTCGGCAATTTCGACGGATTCCATATCGGGCATCAGGCGGTGGTCGGTCGGGCCGTCGATCTGGCGCGCGCGCAGGGCCGGCCTGCGATCGTGGCAACCTTCGACCCGCACCCCGTTCATTATTTCCAGCCTGATATCCCACCTTTTCGCCTGACAACGCTTGACCAGCGCGAGCGGCTGTTCGCGGCGGCGGGTGCCGACGCGATGCTGGTTCTGCGCTTCGACGCGGCCCTTGCCAATGTGAGTGCGGAAGCCTTTGTCACGGACTGGCTTGTCGGGCAGACCGGCACCGTCGGCGTCGTAACCGGACAGGATTTCACCTTCGGCAAAGGTCGCCGGGGATCGGTTGCAACCCTCGAGAGTCTCGGACCGCCGCTCGGCATGGCTTGCGAAAATATCGGGCCGGTCAGCGATTCGGACGGTGCCATCTCGTCGAGCCGGATTCGGCGCTGCTTGGTGGCGGGCGACTGCACAACGGCAACGCGATTGCTGACGCGTCCGTTCGCGATCCTGAACATTGTGCAGCATGGCGACAAGGTCGGGCGTGAGCTCGGTTTTCCGACCGCGAACATCGATATGGCCGATTATCTGCGCCCGCGTTACGGGATTTATGCGGTGCGCGGACGTACTGCCGATGGACGTGTGCTCGATGGCGTCGCCAATCTGGGTATCCGACCGAGTTTCGATCCGCCGAAGGAACTGCTCGAACCGCATTTCTTCGATTTCGACGGCGATCTTTACGGGGAGGAAATCGAGATCGAATTGATCGAATTCCTGCGGGGAGAGGAAAAATACGACAGCATGGACGCGTTGATGGCCCAGATTGCCGTCGATTGCGAAACGGCCAAGCGCGTCCTGAGCGCTTAGCGGAACGCGACGACCGTGTTGTCGGCATCATGGCCGATGTCGGCGCGCCCGAGATAGTCGATCCCCGACGCCGCGCACCAATGCTTCACCAGCGCGACTTCATCCTTGCCGAATTCGGGGACGTTCGGCGTAATCGGGGCGCACCGCCCGAGCATCAGCCCGGCGCATTTTCGGACATTGGCATTGCCGGTGACGTGGAACAGGCTGCGATCGATCCGGTACATCGGCTCATCGACCTCCTCGAGCATCAATATGCGTCCGGTCATGTCGGGTTGCAGCGCCGTGCCGATCAAACTTGAAAACACCGTCAGGTTGAACGCGGCCACCGGCGTATGGTCGGACGGACCAGTGTCGCTCGCAATCAACCAATCGAGTGAACGCGCCACGGCTTCATCGCCACCGGCACGGTTTATATCCGCCGTCATCGGGCCGTGGACAGGTCGGCCGACACCCTGCGCGAGTAACCCGGCGAGGATGAACCCGCCGTCGCTATAGCCAAGGAATGGCTTGCCCTTTGCTGCTTCTCCCATGCGCGCGATGGCATTTTCGGCGATCCGATTTGCGCCATAGCCCCCCCGCCCGAACCAGACCGCGTCGATTGCGGGATCGTTGGCGGCCTCGACCAGCGCATCCTCGCGCGCCTCGTCAGAACCGGCAAAATGCCCTTCGGACAGGAAACATTGTGGAGAAAAGACGATTTCCGGCGCTTTTGCACCGTAACGTGCGGCGGCCAGCGCATGGATGCGTGGCGGCACGTCGGTTGGCACCGTGTTGCTCGGCGCTACCACCGCAATCCGCATCGTGCGCCCCATCATCATGCCACCCTGCCGATTGTCGGGCGGTAAGTCGAGACAGGCTTCTCGACTTCGCCCCGCACAATCGGCATGGGAGCCTTGTGCAGAAATCATATTTCTTTTGCGGGATCGGTGGCTCTGGAATGATGCCGCTCGCCCAGATCGTCGCTGCCGCGGGGCATCAGGTGGCCGGTTCGGACCGTGCGCTCGACCAGGGACGAACCGCGCCGAAGTTCGAAACCATGCGTTCACAGGGCATTGCGTTGTTCGCGCAGGATGGCAGCGGGCTGATTTCCCCGGACCAGATCGTGGTCGCGTCCGCAGCGATCGAGGCGACCGTTCCCGACATCGTGCGCGCCACCGAACTCGGCTGCGCGCGATTGAGCCGGGCTGAATTGCTAGCCGAATTGTTCAACGCGGCACTGGCGAACATTGCGGTCGGTGGAACGAGCGGCAAGTCCACCGTAACCGGCATGATCGGCTGGATAATGACGCAGGCTGGTCGCGACCCGACGATCATGAACGGCGCGGTGATGAAGAATTTCCACGGTGGCGCGCGGGTCGGTGGGGGCGGCATCTTCGTCAGCGAAGTCGATGAGAGCGATGGATCGATCGCGCTGTACCATCCCGAGATTGCCGTGCTGAACAACGTCGCCGTCGACCACAAGTCCATGGAGGAATTACGCGCGCTGTTCGGTGACTTCCTGAACCGGGCAAAATCGTGCGTGGTCAACGCCGACAATGCTGAGGCGCTGGCCATTGCGCCGGACAATGCGCTGACGTTTGGTATTCTCGCCGATGCGAAATTGCGCGCTTCGGACATCGTGGAGCGTGCCGATGGTGTCGATTTCGTCGTTGTCGATCGTCGCTCGGGCGAGTCCGTTCCGGCGCGACTGGCGGTTCCCGGACGCCACAACGTCTCTAACGCGCTCGCCGCGATCGGAGCCGCGACACTTGCGGGTGTTCCCCTGCCCGAAGCCGTTGTCGCGCTGGCATCGTTCTCGGGGCTGCGGCGGCGCATGGAACTGGTCGGCACGACAAAGGGCGTCACCGTGATCGACGATTTCGCGCATAATCCCGACAAGATCGCCGCGACGCTGACTGCGCTTCATGCCTTTCCCGGCCGATTGCTGCTGTTCTTCCAGCCGCACGGTTACGGGCCGCTGAAATTGATGGGCCGCGAACTCGCCGACAGTTTCATCGCCAACATGCTGCCCGACGACCGGCTGATCGTCAGCGACCCGGCCTATTTCGGCGGAACGGTCGATCGGTCGGTCGGCAGCGACGCGCTGGTCGCCATGGTCGGCGCGCAGGCCGAACATATTGCCGCGCGTCCCGAAATCACCGCGCGCCTGACCGGACTTGCGCAGTCGGGCGACCGCATCGTCGTCATGGGCGCGCGCGACGATACGCTCTCGACGTTTGCTGCCGGGTTGCTGGACCAACTCTCCACGTCCTAAGACTGTCATAAGAACGGGAGCACCATGGCAAAGCGGCTGACACTCTATATCCTGATCGCGCTGGGGCTCGGCATCATCGTTGGTTTTACGCTGAACCGGTCGATCACCGACCCCGCGCGCCTGACCGAGGTCGCGGGTTATTTCAGCATATTGACCGACGTGTTCCTCCGCCTGATCAAGATGATCATCGCGCCACTCGTGTTCGGCACATTGGTTGCGGGCATCGCGCACATGGGTGACACGGCGGCGCTCGGGCGGATCGGCGGGCGATCGATCGGGTGGTTCCTGACCGCCAGCCTGACATCGCTGACTCTCGGCCTGATCCTCGTCAACCTGCTCAAGCCCGGCATCGGCGTCGGCCTCGTCGTGCCGCCGATCGACGCATCGAGCGGCATCGAGCGAACGGCTTTCACCCTGTCCAACTTCATCACGCACATTTTCCCGAAGTCGATCTTCGACGCGATGGCGCAGAACGAAATCCTGCAGATCGTCGTCTTTTCGGTGTTCATCGGTGTAGCGATCACCGCAGTTGGCGAAAAGGCCAAACCCATCGTCCGCGGTGTCGATGCACTGGTTGACGTCATGCTGCAGGTTACTTCCTACGTCATGCGGTTTGCACCTTTCGCGGTGTTCGGCGCGGTATCGGCGGTGGTAGCGAATGAGGGGCTAGGCATCCTTTTCACCTATGGCAAGTTCATCGGCAGCTTCTACCTCGGGCTTTTCGTGCTGTGGGCGGTGCTGATCGGCGCGGCGTTCGTGTTTATCGGCCCGCGCGCCAGCGATCTTGTCCGCTATATCCGCGAACCGCTGCTCCTTGCCTTTTCAACCGCGTCGTCGGAGGCAGCCTATCCGCGCACATTGGAGGCGCTGGACCGGTTCGGCGTGCCACGTCGCATTGCCAGTTTCGTGCTGCCGCTCGGCTATTCGTTCAATCTCGACGGGTCGATGATGTACATGACGTTCGCGTCGATCTTCATCGCGCAAGCGTACGGTATTCACCTTTCACTGGGCCAGGAGATCACCATGCTGCTGGTGCTCATGATCACGTCGAAGGGGATCGCCGGGGTGCCGCGAGCCAGCCTCGTCGTGATCGCCGCGACCCTGCCGCTGTTCAATATTCCCGAAGCCGGGCTGTTGCTCATCCTCGGCGTTGATCATTTCCTCGACATGGGGCGTAGCGCGACCAATGTCGTCGGCAATGCCGTTGCAGCGGCAGTGGTGGCGAAATGGGAGGGGGCGTATGACGCGCCCCAGCCACCCGAAATCGAACCCCCTCACGCGCCGACCCATCACCATGGTGGCTGATCTGAACCGTGCCGACGGCACGCGCATTGCTGTCCGTCACCGTGTCGGTACCGGGCCGACCATCGTCTTCCTGCCCGGTTACGCATCGGATATGGCGGGAACCAAGGCCGCCGCGCTCGATGCTTGGGCCGAGCGGCGGGGCCAGGGGTTCGTCCGTTTCGACTATGGCGGCTGCGGTGCCAGTGAGGGAAGTTTTACCGACCAGACGTTGACCGACTGGTTGAACGACGCGTTGCTGGTCATCGATAGCGTTTCCGGGCCGCTAATGCTGGTCGGATCGTCGATGGGCGGTTGGGTGATGTTGCTGACGGCACTCGCACGACCGCAACGCGCCGTGGCACTGGTCGGCCTTGCCGCCGCACCCGATTTTACAGACTGGGGCTTTTCTGAAGGTCAGAAACTTGCGCTGCTTCAGGACGGCCAGATTATCGAATATTCGGAATATGGCCCGCCGATGATCACGACGCGCGCCTTCTGGCAGTCGGGCGAAGCGCATCGCCTGCTTCAGCGCAATATCGCCATCGACGTTCCTATTCGCCTGATCCACGGGCAGCGCGATGCCGATGTTCCATGGCATCATTCGCCGCATCTGGCGGGACAGTTGCGTTCAGATGACGTGCAGGTCGTCTTGGTCAAGGACGGCGATCACCGCCTGTCCCGGTCGCAGGATATTGTCCTGCTGATCGCGACGATCGAAGCGTTACTGGAGCCAGCATGATTTTTCTCTTCGCCCTCGCCGCCGCGACCGCCGCCCCGCCCAGCGCGGACGCGGCGCGGTTCGAGGCGTGTGTCGCGCTGATTGACAGCGACCCTGCAAAGGCAATCGACGATGCCTCGACATGGCAGTTGAGGGGTGGCGGCGTTCCCGCGCGGCAATGTCTCGGGCTGGCCTATGGCGAGCAGAGGCGTTGGTTGCCCGCAGCCGCGGCGTTCGAGGGTGCAGCGAGACTCGCCGAAAGCACCGGCGACGGTCGCGCGGCCATCCTTTGGGTGCAGGCGGGCAATGCGGCGCTCGCAGCCAGCGATCCCGCCAAGGCGCGCGGGTTTCTGGATGCGGCACTTGCGCGTGGGCAATTGGTCGGCGACGCTGCAGGGGAGGCACATCTTGATCGGGCGCGGGCCTGTGCGGCGCTTGGCGACCTGAAAAGCGCGCGTGTCGATCTCGACATCGCCGTGAAACTGATGCCAGCCGATCCGCTGGCATGGCTGCTTTCGGCGACGCTCGCGCGCAGGATGCAGGATTTGCCACGTGCGCAGGCCGACATCAATGAAGCGGCGAAGCGCTCCCCGGATGATCCCACCGTTGCACTCGAGGCCGGAAATATTGCGATGCTGTCGGGCCATGTAGAGGCCGCGAAAACAGCATGGACGGCGGCTGTCAAAAACGCACCGGACAGCCCTTCAGGAAAATCGGCAGCGGAGGCGCTGGCGGGGCTGGGTCGGTGAGCCTATATCGACATCATGAAATACCTCCATACGATGATCCGGGTTTCGGACCCCGCCGCTACCATCCGCTTTTTCGAACTGCTCGGGCTGAAGGAAGTTCGGCGTATCGAGAATGAGGGGGGCCGCTACACGCTGATCTTTCTCGCCGCGCCGGGCGACGAAGACGCGCAGGTCGAACTGACGCACAACTGGGATGAGGCCGGTTATGGCGAAGGCCGTAATTTCGGCCACCTCGCCTATCTCGTCGATGACATTTACGCCACCTGCCAGCGGCTGATGGACAATGGCGTGACGATCAACCGTCCCCCGCGCGATGGCCACATGGCATTCGTGCGCAGCCCGGACAATATCTCGGTCGAACTCTTGCAAGACGGACATTTGCCGCCTGCCGAGCCATGGGCTTCGATGCCGAATACGGGGCATTGGTAATGGCGCTGGAGGTCGTCCGGATACCTGTACTCAGCGATAATTACGTCTGGCTGGTCCATGAGGCGGCTTCGGGCGAAACGATGGTCGTCGATCCCGCCGTCGCAGCGCCGGTATTGGCCGAAGCCGACAGGCGTGGCTGGAAGATCACGCAAATTTGGAACACCCACTGGCATCCCGACCACACCGGCGGCAATGCTGAAATCCGTGCCGCGACGGGTTGCACGATCACGGGTCCTGCGGCTGAAGCCGAGCGGATACCGACCCTCGATGTCAAGGTGGGGGCTGGTGACGGGGTGCGCCTCGGTCCGGTCGAGGCGGTGGTGATCGACGTGCCCGCGCATACCGCTGGCCACATCGCGTTTTCGTTGCCGACCGAGAAGATCGTGTTCGTCGGCGACACGCTGTTCGCCATGGGCTGTGGCCGTTTGTTCGAAGGAACGGCGGCTCAAATGTTCGACGACATGCGCAAGCTGGAAATGCTGGACGACGACACCGCCGTTTATTGCGCGCATGAATATACACAGAGCAACGGGCGCTATGCGCTCGTTGCCGAGCCGGAAAACGCCGAACTGGTAGAACGCATGAAGGAGGTCGATGCGGCCCGATTACGTGGCGAGCCGACGGTTCCGACGACGATCGGGCTGGAGCGCGCGACCAATCCGTTCATGCGCGCAACCAGCGTCGAGCAACTCGCGGAACGACGCGCGGCCAAGGATAGTTTCAAGGGTTAGAGGAGAGCTTCGATGACCATGCGTATCGTGCCCGTTGTAGTCCTGTTGCTGGCATCTGCCTGCGCAACGACCGGCAGTGCTCTCGAAGACGTGCCCGATCCTGCTTTTGTGAAAGCGCTTTCTGGAAAAGTCGCGGGTGAGCCGCGGAGTTGCATTTCGTTGTTGGATGCACGCCAGAGCACGACCTATCGCAGCGCCATCGTCTATCGCGTCAACAGCCGCCTTTCATACGTCAACGATCTCGGCAAATGCCCGTTTTTGCGCGATGACAATATCCTTGTCACCCGGACCACCGGCTCGCAGCTTTGTCGTGGCGACATCGTCAATATGGTCGATCGGGGCAGCCATTTCCCGACGGGAAGCTGTGCATTCAGTGACTTCGTGCCCTATGCAACGCCGGGGAAATAGGCCCGCTCTAGCTTTTATACAGCGCATCCAGTTGCCGTCCGTAAACCTCTTTGATCTTGTGTCGGCGGATTTTCATCGAGGGCGTGAGTTGCTCGTTCTCGATCGTAAAGGCATTGGGCGACAGCGTTATGCGGCGGACCTTTTCCGTCGATGACAATTCGCTGTTCACCCTGTCCACCGCCGCCATCACCGCGCGCTGCACCGCCGGTGTCGCACACAGGTTCGGGCAGTCGGGTTTTTCGCCATTCGCGACCGCCCATTCCATCAGCCATTCGGGGTCGGGCACAACCAGCGCCACCAGATGCGGGCGCTTGTCACCGACGACCATCGCCTGGATGATCTCGGGCTGCAGCGTCAGCATCCCCTCGACCTTCTGGGGCGCGACATTGTCGCCCTTGTCGTTGACGATCAGGTCCTTCTTGCGATCGGTGATAACGATGCGGCCCTGCGGATCGACATGGCCGACATCGCCGGTATGCAACCAGCCGTCCTGCAATGCCCGCGCGGTTTCGCCTTCGTTGTTCCAATAGCCCTGCATGACGAGTTCGCCACGGACGAGGATTTCACCGTCCCCCGCGATGCGGATTTCGACGTCTTTCAGGGGCGGGCCGACAGTGTCCATCTTCAGGCCGACCAACGCGCGGTTGCACGAGATGATCGGTCCTGCCTCGGTCTGGCCATAGCCCTGCAACAGTGTCAGGCCGAGCGCGTGAAAGAAAATGCCGATCTCCGGATTGAGTGGTGCGCCACCCGAAACGAGCGCCTTGATCCGTCCGCCGAACTTCGCCTGGACCTTTGGCCGGAGCGTCTTGCGGATCAGAAAATCCATGGGCCTGTCGTAAAAGGGTATTCCGCTGGCCAAATCCTTTTCACCGATCGAAAGCGCGCGCTGGAGCAGCGCCGGGGCGATGCCGCCCTGTTTCTCGATCGTCTTGACGATGCGCGCCCGGAGCACCTCGAAAAGGCGCGGCACCACGACCATCAGCGTCGGGCGCACTTCCTCGATATTGGACGCCAGCTTGTCGAGTCCCTCCGAATAATAGATTTGCCCGCCGAGGCCGATCGGGAAAAACTGTCCGCCGGAATGTTCGTAGGCGTGGCTGAGCGGCAGGAACGAAAGGAAGACTTCGTCGCCCCAGCCATAGTCCGTTGCGATGATATCGATGCAACCCGCGACATTGTGGAGGATTGCGCCGTGGTGCTGGCGGACACCGCGCGGGGCGCCTCCGGTGCCGCTGGTGTAGATGATGCATGCGAGGTCTTCGCGGACGAAATCGGCTGCCGCGGCGGTCGCATCGGGGTCGGCCATTTCGACCGAGATCAGCTTTCCCCAGTCATGGAATGCGACAGCACCCGACTGGCCGACGCGGATATCCTCGATGCCGATTACGGTCTTGCAATTGGTCGAACGGAGCACGGCGGGCATCAGCGCGCGGGCCAGCTTTGCGGTCGAAACGATCACCGCCTTTGCGCCCGAATCCTGCAGGATGTGCAAATGGTCGCGTTCGTTGTTGGTAATGTAGGTCGGCACCGTGACCGCCCCCGCGGCCATGATCGCGAGGTCGGCGATGCACCATTCGGGACGATTTTCGCTGACCAGCATGACCCGGTCGCCGCGTTCGATGCCGAGGCGTTTCAGTGCTTCGGCAAGCGCCGAAACCTGCAGCGCGGTCTCCGTCCAGCTCATCGATTTCCACCGTCCGGACGTGCGTTGCCACAGGAATGGCGCGCTGTTCCGTTCGGTGGCACGCGCAAAGAACATCGTCACCAGATTGGGAAAGATTTCGAACTCGCGCATTGGATTTCCCGTGTTGCTCAATCGCACCTCATTCCCCCAGCACATTTCCCTCGCTTCGGGGGTCTGCCGCTCCCCGCCACCCCGTCGGCGTGCGTTCGATTGCATTCAGCTTAGATGGAAGATCGGCGGACACAATAGTTTCCCCCAAATGCGATATTTCCAGGCGTAATCCGTCGAGAAAAGTGTCTTTCTCAAGCAACAATGCGCTGCCGCCGAAATAGATGTTCGGCAATGCAATCGCGTCTTGCGCGGAAAGATCCCAGTCGAGCTTGCCAACCAGCGCCTTCATGACATGCATGATGATGCGTTTACCACCCGCCGAGCCGACCGCGAAAATCACGCGGCCCTTTGCGTCATAGACGATGGTCGGCGACATCGAGGACAGCGGCCGCTTGCCCGGCGCGACGGCGTTGGCGACGGGCGCACCCTTCAATGTGGGAGCGAAGGTGAAGTCGGTCAGTTCGTTGTTCAGCATCATGCCGTTCGCGATCAACTGACTGCCGAACAGGCTTTCGACCGTCGAGGTCATCGTCGCGACGTTCCCGCGCGCGTCGGCAGCAACGAAATGAGTGGTGCCGTGAACTTCGCTCGAGATCGCGGCGGTGCGCGGTTGCGCTCCGGGGGGATTGCCCGCGACATAGTCGGGTAGCGACGTCGTTTCGGAGATCAGCGCCGAGCGTGATTTCAGATATTTGCGGTCGATCAGCCCCTTGACCGGAGCCGCGACGAAATCACTGTCGCCCATGTATTTCTCGCGGTCGGCATAGGCCAGTTGCATCGCTTCGCCGATCAGATGCCAGCTTACCGGACTGTGCGAACCCAGCTTCTTCATGTCGAAACGCTCGAGCATCCCGAGCATCTGGATGATCGTCGTCGCGCCCGAGGACGGCGGTCCCATGCCGCAGACGCGATACTGGCGGTATGGAGCGCAGACGGGGGGGCGGTCCTTGGCGCGATAGGCGGCGAGGTCGGCAAGCGTCATGTCGCCGGGATTGCGTGTGGTCTTGTGCGTGGCGTCGATGATCGCCTGCGCATTCTGGCCGGTGTAGAAGGCGTCCGGTCCCTCGGTTGCGATGCGTTTCAATATGGCGGCGAGCGCAGGGTTATGGACGATTGCGCCAGCGGGCTTGGGATGGTCGCCGTCCCAGAACAGCGCGCGGGCTTCGGGGAAATCCTTCCAAAAGGGAGCGACTTCGCGCAGACGTCCGGCCATGCTGCGGCTGACTTCATAGCTGGCGGCGAGGCGGATGGCGGGCTGGAACAGTGTCGCCCAGGGGAGCTTGCCCCACCGCTGATGCACACGAGCGGCAAGGCGGACATTGCCCGGGACGCCGACCGACAGGCCGCCGGGCCATGCCTGGATGAACGGCAGGGGCTTGCCATCGGGGCCGAGGAAGCGGTCGGCACGGGCAGCAAAAGGAGCGGTTTCGCGACCGTCGATGGTTGCGACCTTGCCGGTTTTTGCGTCGTGATAAAGGATCAGGCCGCCGCCCCCGATGCCGGACGATTGTGGCTCCACGACGGTTAGCGTCAGCATCATCGCCATTTCGGCATCGGCTGCACTCCCGCCTGCGCGCAGCATCTCCTGACCGGCGGCGGTGGCGCGGGGATCGGCGGATGTGACGACGCCGGTAAGCGCCGGGGCAGGCCGGGCTGCGATTGCGGGGAATGCGAGGAGGGTGGCGACCAGCGTCAGCGTGAAACGGTTCATCGTGCAGACACTAGGGCCGATGTCTGGCGCGGCAAGGATTTTCACTTTGCATTCAGGTAGAGGGATCAGCCTACCGCTTCCCCAATCGTGGCATAGCCGTCGGCTTCCATATGTTTCAGCAAGCCCTTGGTAATTTCACGCGCCAGACCCGGTCCGTGATAGACCAGTGCACTGTAGAGTTGCACCAGCGATGCCCCGGCGCGGATGCGGGCGTAGGCGTCTTCGGCACTGGCGATGCCGCCGGCTGCAATGAGGGGTAGCTGGCGACCGGTCGCGCTGCGAAAGTCGCGGAGGCGAGTGAGCGCAAGTTGTCTAAGAGGTGCGCCAGACAGGCCACCGGTTTCGGAGGCGTCGCGGGATTTGAGCGGCGGGCGACCGATCGTGGTGTTCGCGACGATCATTGCGTCGATGCCATGGTCGATTGCCGCGCGGGCGATGTCGTCGATATCGGCGGGTTGGAGGTCGGGCGCGACTTTCAGGAACACCGGAGGGGCCCCCGTTTTGCGGGCATCGCCGATCGCCGCCAGCAATTCGCGCAAGGCCCCCGCGTCCTGGAGCGCGCGCAGGCCCGGCGTGTTCGGCGAACTGATGTTGATCGTCAGATAGTCGGCGACATCGGCCATGTCGCGAACCCCGGTTACATAGTCGGCGATACGATCCGGAGCGTCCTTGTTCGCGCCGATGTTGACCCCGACAATCCCGCATTTCCTGCGCGCCGCCAAACGGGCGTGGGCGGCTGGCTGGCCGCCGTTGTTGAAGCCCATGCGGTTGATGACGGCTTCGTCTTCGGCCAACCGAAACAGGCGGGGCTTCGGATTGCCGACTTGCGCGAGAGGGGTAATCGTGCCGATCTCGACCGACCCGAAGCCGAGCCGTAACATCGCATCGGGCACTTCGGCATCCTTGTCGAAGCCGGCTGCGAGGCCGACCGGTGACGGAAAAACCAGCCCTGCGACCGTTACCGCAAGACGCGGATCGAAGCGCGGCGTCCCTCCCGGCACGAGACGAAGCCCCGCAATTGTCAGGCGATGCGCGCGCTCTGGGTCGAGCCGGAATAACAGCGGGCGGAGGGTTGAGAAGATCATCGGATCGCCCCTAAACGAATTTCGGGGGCCGGGGAATTAGGGCCGCTTTTCCCCCGCTTGCGGGAGGGGGATAAAGAGACCCCTTGAAATCCGACCGAATTAGTCCGATTACAGGCTTATGCGATTATCGAGTCTTGCCGATTACGCCGTCGTGATGATGAGCGCCGCCGCCCGCCATGGGTGCGGGGCACGTTTGTCGGCGGCGGTGCTGGCGGATGAGACGCATGTCCCTTTGCCGACCGCGCAGAAACTGATGCAGCGGCTGGCGGGCGCGGGGTTGCTGATTTCGGCGCGGGGAACCGGCGGTGGGTTTTCGCTTTCGCGACCTGCCGGGGCGATCTCGCTGGCCGATATCATCGAGGCGGTCGAGGGGCCGATCGCCTTGACGACGTGTGTCGATGACAATCGCGATGATTGTGCGCTCGACCATCATTGTGCGGTTCGGCCGCATTGGGGGATCGTCAACCGGGCGGTGCGCGGGGCGCTGGCCGAGATTTCGCTAAGCCAATTGGCGGCGACGACTGTTTTGCCGGAGCGTGTTCGTGCTGCTCCCGTAATTGAAATGGTGAT
The DNA here is from genome assembly GCA_028289885.1 of Sphingomonadales bacterium. GTDB lineage: Bacteria > Pseudomonadota > Alphaproteobacteria > Sphingomonadales > Sphingomonadaceae > Sphingomonas_O. Next base: position 14,403 of record JAQGKX010000096.1, read on the forward strand.
TTGAGTATGGCGACCAAGAACCTCGAAGCCCAGGCGGCGGCGGCAAAATCGGCGGATTACGAATGGGGTTTCCATTCGGATATCGAACAGGATTTCGCGCCGAAGGGCCTGAACGAAGACACTGTGCGGTTTATTTCGGCCAGGAAGAACGAGCCCGACTGGATGCTCGAATGGCGGTTGAAGGCGTTTCGGATGTGGTTGACGATGGAGGCCCCCGACTGGGCCAAGCTCGACATTGCGCCGATCGATTATCAGGACGCCTATTATTACGCCGCGCCGAAGGTGAAGCCGAAACTCGGTTCGCTGGACGAGGTCGATCCGGAGATTCTGCGGGTTTACGAGAAGCTCGGCATCCCGATCGAGGAGCAGAAGGTGCTCGCCGGGGTCGAGGGCGCGCGTCGGGTTGCGGTCGACGCGGTGTTCGATTCGGTCAGCGTGGCGACGACGTTTCGGGCGGAGCTGGAGCGGGCGGGGGTTATCTTCCGGTCGATTTCGGAGGCGATCAAGGAATATCCGGACATGGTTCGGAAGTGGCTCGGCAAGATCGTGCCGATGCATGATAATTACTTTGCGACGCTGAATTGTGCCGTGTTTTCGGATGGGACGTTTGTTTATATTCCGGAGGGCGTGCGCTGTCCGATGGAATTGAGCACGTATTTCCGGATCAATGCGGAGAATACCGGGCAGTTCGAGCGGACTTTGATTGTTGCTGACAAGGGGTCGTATGTCTCCTATCTGGAGGGCTGCACCGCGCCGATGCGCGACGAGAACCAGTTGCACGCGGCGGTCGTCGAACTGGTCGCGCTGGACGATGCCGAGATCAAATATTCGACGGTGCAGAACTGGTATCCGGGCGATGCGGAGGGCAAGGGCGGAATTTATAATTTCGTGACCAAGCGTGCGCTTTGTCAGGGACGGAACAGCAAGGTCAGTTGGACGCAGGTCGAAACCGGGAGCGCGGTGACGTGGAAATATCCGTCGTGCGTGCTGTCGGGTGAGAATAGCGTCGGCGAGTTTTACTCGGTCGCCGTGACGAACAATTACCAGCAGGCCGATACCGGCACGAAGATGATCCACCTCGGCAAGGGGTCGCGTTCGACGATCGTGTCGAAGGGGATTTCGGCGGGGCACAGCAACAACACCTATCGCGGGCTGGTGCGGGTCGGGCCGACGGCGGAGAAGGTGCGTAACTTTACCCAGTGTGACTCGCTGCTGCTCGGGTCGCTGAGCGGGGCGCATACGGTGCCGTATATCGAGGTTCGCAACCCGACCGCGCAGATCGAGCATGAGGCGACGACTTCGAAGATTTCAGAGGACCAGATGTTTTACGCACAGGCGCGCGGGCTGTCGGCGGAGGAGGCGGTGACGCTGATCGTCAACGGTTTTGCGAAGGAAGTGCTGCAGCAACTGCCCATGGAGTTTGCGGTCGAGGCGCAGAAGTTGCTGGGGATTTCGTTGGAAGGTTCGGTTGGTTGACGATGCTTAAGATTGAGAATTTACACGCCAATGTTGGTGACAAGCCAATCCTCAAGGGGCTGACCTTGTCGCTCGGGGCTGGCGAGATCCATGCGATCATGGGGCCGAACGGGGCGGGGAAGTCGACGCTTGGGTATGTGCTGTCGGGACGGCCGGGCTATGATGTGACCGAGGGTTCGATGACGTTCCGGGGGCAGGATCTGCTCGCGCTGGCACCGCATGAGCGGGCGGCTGCGGGGTTATTCCTCGGGTTCCAGTATCCGGTCGAAATTCCCGGCGTGTCCAACGTGCAGTTTTTGCGTGAGAGTTTGAATGCCCAGCGCAAGGGTCGCGGGGAGGCTCCGTTGTCGGGGGCGGAGTTTTTGAAGATCGCGCGGGTGCAGGCTGGCGACATGGGCATGGACATGGACATGCTGAA
>JAQGKX010000105.1 GCA_028289885.1 Sphingomonadales bacterium
GCGCTGTTTCGCCTGCGCGAGCGCGACTTCGGCGAGATCTGTCATTCGGATGGCATCTCGCCTGCCTGGCCGCTGCCGTATGACGTGTTCGAACCCTATTACGCGCAGGCTGAGGCTATTTTCCACGTTCATGGGCAACGTGGCCTCGACCCTAACGAGCCGTCATCGAGTGGCCCTTACCCATTCAAACCCGTCGCGCATGAGCCGCGGTTGCAGGCGCTGTCGGACGCACTCCAGAAGATCGGTCACCACCCGTTTCCGCAGCCGCTCGGGATCCTGCTCGACGAGGTGGGGACGCGCGCGCTGCCGACCAGCGCATGCATTCGCTGCGATGCCTTCGATGGCTTCCCGTGCCTGACCAACGGCAAGGCAGATGCCGAGATCGCGTGCATCGAGCCAGCGCTGGCTCACGACAACGTCAAGCTGCTGACCGGTGCCTATGTGGAGCGACTTGTAACCGACGCATCGGGACGGATCGTTACCGCGGTGCACGTCGTGCGCGAGGGCGTGGCGGAGATCTATGCGGCCGACATCGTGGTCTCGGCGTGCGGGGCGCTGTCATCGGCGCTGCTGATGTTCCGGTCAGCGAGCGACCAGCATCCGGGTGGTCTCGCCAACGGTTCCGATCAGGTGGGACGCAACTATATGCGCCATAACAATGCCGCCTTCATGGCAGTCTCGCGTGAGCGCAATGACACGGTTTTCCAGAAGACCCTGGCTCTGACCGACTTTTATTTCGGCGCCGACGACTGGGATTTCCCGATGGGCACCATCCTGACCAACGGCAAGTCGCACGGCGCGGCGGTTGAGGGGGAGGCGCTGCCCGCTTTCCTGCAATGGTTTCCCGACAAGCCGTTCGACGTGCTGGCGCAGCATGCCATCGACTTCTGGGTGATGAGCGAAGACCTGCCGCTGCCGACGAACCGCATTACCCTGGCCAAGGACGGGCGCGTCACTCTGGCTGTGCGACCGACCGGTGGTGAGGCGCACCGGCGTCTGCGGCACAAGCTGGAGGGGCTTCTGACGCAGGTCGATGCGCATCCGCAGCTGCTGCAGCGCTCACTGTATCTCGGTAAGAACATACCCGTCGGCGGCACCGCTCATCAGGCGGGCACGATGCGCTTCGGGAGCGATCCGGCCACGTCGGTCCTCGATCTCAATTGCCGGGCGCATGAAGTGGACAATCTCTACGTTGTCGACGCCAGCTTCTTTCCCACGATCGGCGCGGTGAACCCTACGCTGACGATCATCGCCAATGCGTTACGCGTCGCCGATCATGTCGCAGAACGACTGGGCTGATCCTCTGAACGATGGCGCGTGAGCAGGACAAGCGCGAGCCCCCCGGCCGCCATGCCTGCACCAGCGATCGACACCCAGGCATAGCCGAGCCCCGACGAGATAACGCCGCCGCCAAGCGCCGCCCCGATCGCGTTGCCAAGATTGAAGGCGCCGATGTTGATCGACGAGGCCAGGTTGGGCGCGTCGCTCGCCACGCTCATCACGCGCGCCTGTAGCGACGGCACGAGCGCGAAAGTCGCGATGCCCCAGGCGAATACGGTAGCGATCGCCGGTATCGCGGCGTGCATCGTCCAGGCAAAGAGGGTGAGCAGCGCGACAAGCGCCACAAACACCACGATGAGGGTTGGCGTCAGCGAGCGGTCCGCGAAATGGCCACCCAGCGCATTGCCGACGGTAAGGCCGATACCATAGATCACCAGCGTGACCGTCACGGTGTTCTCAGACACATGTGTCACCTGCTGGAGGATCGGAGCAATGTAGGTGAACACCGTGAACATCGCCGCCGATCCAAGCACGGTCGCTAACAGCGCCAGGAGCACGGCCGGGCGGGTCATCACCGTCAGTTCGGCGCGGATGTTTGTCTCCGCGTCGCCCGCGATGCGCGGCAAGGCGAGTAGCAGTGCGCCCATTGCCGCAAGTCCAAGCGCGCCGATGCCAGCGAACGCGGTCCGCCACCCCACATGCTGCCCGATCCACGCCGCCAGCGGCACGCCTCCCACATTGGCGATCGTAAGGCCGCTGAACATTGCCGCAACCGCACTGGCACGCTTTTCGGGCGACACAAGGCTGGCGGCGACCACCGATCCAACGCCGAAAAACGAGCCGTGACACAAGGAAGTGACGAGCCGTGCCACCATCAGCCACCCATAGCCGGGTGCCAGCGCCGCCATGAAGTTGCCGGCAGTGAACAGTCCCATCAAGGTGATGAGAAGAAACTTGCGATCGAAATGCCCCGTCGGCAGCGTCAACAACGGTGCGCCTACCATCACCCCGAGCGCATAGCCGGTGACAAGCAGTCCTGCCTTTGGGATCGACACGTCGAGTCCGCCGGCAATGACGGGCAACAGACCCATGGGAGCGAACTCGGTGGTGCCGATGCCAAATGCCGCGACGGCAAGCGCCATTATCGGCCAGTTCATCTTCATCGGCTCTGGCTCCTGTGCTCGCGTCCGCTATAAACGCCGTGTTTGGCCGCGAGAAGCATCGAAAGCACGGCCTGGGCGTTGGGAAATATGTGAATAGCGCCACATGATCACCCCCATCGTCAGCCATATCGCAAGATTAACGCTCAACGTGCACGATCTGGACCGCGCCGTCGGCTTTTATGTCGGCGCCCTCGGCTTCACGGTGGAAGCCATGGCAAACGACCGCGCCTGTCTGGCGATCGGGTTGCAAAAGATCGAATTGGTGCAACAGCCTCATGGCCAGCCCTATCCAGTGCCGCGGGCGGCGAACGATCCCTGGTTCCAGCATTTCGCGATTGCCGTCGCCGATATGGACACAGCCTATGAGCGACTGTCCCGCTTCTCACCCGAGCCAATCACGCTTGGGGTCCCCCAGTTGCTGCCGCCGAGCACCGGATCGGTGACCGCGTACAAGTTCCGCGATCCCGATGGTCACCCGCTGGAGTTGTCGTACGCCCCTGGCAGCATCTGGTTTCACGTCTCGGCTTCGGCTGGCGCGGTGTTCCTCGGCATCGACCACACCGCCCTGGCAGTGCACTCGCTTGAAGCGAGTATCGCTTTCTACACCAAGATTGGATTTCGGCTCGGCGCCCGTTCGGTCAACCAGGGGCCTGAGCAAGCGCGCCTTGACGGCATTGCCGATGCCGTTGTCGACATCGTCACGCTATCAACCCCTGGCGCCGGGCCGCACATCGAGCTGCTCCATTATCAGTCACGGGCGCCCGCGGCCCGGCATGACGTCGCTTCGGTCGACATCGCCGCTACTCAGACGGTGCTGGCGCCGCTGCGCGTTGCCGACGAGAGTGATGGCGCCGACCGAGCCATCGCAAGTCAGCGGGATCCCGACGGGCACCTGCTGCGCTTTACGATTCCCTGACTTCCTAAATTAAAGAAAGATAACCATGGCTAAGCACCGTATCGGCATAATCGGCTTCGGCAAAATCGCCCGTGATCAGCACGTGCCCGCGATCGCCGCCACACCCGAGTTCGAGCTTGTTGCGGTGTCCAACATCGGAGGCGGGACCGCGCCAGACGGCGTTGCCGTGTTTGCGAGCTATGACGAGATGCTGAAGGGCCTCGTTGACCTGGACACGGTGTCGATATGCACCCCGCCGGGACCACGCCGCTCGATTGCGGCCGCGTGTCTAGCTGCGGGTAAGCATGTGCTGCTCGAGAAGCCGCCGGCCGGTACGGTGACGGAGGTAAGCGACATTGCGCGTCGCGCCGAGGCGGCTGGAAAAACTGCCTTTGCCACCTATCACGCGCAGCACAATGCGGCGGTCAAACGTGCCGCCGACATGCTGGCTGGCATGACGCTGAAGTCGCTCCGCGTCACCTGGAAGGAAGACCTGCGGCGCTGGCACCCTGGACAGGAATGGATCTTGGCGGCTGGCGGCTTTGGTATCTTCGATCCTGGCATCAACGCGCTGTCGATCCTGACCAGGATTCTGCCAGAGCCGGTTTTCATCAGCGCCGCCGAATTGTTCTTTCCAGCCAATCGGCAGGCTCCGATCGCAGCCAAGCTGACCTTCAGTACTGGCGCGGCCACAGACGGGGAGTTCGTCGGCGAATTCGACTGGCGCCAGACGGGCCAGCAGACATGGTCGATCAACGTCGAGACCGCGGACGGCACCATGTTGATGCTAACCGATGGTGGCTCGCAGCTTCAGGTAAATGGCGAGTTGCCGTTCGTCGGCCCCGCTGACGAATATCGCGACATCTACAAAGAGTTCGCACAGCTGCTCGATACCGCACAGTCCAGAGTCGACGCAGCACCGTTCCAGCTGGTTGCCGACGCGTTCATGCTGGGAAAGCGAACTGAGGTCGAGACCTTCGACTTTTAATCGCAAGCTTGCCTCGGCACGTCAGTTGGCCCTTTCAGCGGCCAAGCGACCGATCAGTCAACAGAGCTCAGTGTGGGCTCGAGATCGCCCAAGCCTTTTCTCGCAGCGTCGCGCGGACGAGATCGGCTCACTGGGTCCGATGCTGGCTGTCATAACCGACCGCTTGTCGGCATTGCACGAGCTTGATCGAACGGCAATATTGGGGGAAGCGGCCGCGTCTTTTCATAGCGGACGTTATCGGACCGAATTGAAGGCCGGTGTGGCGGTTGGTTTGAACTAGGTCCCCGAGCATGCGACTTCTACCCTTTGAGCACGCCGGCAGCAGGCGTGCGAACGGGAAAGCATGACCCTTGGCTGCCACGCAAAGTTGGAAACCGGGGATTTCCCCGAGGCTTATTATCGCTTCGGCTGAACTTAACGCGTGTGTTTACTCCCTGTCGGCCTCAAAACCGATTCACGCGCACTTCAACAATCTTCAATTGATCGCTGGGTTTAGCCTCTGCTGCATTGGTGCTAGGCACAACTATGCGAAACGATAAACAGAAATGGCGGGCGGATCGTGGTGCACGTGCCCTGAAGACGATTGATGATATTGAGGCGTCGATTGTCTCGCTGAACGACGAGGATCTATTAGACCTCCACGACATATTCATCGGATGGCCCACCAGCGCTCTGGCGACATTGGCCTCAGCGGAAATGCGGCGGCGAAACCTTGAGCCGTAGAGGCTGGTACCGCCCCAAACCACATTGCCGGAGCTTGATGATCTTTCCTGTGGCGGACATTCGGTCTGAGTGATGGAACGATATAAGGCAAGGTGTTCGAAATTCGAGAAGACGATTTGTCTCGGGATTAAGCCAATTTTCTGCTCGCGCTCGATCGTGCCTCCTTCAAAGCGTTTGCAAGTTCGGTATTCATCCTTTCCTTGCATGATCAGTGGATAAGAAAACCTTCACATCGCCAAGGAAACTATCGAAGCGATCATGATGAACCCAGTGTCCTGCCTGTTCGTAGCTGGTGACGCTGGCATGTCTGAAGTAACTGGCGCGACCGTCATGGCCCGGATGCCGCGCAAAGCTGTTCGCTCCATGAACGAGCCAAACGGGGCACTCGATCTCATGCCATAACTCATGAAGCTCGTCGTTGGTGATACCCATAGGGAGCGAGGACCGCACATAATTATCGAATTTCCACGAGTAGGTACCATCCTCATTGCGGTTCATGCCGTGGATCATGAGATGGCGCGCCCGATCGGCCCGAAGATGCGGGTTTTCCTCAGTCATCCGCGCGAAGGCCTGCTCCATCGTCAGGTAACGACGCGGTGTCCGGCCGCTGAGCGCCCGACGTTCGGCAATCCAGTCCCGCCAGATTTCCGCAGGTGGATTTGCCGGTCTCTCATCGAGCGGTGAAATGCCCAGCCCTTCGATGACAGCGAGCCGGCGGACACGATCCGGATAAAGGCCTGCATACCGAAGCGAAATGGCACCACCAAGCGAATGCGCGACGATGGAAATTGGCTCGTCGCTGTTCTGATGGATCAACTGGGCGAGATCGGACACATAATATGGCATTGAGTAGCTGCCGTCGGGTGACCAGGCGCTGTCGCCATGACCCCGCAGGTCCGGGCAGATGACGTGCCAGTCCGAACGGAGCTCCTGCGCAATCCAGTCCCAGTTGTGAGCGTGGTCCCTGCCGCCGTGCACAAGCACGAGTAAAGGGGCCTCAGGGTTGCCCCAGTCGAGGTAATGAAGCGCCAGCCGCTGGGAGACGAAGCGATGGGAGGTTGGTCCGAGTTCGTTCACGCTGTTTTCCTGTGGCCGTTGTCGTTGATCAACGGCGTTATCTGCTGGTGCCGGTCATGCACTACATCCCGCGAGCCTTAGCCGATGCTGGCGCTAAGCGCATCGTTATAGGTAAGTAGCGCGGGATCAGGCAATTCAGGCATGAGCATGGCGCGTAAATATTCGAAACATGATTCCGTAGACGACCTGTATGGCGAGGAGGAGACACCGAAGATGGTGCCACCCTGCTGGCTTTGTGGCCGGCCTACTGGCAAGACCATTGTGTGGCACCATCCCATACCCAAAAGTCGGGGTGGCCGCGACGTCGTCCCTATGCACTCGATTTGCCAGCAGACGCTGATCGCGAATTTTACGAATTCTGAACTGCAACGCTATGGGGTGGACGTAGAGGGCCTGCTAGCCAATCCCAGCGTGCGCAAATTTGTTGACTGGGTGGCGAATAAGGCTCCGGATTTCACCGCGACCATTGCTAAAAAGCAGCGTTGATAAGCAGCGCCTCCGGCTCGCTTCGAGATTGTCTCAAGTGTCCGGCACGGGTTAACAGTGGTGAGTTGAGCGCTGCGGTTTCGCAAGCCTGCCTGACACCCGGCGGCACCGACGACCCACATGGCGTTGAACGCTCGCGGAGAGCTAGTTCGTTTCGATACTGTCAGGCGCGCTGAGCTGGGCGATGATCAAACCATTGCCGTCCGGATCATTCAGCATCGTGAACCGGCCCCATGGCTGCTCGTCAATGGGTGAGCAGGCTGCGCCCGCCGCGGTCATGCGCTCATGTTCCGCGTCGATATCGTCTACGTGTAGCATCAGGCCCTGTAGTCCGCCGGGCGGCATACCCTGGAACCATGTGACAAGCGCTATGGTAGCGCCGCCATCCTCAGGCTGAAGCTGAAGCCAGCGCATCGTTGGACCCATTGGCTGATCATTGACGACCTTGAGGCGCAACACTTCAGTGTAGAAGGTCAAAGCCCTTGCCTGATCAGCGACCGGGATAGAGACTACAGCAACCGACATCAGGCGATCCTCAAACAGGAGATATGCTAAATTACCATCTTATACGGCTACTACCGAATAGCTGGAGGGAACGATAGCCGATGATCAGATGGGTTTGGCGCTTGGCGTTCCGCACTTGGCAAACCTGCCCTTGGCATCCTTGCAGCGCGCTGCTTTGGCGGGCGCCTTAGGCGGACATTTGACGAATTTGCCGTGGTCGCGACACGGCACGGCCAATGACGGTGTCGAAAGCATCGCAAGCCCAACGGCTGCTGCAAAAAGGATACGCATGGGTTCTGGTCCTCATCGAATGAAGACGAGCAGGATGGCGAAACGTTGCTACCGGTGCAAGCGCATCAGCCACATAAACAGGCCGTAAGTCAGCGGACCACAGGAAACGAAAACCAAAATCGCGAATTCTACTTCAATCAGTTTTGGCCGGCGCATAAATCCATTAGGCCTGGGCAGTGATGGTAGGACAGCTTAATGTGCTGAGTGACTGGGAACTATGGGCTTGTGCGCTCACCCTTGAACGTCGCTACGGGCAGAACGTAGCAACGATCATCGCCAAACGCATTTCAGAGCTCGCGGTGGCCGGCGATCATGATGGTGTCGCCAACTGGAAGATTATCGCATCTCGTATCGATCAGCTTAAGGAAGCCTCCTGGGTTTGAACAACAGAGTTGGCTTGCACGCGCATTGTGAAGGCACGCGATTGTTGCGCCGCGCCGACGTAAGCTGCTCCAGCAAACGCACCTGCTTGAAACAAATCCCCGAGAGAGAATGCTTCTCCCTCGCCGCCTTACCTGCTCTTTCCGGGCTAAAGCCTTGAAGGTCCACAATATACTTCAAGATGCAGAACTAAGTGCGGCTAGCTTCCACCGTCAGACCCTGTACAATGTGCGCCTGATCACGAGCAACCTACAACGAATCGCTCTGTGTTGCATCAGGCGTGTTGCCCACTTTCGCGGCCATATTCCTGAAACCCCGGCTGCGAGGCCTGATTGAAATAGCTAAGGGAAGGAACCTGGGCGTGCACCAGTCCGATGACCATCCAGGTTTCTCATTCGACGATTTTTCGGACGCCCCGTTATCGCCTGCGGAAATAAGGGAAGCGCGCAAACTACTTACTTGCATGAAGCACCATCGCGAGCTCGGGGATCCGCAGTCTAAAGACACCTTTGGTGACCCGATGGCGACCGGCGTTCTTGCCCAACGAATTCTAACCTCAAGACGCAAGCGTGCGGAGATATTCGGGGCCGATCTGTTTGCCGATCCTTCATATGACATTTTACTCGCCATGATCATCAGTTGGGAGCGCAATGAGCTGGTTAGCGTCAGCAGCGCGTGTTTCTCCGCCAATGTTCCCGAAGCAACTGCCCTGCGTTACATCAAATCCTTGACTGTAATGGGGTACATCGAGCGCATCGCCAACCCTCACGATAAGCGTGGTGTGGATTTGAGACTTACCCCAGTCGCAGTGGACCATATGACCAGATGGCTCGACCGTTTCGCTCTGGCGCTGAACGGATTGATGCTGCCCGGTGAACCCGCGCCGGCATCAAGTGAACTCGTGACCAGGCGGCGGACAAAGCGGGCCGGGACAGATGGCCTAAAAGTCGTTAGGTCTGTCCCGCATCAATCCTGCGATGGTCTTAGCTGAGCGTCGCCGCCGCTTCTGACATGACGGTGCTTATTGCGCCTCAGCCATATATTCGATCGTGACGAGCCCTCTTTGCTACGTAGAGCGCGGCATCGGCTCTGACGAACAACTCTTCAGGGTCGTATGAATATGGATTGGGGGGTACGGCTATGCCGGTCGAGGCCATGACGTTGAGCATGTTCCCTTGCCAGAGAACTGGTGACCGCAGCTGCGCTAGGAAATGAGCCACCCGCGCCCGAAGGGATTCCGGGGGAGTGGAATCGCCGACGATCATGGCAAACTCGTCGCCGCCTATTCTCGCGGTGAGCAGCGCTTCCGGGAAGCTCGCACTCAGCCGCTCCGCGAACGCCCTGAGGCATGTGTCGCCGGCCACATGGCCGAAGCCATCGTTAATTCGCTTGAAGCGATCCATGTCAAAGAGGACGAGCGCGCCGACCGGCGCCATGGGCGCGACGTCGCGCGGCCGGTTGAGGAAGCGGCTCTCATAGACGGAGCGACTTGCCAAGCCGGTCAAGGCGTCGTTCTCAGCAATCCGCCGCATCGCTTCCCAGCGCAGCTTTTCCTCCGTGATGTCCTGCTTCATGCCGTGTAGGCGAGGAGCTTGACCGCCTCGGCAAAGCAACTCGCCGGTAAGGCGCATCCAGCGGCGCCCCCCGTCGGCCCTTACGATCTCCGCGTCGAGAGCGAAGGTGCCCCGTTCGGCGATGGCCATTGCGCGTAGCCTTTCCATCGCTGCGCGAGACTCCTCGGCATACATCTCAACCATCTGCCGCCGATCGAGCCGCGTGCCGGTGGGCAACCCAAAGATGTCGTAGATGCCCGATGTCCAGCTCAGCGTCTCATCCGCGAGGTTGCAGGACCATGCTCCGACTTTCGCCTGGGCCATGGCACGAGCGAGCGGCGGCTCGTCGCCGCCGAAAGATTTACAATCAGGCGCGGTCAGCGCCGACATACTCGGCGTAGAATTAGGCGCGAAAGCATGTTGGACGAGCATGGACATCGCGCCTCTATCTCATGCCGCTGGACACATTTTTGAAGGTGCTCGTGAGCTTCGAACCAAGTAAACCCATGGCCCCGACGGCAGCGACAGCGATCAGAGCGGCAATCAGACCATACTCAATCGCAGTGGCACCCTTGATGTTGTCAAACAGGCGCCGTGCTGTTCTCAGGAATCCACGATACATTACTCTTCGATCCCAAGTTCACGGGTGCGCTGCCCATGCTCCGCTGGTTAACAGGTATCTCATTAACCATCCCTCACCAAGCCATCTAAGATCAATCCAAATTGGAGGAATGTCTCACGATGAGTTAAGTGAAAATCCCCGGGCCGATGAGTTGCGTCATCCATTCGTACCTCGTGACGGGCAAGGGTCGCCCCGGTGGGTCGAGGGGTGAAAAAGTTTAAGCAGCAGAACAGTACCATAACTCCAATGACGGTGATTCAGTGTAACGCTCTACGATGACTGAAATATCAGCATCTATGATCATGGTCGACCAGCATCGTGGACAGTTGCGCCAGAAAGAACGCTGGAGAGGCCCGGGCGGAGCGCGCCCGAGCAGCCGCTAACAGATGTCTGCCCTGCTCCTGCAGTCATCAGTCGTCAGGCGCGATCGTCACGCGCAAACCATCGAGGGCGTCGTTATATGGCAGCTGACACGATAAGCGCGGGGTTTCCACGCGATGGTCGGAACTGTCGAGCAAGTCATTCTCATCGTCGCTCATGACCGGCAGCTTTCCAATCCAGTCGACATCAACGTGCACGTGGCACGTCGCACATGAGCAGCAGCCGCCGCAAAGTGCCAGCAGTTCGTCGATGCCGGCGTCGCGGATTATCTCCATAACCGTGAGGCCAGATTGGGCTTCCAACGGAGATTCATCACCCTCGCGCGTGACTACTATTAGCTTTGGCATCGCCTGACGTTCCGTTCCTACTTAGCTGGCGACCTTGCCAAGTCCGTTCAGGCAGCTGCGCCTGCCTTCTTTCCACTGGTCAAGGCGCGATCGATATTGTCGAAGAGGATATGCAAGTCGGACAGGCCCGCATTTTCCGCGTGGGTGCGCACCGACCCAACCAGATGATGGAGCTGGCGCTCAGTGGCTTCATCGAGTTGGCCGGCTTCCTGGAGACGTTTGATAAGCACGCCGACGAGCATCAGGGTCAGCATCGCTATGTGGTCGGTTTGGTTTTCGAGCTGCATGGCGCCCTCCGTTTCGACTCAGTCAGATGATCTTCTGCCTGGCGGCCTTGTTTGGCAACAGCAGGGATTCTATCTGGCGAGAGGTTTGCCGCCGTCACCGCAGCAAGCAAAGACGCTCAGGCTCCAGCGATACCTTCAAGGACGATTCCATGCCCAGAACAATAAGCGCAGGTTTGCCCGCTAACCTTGCCGGTACCGTCGCACTCGGGGCAGATATTTTCGCCAACGCCTACGGGATTAGGCCGCGTGTCATCGCCAGGGGCAGGATTGTTGGGATCGGGATGTTCCATTGTCTGGCTCCTACTCGAACCATTATTTTACCAGCTATTACAACGTGGTAAAGGTAAAATCCTTAGTTTGTTTCATGTGCCCGACAGGTACTGACGGACCGCTTCCCACCACCTGTCCCCATTCCGGCCACCAATTGGCTGCGGTTTTAACACGACCATTGCTCATCCCATATTATTGGCAACCCTGCCATTCGTGCGAGCGACTGGCGATTTAGCCCGGATGGCTGCTTCCCTTCTAAAATTGCTTGCGTCATTTCTGGCGAGAGCCAGCTGAGCCGCAGCAGCACCCCGTAATAATCGCGATCGTAGCCCTGAGCCCTGGCAATATCCTCAACGGACTCGTGTGGCTTTGCCATAAGCTCGACACGAGCCGCATGTGCTTTCACGATGAGCTTGATGAGCGCCGGATCGCGACCATCACGTGCTGGGGTCATGGGCGCAGACGTGGACGGATCGATGACAAGACGCACTTCCTTACCGATCCGGCCAAGCCTGGCCACGACCATGAGCGTAATCTTTTCGCCGGACGGGCCTGCGGGCTCCGCGGCACGACCGGCTTCCTCGATCAATGACCCAGGGCAAACATGGACGATGACCCGATCGCTGTGCATGTCGATGCGGCTGATATAGCAGGCGATGATCTTCCTGACGTCTGCAGGCGCTGCCGTATTCAGCCGCTCAGCCTGCCGGCGGCATTCAAAAAGCATGCCATTGAGCGCCACCGCATCGAGTTCGTCAGTTGCGACCGCATCCATGAGCGCGCCCTCATCTCTCAGCAGCGCGCAGAGGCGACCGACAACCACGGCTTCGATATCGCCTGCCGGGACGCGTATGATCGGCTGTTCACCGGCAGGGTCGTCGTTGCGCGAAACATAATAGCGGTAGCGCCGGGATGGTCCTTTCTGTGAATGGGTCGGCGACATGCGCCGGCCATGTTCGTCCCAGAGCAATCCCGCGAGCAGACTTGGCTGATCGAAACTGGCACCGGACTGATGTCCGTTCCTGTTGGTGGCGAGCATCGCCAGAGCGGCATCGAAGATGGCTGTGTCCACAATGGCAGCATGCTCGCCCGCGAAGTGCTTATCACGGTGTGCCACCTCACCGACATAGATGCGGTTGCCGAGCATCAGGTAGAGCGCACCCCGGCTCATCGGCTTTGGCGGCACTAGTTCGCCACGTCTCATGCGTGCCCGTCCCATGATCCCGCGGGTTGCAAGCTCGGCCTGTAACGCCTGCACCGAGCCAGTTTTAAGATAGCGCTTGAAGATCAGGCGCACGATCTCGGCTTCGCTCTCCGCGACCAGCAGCTTGCGGGCTTCGACCCTGTAGCCAAGCGGGACGACACCGCCCATCCACATGCCCTTGGCTTTGGAGGCGGCAATCTTGTCGCGGATGCGCTCACCCGTCACCTCTCGTTCGAACTGGGCAAAGGACAGCAGGACGTTGAGTGTCAGCCGTCCCATGCTTGTGGTCGTGTTGAACGCCTGAGTGATTGAGACAAAGCTGGCCTTTGCTGCATCAAGCACATCGACGATCCGCGAGAAGTCACCAAGATTACGGGTCAGCCGATCAACCTTGTAGACGACGATGACATCGACGCGACCGGCGGCAACCTCAGCGAGCAGGCGTTTGAGGGCAGGGCGCTCCATCGTGCCGCCTGAGAAGCCGCCATCGCTATACTCACCCGGCTGCAGGCTCCAGCCTTCATGACGCTGGCTGAGGATATAGGCAGCACAGGCCTCACGCTGGGCATCAAGGCTGTTGAACTCCTGCTCGAGACCGTCCTCGGTCGATTTGCGGGTGTAGATCGCACAGCGCAGGATTGCAGGCCTCGCATCGGACGTGACCGGTCTAGCCACGGGCACTCACCCTTGCTGCAGGGTCGGACCGTTGTCGAAGCCCAAAGAACCGTGGTCCCGACCATTTGGTGCCGGTGACCACACGGGCGATCTGGCTGAGCGAGGCGTATTGCTGGTCCTCATAGAGGAAGCTGTTCTCCAGCACCGTCACATGGCAGGTCCGGCCATGCCATTCGCGGACCAGCCGTGTGCCCGTCTTCAGGCTGAGCTGGCGCTCGACATCGAGGTCACCTGATTTGTTCAACTGCTCGGCGAGACGCACGAGCGTTCGCAGTGTTGCAGCCGACACGCCACCATAAGCCTGCTCCTGCAATCGGTAGGCGATGCCGCGGCGCATCAGCGATGGCCCGAGACCCTTGTTTGGCACGGTGCCATATACACGATGCCACGCCTTGCGCAGCTGGACGGAGTTCATTGCCGCCAGACCATCGATGGCGGCGGAAAGCTCGTAGGGCGTCATGATGCAGCTGATCCGCTGGCGCGATAGGTGCGGATGCCATCGACCTTCACGCTGCTGACCGCGTAGCCGCGTGCTTTCAGCCGGGTGAGGGCGGCGCGCGTGGTGTGCGGCTGCCACCCGGTGGCGGCAACCATCTGGTCGAGGGTGGCACCTTCTGCCCGGGTGAGCAGCGCGATCAGCGTGGCGACTTTCGTAGCCTGCACAGGTGCCGCTGGTGCGTTTGCCGTGGTGGCGGCGATTACCTCTGGCGGCGCGGATTTGGTTCGGTTGGTCATGATTGTTCCTTCGCGGGCCAACGGGTGTTGGTCCCACGAGGCACAGCCCGGCGATTGCATCGCTCAGGGTCACAAGGCGCTGGTGGCAGCGACTCCGCAGCACAGCGATTGCTCTGCTTGCAGCAACAGTCGAGCGCTATCTGGGATCCTCCCGGGGGTTCTCGCTCATCGAAAAAACTTGTCGTCGCACTCGCCAGACCTCACGCCATGTTTGTCCAAGGAAAATAGCAGAAATGGATCAGGATACATTCGTCTTCGCTGAACGGCTTATTCGTGGAGGAAGATACCTCCGCTCGGGCGAAGTGCATGATCCAAAACCATGTCATTCCTCCTAACATATGTGCGTCATGCTGAGTTTCTGCCTGAATCCAGGAACCATCAGGCCGCAGGCGCCGTTTTATCTGGTCGCTTGCATCTCTTCTGCAAGCCTCACGATCTGAACTTTCCGCTCAATCTCGAGAAAGCGGCCTTTCAGCAGATTTCAGTTATGAAGTTCGGCGATTTGGGAGATTTACAATGCGGCTTGTTCTAACCTTGGTCGCTGCAATCTTGTTGATGTCGGTCGGAGCAGCTCAAGCTGCACCGCGGAACGACGGAGGAGGAGAGGCGGAGCTCGCGAGGGCGCTTAAGGGCCGCATGCCTGGGAAGCCTGTGGATTGCCTGGAACAGCGGGACATCAGATCGACGCAGATTATTGACCGCACTGCTATCATCTATGACACAGGACGAGCGCTTTATGTAAACCGACCCACGAGCGGTGCCGATTTTTTGAATCGCTCGGACGTACTGGTGACCGACACGCACAGTTCGCGCCTTTGCAGCATCGATATTGTTCGGCTCTATGACCAGGGATCCCGGATGCAGTCCGGCTCGTTAGGTCTGGGCGAGTTCGTTCCGTACACAAAATCCGAAAGCCGCCACTAAGCTGTCGAGGTCCCGTGCTCAGCGGGCACGGAATGTCAAGGACAGTTGGCCCAATACGCGCACGTTTGTTCGGCAACACAGCACGCGAAGAGGCGGACCTGCGGACAACTCATGTGTGCCTAAAAGTACGGTCCGACCAAAGATCCGAAAGGCATAAGTTCGCCAACAGCGCGTGTGATCTGCGGATGGTTCGGAACACCTAAGGGGCTGGCAGAAGACTGGCAGCTTCCGGGCGCTTGCTACTGGCTAGCTGCCGCTCGGTCGGGCAGATTCGACCTATCAGCCTTTGTTCACCGCTCCAGGCTCGCGCCGGGCGAGCTTGACGCATCCCAATGAGAAAAGGAAGATTGAAGGGAGGGTCAGCCAATCGAGCCAATCGGGTCCGGCGACGCTCATTTCCGTTGATGCCATGCAGGCGACAGTTGCCGTCAGGCCAGCGAGGCTGAAGGAGGCGAAGAGCAAGGCCGTTCGCGTGACTCGCGGCAGAAACAGGGGACTCGCTTTTGTCCATAGGTTCAAGGCCAGCGTAATGATCGCAACCATGAAGTAAGCCGAGGCCGCAAGGACGAAGAATCCTGCAAGGAAGATGCCATCGAAGCGTATGGCTATATCGCTCATTTCTGATCCTGTCAGCTGCGTCGCTTTGTAACTATCATTTCCCAACCTGAGTGAGGCTCTCGTTGTGGAGATATCAATCCGGCAAGCAATCTGGTTCTAAGGACCATTCCCTGGCGGCTCGTGGCCGTGCTTCGCATCGTCACGCGAAAACACCATTAGCGCTTCGCCGCGGTGAATAATGATGCGGCTCGGCTCGACATCGATCTGCATGCCCGTGAAGTCAATCTCGCCCATGTCGTCAGGCGTCAGCAGAAAGGTAAGCTCGTTGCCTTTGGTGAGATCAAGCAGAAAGCGTTGCGAGTTGAGCTGATAAATTGGAACGCCGAATTCAACCCATCGAGGCGTTCGTCGTTCTTGTTCGGGCAAGCTCCACCCATAATCCTGCGTATAAGCATCAATATCCTCGCCGCGATCAAACCCCACGCGCAGGTCGACGCCTGCGATCCCGCCGCCCCTGGGTCCTGTCACATGAAGAACCAGAGGCGCGTCAGCGACCCTGGAAGCCGCCCCAGTTGAAAACACGGGCGCCACAGGCTTAGGAATTGTGGTTAGCTGCAAGTGACGATGTTCGTCCTGCCACCGACCCTTGGCGTGCTCATCGAGTGAACCCGCCGCTAGAAAATACTCGAATGTGCCGTCCGGCTTGAGGATGAGCTCGGCGGCCTCGTCGGGCCCGCCTGACAGTCGATAGCGGCCCTCCAACTTGGACCTGGCGGCGCTGCTTTGGCTTATCAGCAGAGATAATGACGCGAGCAATAGCCCATAGCGCCTGAAGCGGCCTGTGCTCACCGCAACGCGACCGCGCGGCAACTGTTCTCCCTTTCCGGAGCTCACGCGGCACCTTCCCTCCTTGAAGACATATTGCGCGCAAACGCGCGCAGCAAGCTAGGTCGTAACGCACTGTGTGTGGCCGCTGTGCGCCCCGTTTGGCCGTTCGTCGCTTACTTGCTTCCGCCAAGGCCCCTCGCCGGCGGAGCGATCGACGACGTTCCACCGATGTCCCTGCGATTCGTAGAAGGTAAGCAGACCAGCTAATGTATTGCAATGAGGCTGTTTGACTTATTGCTTCGTCGGCTCATCCGGAAGGGCAGCCTGACAGTCGTGGACCCCTCGGGCCGACGCCATGAGTATGGAGATCGGACGACCGCCCTTCCGCCGGTAACGATCCGGTTCACCGATCGCGCGACACCGCGCCGGGCCGCGTTCAACCCGGCGCTGGAACTGGGCGAAGCCTATATGGACGGCCGGCTGATTGTCGAGCAGGGCGATATTCGCGGCTTTCTCGATCTGATCGGGCAGAATACGCACTGGGACAACGACGACGCTGTTCGCCTGCGAATGTGGCGGCCCTGGCGAGGACCTCGCCCACTAGAGGCATGGAACTGGGCACGAAAGTCGCGGCGTAACGTCGCGCATCATTACGACCTCTCCAGCCGGCTGTACGCCCTCTTTCTCGATGAAGATCTCCAATATAGCTGCGGCTACTTCGCGAGTCCGGAAGTCGGCTTGGAAGAAGCGCAATCGGCGAAAAAGGCGCACATCGCCGCCAAGCTCGACCTTCGTCCGGGACAGCGCGTCCTGGACATAGGTTGTGGATGGGGTGGCCTCGCGCTTTACCTGCACCGTGTCGCCGGCGTCGACGTCACGGGCATCACCCTCTCGCAGGAGCAGCTTGCCATAGCCCGCGACCGGGCGGCTGCCGCAGGTGTCGCCGATCACGTGAGATTTGAGTTGCTGGATTATCGCGCGGTTCTCGGAACCTTCGATCGGATCGTGTCGGTAGGTATGTTCGAGCATGTCGGGCCCCCCAACTATCGCACTTTCTTCGATCGCTGCCGGGAATTGCTCTCTGCCGACGGAGTCATGCTCCTCCACACGATCGGTCGCGCGGACGGGCCGGCACTCACAGACCGCTGGCTTTCACGCTATATCTTCCCGGGCGGTTATGTGCCGGCGTTAAGCCAGATTGCGCCCGCGGTGGAGGACGCGCGGCTGTGGATCACGGATCTGGAGATCTTGCGTCTGCACTACGCATTCACACTGTCGCACTGGTATGAGCGCGTGGCGGCGTCGCGGGACGCCATCGTCTCCCTCTATGACGAGCGTTTCTTCCGAATGTGGCAATTCTACCTTGCCGGCGCACTTGTCGCGTTCCGCCACGACGCGCACCTCAACTTCCAAATACAGCTGAGCCGTCGACGCGAGACCCTGCCTCTGACCCGCGACTATATTGCCGACGCGGAGCAGCGGGTCCGGGCAAAGGCTTTGTTTCCAGATGACAAGGCCTTCCCCTGCACGATTAGCCACGACCTCGTTTAGGCTGTCTCCTTCCTGAGAACATCCCAACGCATGATCTGCATCGCGCGCAAAATGCGCGTTCAGGTCGTCACTTGCGATTCCCGGCACCTGACGCTCAAAACGCTTATTGATGTCCTGAACTGTACATCTTCGTACATTGGTCCAGGGTCGGGGATCACCCGTGGAACATGACACCGGTGGCAATGAGCAAAGACGGCGGGTTCAGTGTCGGCCAGACCCGATCTCGTGGTCGCGGGGCGGGGTGCCGGAGCCAAGCTGGAAAAAGTTACGGAACTAGGAACATCAAGGTAATCGACGAAACCGAGTGGGGCGAGATTGCACCGAGCCCAACTTAAGATAACGCTCAAAGATTAGCCGGACAGTCTCGGCTTCAGTCCCCTCGACCAGGAGCTTGCGGGCGTAGTGGCAGCGGTTACTCTGGCGGTTTGGATTTGCTCTGGTCGGTCATGGTTGTTTCTTCGTGGGAACCAACGGGTGTTGGTCCCACGAGGTACAGCCCGGCGGTTCGATCGCCAAGGGTCCGGAGGCGCTGCTGGCAGCGGCTCCGCAGCACAGCTACTGCTCTGGTTGCAGCAATAGTCGAATATTCTTTGCACCGGAATCAGAGAATCCGCGCGCGCCCGAAAAGCTGGTCGTGGACTTCGTCGGCGCGCTGCCCATGTGTGCCGACCGAAAGGTGAAATCAATGGAGCAGGATACGCGGAAGTTGGTCGTGCGATTATGCTCGCATGCAGGCGCAATGATGGAAGACGCCAGTGTTCCGGCTGTGACCGCAGGTCGGGTGGGCGAGAACGAACTTGCCTCCGTGATCGAACATCTGAATAAACAGACCAGCAAGATTTGTGCGCTGCTGGCGGCCGCCGCAGCGCTCATGGAACTCGTCTCCTCATAAACAGCCAAAGGCAGTTTGCTCTAACGACATCAGCCAGGCGGCGCGTTTTCAATCGGCATATAGGGCAGCAACAGGCCCTATGCAGCCGAGACCTCTGTTGGAAAGGCAAGCTCGGCTTCCAGGCCATGCTCTGCCCATTCAAGCTTGACGGTTCCTCCAAGCTGTCTCCCGATGACGCCCTTGATCGTCTCAATGCCGAAGCCGACGTTCCTCGGAGGCGTAACCGGCTTTGCACTGTCCTCACGCCATTGAAGCACTGCCCTGTCACCGTCGGTGTGCCAGCGAACGGCGATCGTTCCGCTGGGCTGCGAGAGCGCGCCGTGCAGGGTTGCGTTTGCGACAAGCTCATGAAGCACAAGCGCAATCGGCTGCACCAACCTGGGCGCGAGTGCGACCGCCTCTCCACCTACCTGAACCCTTTCGCCGTATGGCCGCATCTCTGCCATCACCAGGTCACTGAGCGACGCGCCTGACCAGCCACTCAGTGCCAGCAGCCGGTGCGCGCGTGCGAGCGCATCCACACGCCCCTCTATCGAAGTGGCATACGCTTCCATCGTATCGCCGTGGCTCATACGGACGACGCTCTGCACGATCGCCATCGCGTTCATGGCACGGTGATCGACTTCCAAAAGGAGACGACGTTCAGTTTCTTCAAGCGCCTCCACACGACGACGCTCCGTAACGTCTTTCTGTGACCCGAAGTAGTAGAGGAGTTCGCCATCGTCCCCGAGGACCGGGCTGATTGAAAGCTGGTTGATGAAGGTTGAACCGTCCTTGCGATAATTCAGAAGCTCAACATCCACCTCGAGGTTTTCTGCAAGACCGCGCCTGATCTCGTCGATATCGGCGCGGGAAGTGCGGGGACCTTGGAGGAATCGGCAGTTATTGCCGAGAACCTCTTCCGCCGTGTAGCCGGTAAGGTCGAGGAACGCCTGATTGGCGAGTACGATGGGAGCATCGGGCTGCCGCGGGTCGGTAACGACCATGGGCATCCTCGTACGCTCGACTGCGACCAGCGCCAGTTCCCGACGGTCCAGCATCATTCCGGGCAGCGCTGCGGCAGGCGGGTCGCCGTGGAGACCCGATGATGCGTTCGACATAATGATTTAAACCTCTTCAGCCTGCTTTCTATCCTCAACGCGGCTGCTTGCTGGAGTTTCCCGACGGGAGCCTGCGATGATGTTCCTGGTCGATCAGGCCTGATCGATCGCAATTCCCGCGCGCCACGCTGGTTCGGCTACCCAGGCAATCCACGAGCGGCGGCACTTAACCTGACGACGCGCAGATGGTCCCAGGGCCGAGCCTTATTTGTATGGATCGATGAGTATGGTTGCCAATCGAACCGACGTGGCAGCCCAATTTCTCTACCACTCCGAGCGGAGGTTTTTGCAATGGACAAAGAAAACAAGGTTATCTGGCGCGTCAAAATGCAGGACGAACTCGACCTGGCCGCATCAGAACTCGATCCCGCAAAGGCCGCTGCTCACCGCCAGCGTGCCGCCGAATTCAAGAGCTTGGCCGATCAGGATTGCCCGCCCGACGCCCCGCTGAATCCTCAGCTACCCTGATCGGGGCTCTATTTACCGTTCTTGTGCTGGTGATAGTACCTCTGGGGCCGAGACTATCCACCGCACAAAGCCAGAAAGCGTTTGATCTCGAAATTTGCCTGCTGTCAGGCTGCAGTGACCCGTGGACCTTGGTAACATGACAGCTCGGGACAGCAGCGGCACCGACCACAACACGATGCGACGGCACAACACCGGCTAAACAGCCTCGACCAGAGTAGTTGGGCCTTCGATTTATTGGTCCATCCCGACGCCATATCGACGATGCAGACCCAGATGCCATAACGGACCAGCTCTGCGGCCATCGTCATTCCGACAGGTCCCCCAACGATCAGGTACCTGTGTGTGCATGTCGATGCTCCTGCGCTTGCTGCGGGGGGACGACGGGTAGCAGTAGCCGGGATGATGAAGCGATGCTGCTGAGGCAGCTCGTGCCCACGCTGGCGTGCCGGTAGGTCAGCATCGCCGGCGTTTCCGGGTTCTGGTCGTCGCTGGTCAAAAACAACCGGAGTGCATGACCGCGTTTGAAGCACCGTGCATTGACTGCGAGGGGTATGCGGTAACGGACCATCTCGCCGATCGGGACTGGCTGGAAGTCACGGCACAGCAACGCAGGCGCGCCGGTGCGGCTCGTCGCATCATCGACAGATCGCAAGCTGGCCCGAAGATATCCAGCCGTCACGTCGGTTACCTCTCCAGCGGGATCTACATCCTGAAGGGTGGCGATCCATGCAGTGTCAGAGGCCGTGCTGGTGGCATCGAGTTGGAGCTCGAGTTCCCCCAGTATCTCCAGGTCAGCCTGCAGCGTAGCGCTTGTCCAGACGAGATAGGCCGGCGGGTCGGTCTCGCTCGCTTTAATCCGGTTCAGGCCAGCCCCGAGTGTCAGCATTGTCCGCGATCCGTCTCCGCCGTCATTCAGTGGCAAACCGCCATCGGCTGCCAGCGACCAAATTTGGTGCTTCGTCTGTGCCGGAGGCCATGTCGCGGTTTCGCGCCACCCGTCCGCACCGGGCGTAACGTAGCGGATTGGCGGGCCTTCCAGGATGCCCGTGTCCTTACCCTTCAGCCAGTGATCAAACCAGGCGAGCGCTTCAACATGGAGACTTTCCCACGGCCAACTAAGGCCGTGCTCCCCAAGCATGGCCACGCGCACATGCGGGCTGTTCGTGAGCGCCTCGAATGCCGGAAAGGTCGATGTCAGATGCATCGGCACATTTTGCCAGTCGCAACCCAGATAAACCGGGATGTTCACCTTGTGGAGTAGCGGCATCAGGTTGCGGTCATCCCACCAGGCGTCACGTAACGGATGCTCCACCACAACCGCTCGCCAAAGATCATCCCATGGATGCGGATCGTGATGTAGTTTTAGGAGCGTTTTGATACCGGTCATCGCCGCTTCGCCGTTGAACGTCTCGAAACTCTTATGAATCTTCGGGATGTGGAGGAGCTTTCCGGCTGCCTCGACAAGCTTGCTTCGCCAGAGCGTGTTGCTCTGGCCTGAGGCCAGACCGACCGCGCCGAGAAACGGCGTGATGAACGAAGTGCTGACCAGGCCGTGGTGGGTTGCCGACTCATAGAGGTCGAAGGTGCCGGCGACGGGAAAAATGGCCTTCAGATGGGGCGGCTGCTCGACGGCTGCCTCCAGCTGAGTCATCGCGAAATAGCTGATCCCGATCATGCCGATATTGCCGTCCGACCATGGCTGTGCAGCTGCCCATTCAACCAGATCGTGCATGTCGCGGCGTTCCTGACCATCAAAAAAGCCAAAAACACCGCCTGAGCCACCCGTCCCGCGGATGTTGACGATCAGATGGATATAGCCGCGCGGCACGAAGAAGTCGCTCGCCCCGGCCTCGATGAAACCCATCGGGGCGCCAAGATTCTGGATCTGGCGCGGATAGGGCGATGCCGCCACTAACACCGGATATCGACCAAGCGCCGTCGGGCGGTAGACATCGGCGAGCAGCTCGATGCCATCACGCATCGCGACCGCGACATCCTCATCCCGCGTCATCTCGAACTGCGGCTCCGATAGATTGCGGTAAGCGCGCCCGGTCGTCTGAGGTCCGTTGAGCTGACGTTGACCGGGTGCGGTGCCGGCGACTTTCATTCTCATCGCGAGTCTCCCTGCTTGTAAACACGCGTTTGCTCTACGTTAACGCTGGACAATGTAAACAGTTGTTTGCATTTTGGCCGTATGACTTATGCCGTCACTCCGAAAAAATCCGATCTGGCGCGCGCGCGCATTCTTACTGCTGCGCGCAGGATCTTCGCTTCTGAAGGATATGAAGGAGCGACTATCCGCGCGATTGCGGCGGAGGCGACCATCAATCCCTCCCTGGTAATCCGCTATTTCGGTTCAAAGGAGGGCTTGTTCGTCGCGATCGCGTCGTTGGACTTCAAGGCTGATGCACTCGCGTCAGCTGCACCAGAGTCGCTGGGGGAAGCACTCGTGGCCCATGTTCTCGATCTGTGGGAAGACGAGCGCGATGGCTCCGCGCTGGCAGCAATGATGCGTGCGTCAATCTCGAACGAAGGCGCGCGCGAGCGAGTCGTGGCGCAATTCACAGCCCAAATCGCACAAGTCTTCTCGATCATCGGCCATGGGGCCTTCGCGGCCGCTCCGTTCATCGCGACTCAGATCCTAGGCCTCACCATGGCACGTTACGTTTGGCGGATACCGGCGGTCGTTACACTGCCCAAGGCAGTCATTATAGAGCGCGTCGGGCGCACGGTGCAACGCTACCTTGATGAAACCAAAACATTGTAAGCGTCTATCTGCATAAAAAGCCGTACGCTTTCGCGAGATATTTTCGAGCAACGCCCGACCGCTTCCGGCCAGCTTGAGCCAAAAACCAGCCACGCGGCAGTGCACCCCGGTTCTCGTCGTTCATGGCTGCCGAGACGAATCCTGAAAGCTGCCGTAAATTCATGCGCGGCACCGAAGTCGAAGACGCCCGGCATTGGGACTTTGCGGTCATTCTCTCGTTGGCTGCTGAACGTCGGCTTCCAATGAAACACCGGTCATTCCGGTTGCCCGCAAATGATGGCCCCGAACGGGAATGACTGACCGTAACCGGTTTGACCGGTTACGGTCATATGCCAAATACACCTGTCGCTCTCGCTTAGTGCAAATGGGGCAATCATCCAAGGTTGCAGGTGGCACAACAAAGGTTGGGCGGACCCGAATTGCAATATAAGCTATAGTCAGTAAGCGAGCGTTTCAACGAAGCAGACCTGATCGTCTGCTGCCAAATACAGCTCAACGTTCAGCCTGTCCTCGCGGCCTTGGCGCTAAGTGTCTGTTTACGAAATCTAAAGGCTGATCGATCAGAGTACACTCAAGGAGGCCGCGTGGCTATTTTGAGTGATTCCATCCCGGGACTGCGCGGCCCACGCCGATTCAGCGCTATCCTATGGAAAAACCATGATGGCATGGCCGCGCTGGAATTCGCTTTAATCGGGCCGGCGTTCTTGGCGCTTCTGCTGGCAGTTTTGTACACCATGTTCATTTTTCTGGCGCAACAAATGCTGGAAACAGCGGCCCAAAGTGCAGCGCGTATACTGCTGACCGGCGCCGCCCAGACAACAACCCTGGCAAATGGAAACGTTGGCATGAATGCCAACGATTTCAAAAATGCTATCTGCAACGGTTATTCCGGAACGACCGCCAGCGGACAGGCTGTCAGTGTTCTGCCGCTATTGCCGTCTATGCTTTCCTGCTCTCGGCTCACCGTGAACATTACTACTGCAGCGAGCTACAACGTGGGGAGCACGGCTCCGCCGACGTTTACCTATAACGGCAGTGGCGTAATAACCTCGACGGGCACCGGTTATAACTATCAGTCGAGCGGCTCGGGTAGTAGCCGCATCGTCGTTCTGCAGCTGATCTATTTGTGGCCAACAGGAACGGGGCCGCTGGGGCTGACCTTGGTCAACCAGCCGAATGGCAATCGCATGATTGTGGCGACTTCCGTGTTTACGACCGAGGCCTATTCATGCGACGCGTCGCAAACCTCATGCTGAAGCGCTTGACACAGAGCACTCGCGGTGCGGTGATCGTCGAATTTGCGATCTGCCTGCCCGTACTCCTGCTTTTGTACACTGGCGGGTGCTTCGTGTCCGATATGATCGCCTGCAATCGCAAGGTCACCATCGCGACGCGTTCGCTGGTCGATCTCGTCACCCGAACCACGTCTCCAGCGATCGTCTACAGCAACCCGCAGAACACGAACGCAACGTCGTATCTCAGCGCCAGCGCGATCGTCCTTTCGCCCTATCGGCTTGATAACGCGACCGAGCAGGTTTCGCTGCTCAGAATCTGCGACGCCACGCATGCCTATGTCGTCTGGACCCAAGCCCAGACGCAGAGTGCCGATGGCAGCACAGTTACTTCAACGACCTCAACCCACACAGCCGGAACGGTTCCCGTGGTCCAGGCACAGTCGGCCGCCAACGTCATCTCCATTCCTGCCACCATGATTACCTCGCCGATGGTGCCAACGTCCCCCGACGGTTCGAACGTGTGTGCAAACCTCGCTCCAGGTACCAGCACGAAAACCCAGGTCGGCACTGACGGCGGCTGGCTGTATACGGGTACTATCAACTACAAATACACGCCATTATTCAGTTATCTGCCGATTAGTACCACAGTATTGACCCACACCATCTACATGGTTCCTCGCCTTTACTAGGTGTTTACATGATGAAAAACCACATCTCCTCCAGGTCCTTACCGGCCCCGTTCAGTTTCTTCGCCCGGCTGAAAGACAATCAGCGAGGCGGCGTCCTGATGGTGATGGGTTTTGCAATTATTCCGCTGACCTTCCTTGTCGGTTTCGGCGTCGATTATTCTCGCGCCATGAGTCTCCAGACTCATTTGAACGCCGCTGCCGATGCTGCCGCGTTGGCGGCTGTCTCACCCGCGATGATCCTTCAGCCAGACCCAGAGGCGCAACAAGCCGCATTGAACATGTTCGATGCGCAGGCCGCGATGCAGAGCAGTTACCAAAATATGCAAAGGACTGCCACGATCACTCCCGGGACCGGCGGCGCCTTGGGCTACCTGCGCAAGGCTACCGTCACTTATACGGTCAAGTCGACCAACGTATTTGGCGGGGTTCTGGGAGCCAGCACATTGACAGTGAGCGGAACGTCGACGGCAAGCGCGGCGCAGCCACCCAACGTCGATTTCTACCTGGCCATGGACAATTCGCCCTCGATGCTGTTGCCCGCCACTTCGGATGGAGTCAGCAAGATCATCGCAGCTACCAAGAACACAACCGATACTAGTCTGCCCAACGGGTGCGCGTTTGCCTGTCATGCGCAGGTACCTCACAGCGATCAAATTTACATCAAAGACACACAGAGCCGTCACATTTTGTTATCGACCGGATATTATACGTCGGGATCTGCGAAGCAGAATGCTTACTACCGCTGGGCGGCGTCCCCCGCCAACGTGCTTTACGACAGTTCCGGGAACACGATGGAAACCTCAGCGACGTCAGTCTCATCGTCGGACACAGGAAGTGGAAGTGGCCGCGTAGTAACGGCGACGACCACCGTAACTACTACAACATACACAATTACAAATGACAATGACACTGGCCCTGTTAATATCAACCAAGTCATAACATCAACACCGACTGCTGTGAAAACAACGTATAAAAGCAATGGCACGACAGTAAATAATGTTACCAGCACGACCACTTCTTCAACAACTTCAACGGTATACGATACCGGCTACTGGGCGGATGGCTATTGGCTTACGCACAATTATGGAAATATCTACGGCAGCCCATCGAGCATTGTTCTGCGTAAAGACGAAGTCGTTTCGGCTGCGTCGCAGCTCATCCCTTTCGCTACCAGCCAGGCTACGCAATACCACGTCACTTACCAGGCACAGATGTTTTCTTTCGACTGGACGAAACCTGGCACCAGTTCGCCCGTGAAGACGCTGAACACGCTGACGGACGTGGCATCGTACGGCAGCAGCTTTTCGGCAGCCTCGCTGTTCCCGGCAGACGACTGGTGGTGGCAGAATTCGACCCCCACCAAAGGCAACGGCAACGATGACAGAGCCAGCGAAATAACCAACATGCTCACGTGGATGAAAACCAACATTCCCACTGCAGGATCGGGTGCTCCCGGAGCGACACCTCAAAAAATTCTGTTCATCATCTCCAACGGCATGCTGGACCAGACGACGGGCGGTAACCGTTTTTTCGGCCCGATGCAGACCAGCGACATTACCCAATGCACGGCCATAAAGGCGAAGGGGATCAAGATCGCCATCCTCTACACGCAATATTTGCCCGAATCGCTCGTCGGCAACTCTTGGTCCCAGTCTAACGTCGCTCCGTTCCTGCCGGCCCCCCCCTCGCCCTATCCGGCTGGCAATGCGGGTAGTTCAGACCAGGTCCTAACCGCGCTGCGGCTCTGTGCATCACCCGGAAACAATGGTTCGCCGTTGGTGCAGACCGTAACAGCGAATGACGACATTACCTCTGCCCTCCAGCAGTTGTTCTCCACGGCCCTCCAAACTGCTCGCCTGGTCCAATAATTGGAAGCTAGTCGCGTCAAACGAAGCGCCGTCTGCATTGCTGGAGCTGACCTTCAAGTGGAGACCTTGCATGATTGGATTAGACCGCATGTTCCGTAAGTACCTGTCTCGATGGGCGATATGTAGAGTTTCGGAATATGGCGTCGATCAAGGCGCGCCAATTTTCATGCAGTTCAAAAGACCCCCGCTGATCCTTCCAAACCTACAGGAGTGGGAAGCACGGAATTCGGATGTATCAATGCCGGCCCGCATTTCTGCGCGGTGAAAAAATTCGTCCGGGCTCACCGTCAATCCTCAAAGACTACGAGCGTGAGCTCGCTCCCATCGTTATGATGTGTATAACCGAAATGATAACCGTTCTGATCGTTGGAGAAAAATAAGTGAGGGCGCTTATAATCCAAAACAACTTGCAAAGTGCAAATACCTTTCAGACTGCTTTAAGTCGTACTCAGATTCATTCAGAAATCGTAGATCTCGGAGGCGAATTTGCCCATCTATCTATTCCGAACCGTTATGATTTAATATGCTACAGTCTGTTAGAGAGATCTGCAGAGGGTATTGAGTCCTTAATAAAGATTCGTTTTCACCATCGCACACCTGTTATGATTATATCCGATCGTCCAGCCGCTAGTGAAAAGCTTCGTTGGTTCGCAGGCGGCGCTGATGACTATGTGGAGCGAGAAATAGCCGATGAGGAGCTGCAAGCGCGCATTCATGCAATCGTCCGCCGTGACAAAGGCCATGCTAAATCGGTTATTACCGTGGGAAAACTAGAGGTAGACTTGCAATCGCGAACCGTCAGAGCAAACGATCTTCCAATTTATCTCACAAAAATGCAGTTTAGAACCTTAGAGGCGTTAGCTCTGAATACTCCAAGGACACTGTCAAACGATTACCTAGTAAATTATTTTTGTAGTGACGGAAATCCGCCGTCCGTTAATACAATACAACAAGCCGTTTCTGGAATACGTAAGAAGCTTAGATTGGCGTGTTATGGGATTAATTACATACACTCGTCCTTTATCGGCGGGTATGCACTGTTTAATTGAGACTGTGGGCGAGCATCATTGATAAAAATCTTGCTCTATGCACGAACCAATTCGGTCGAAGCACATTCCGGAACAGTCGGGGACGATGTGCGGTAGGTATGGGCGCTCATCGTAACGATGGCATCACCGCGGAGCAGGCGCGTTCCCTCCTTGGAGCCGTTGCCTTGCGCGACACTGTTTACTGTCGCACGGCTTTGCCACTAGTCTTGACTGAAATCAGCCTGTCCGTTGATCACCAAAGCTGGCAAATGCAAGATGTTGTGATCCGGATACCGGACCGACGGCTTTAGGAAATTTCGGCAAAGCCGATGAACGTCGACAATGGGCGCGTTGCCGATCGTCCGCTTTGACCAGCTCGATCGTCAGCTGCTGTCAATATCGGACGTTCGCTGGAGATGGCGTGAACGTCCGGGTCTGGTCGACACTGGCCCGTTTGACCCAGACCCGCTGAACGACGGCTCTTCGATTACTGTCCGCCAACACCTGCCTTTCAGCTGACGGGTAATTCTGCGGTCTCGGAGTTGCCCGTGGCGGCTACCGGAGATTAGTCTGGTCGCTGAGCAGGGCGCCAATTGATTCCGCTGGTCTCCCGCACGGTGATGTACGGCGGCTGCTACGAAAACTCGGGAGATAAGCGCGATTCCGGGCCTAGACACGGAGCTACAATCCTACCGATCTCTGCATGTAGAAAAGTAGTGGTGCTGGAGGCAGTCACCGGCGCACCCGTATCCACTCAATTTTCCCTGCTTGCAGCGAATTAACAGAGAAATTGCTGCTACAGCTATTGTTCAGCTCATTTCTATCTACAAAACCTGAGCTTTTCGGCCAGTTATTGGGTTATTTCCCTGGAGCCAAGAGCAGGGAAAATGGTCATCAGGAACAGGGTAACGAATGTTCCGTGCAGGGAAACGCGCCACGGTACGCTGATCTTTAATTCGTCAGTCCCCCAATCCGCCCGCCAGCCAGCAGCCAACCAGAAATCCTCGTCAGAAAGCCACCTCGGTCAGCAGGTAGGGCCAGTCAGCAAAGAGTAGGTAGCTTGTGTTGAACCAGCCTATTAAACGAAGTATTGTTGACGGCGCCGTCAATACTTGACGGCACCGTCAACAATAGATCAACAAAACTTGTGAGATAAAAATGAATTTCTGTAGACAGTTGGCAAATCGGATCTATCATCAGGCAACGAATCGGGGGAACTGGCGTGTCTGATGCTGTAAACAATATTAAGATGATGGATCCGAAATCATTGCGTCCCTATGATGGTAACGCCCGGACGCACTCGAAACGGCAAATCCGGCAGATAGCCAACAGCATCAAGAAGTTTGGCTTTACTAATCCGGTGCTGGTGAGTGACGATGGCCAGATCATTGCAGGACACGGCCGTGTCGCAGCAGCGATCCTTATGGAACTCGGCGAGATACCAACGCTTGGCCTTTCGCACTTAAACGAGGCTGACCGGCGCGCTTATGTGCTGGCGGACAACAAGCTGGCGCTGAACGCCGGCTGGGACCAGGAACTTCTGGCGTTTGAGCTTCAGTGTCTGATCGACCTCGATTTCGATATTGATATTACCGGGTTCTCCGTTGCGGAAACTGATCTCATTATTGATAGTGCGCAGGCGAGCAGGACCGTGGCGCTGGTCCAGCAGGACGATGTCACTCCGGCTCTGCCTGCCAGACCAGTGACGGAAAGGGGGGATGTCTGGTACCTTGGTCGTCATCGGCTGGTCTGCGGCGACGCTCGCGAAAACGCGTCATATGCGGCTGTTCTCGAAGGTCGCAAAGCTGATCTTATCTTCACAGATCCCCCGTACAACGTTCCAATCGAGGGGCATGTCTGCGGGTCAGGGAGCGTACATCACGCCGATTTCGCATTTGCATCGGGAGAGATGTCGACGGTTGAGTTTTCGACGTTCTTGGCGATCGCTTTCTGTATTGCAGCCAATGCAATGCGAAGTGGTGGAATCGCGTTTGTCTTCATGGACTGGCGCCACATCAGGGAAGTCGTGACTGCAGGCGATCTTGCTTTCGATGAACTCAAAAATCTGGTCATCTGGAATAAGCAAAATGCCGGTATGGGAACCTTCTACCGGTCCAAGCACGAGCTTGTTTTCGTATATAAGGTTGGCACGGCCCCACACACCAACAACTTTGGACTTGGTGACACCGGGCGTTACCGTACGAATGTCTGGGACTACGCCGGCATCAGCAGCATGTCCGCTACTCGGGGTGAAGAGCTTGCGATGCATCCTACGGTCAAGCCAACCAGACTGGTGATCGACGCTATCGAGGATTGCTCAAGGCGCGGTGAGATTGTTCTGGATTGCTTTGCGGGTTCTGGAACAACGCTGATTGCAGCAGAGCGTTGTGGCCGTCTGGCGTGCCTGATCGAATATGATCCCGGTTACTGTGACACCATCGTCCAGCGCTACGAAAGAGCGACGGGGAAGCTGGCAACGCTCGGCGCAAACGGCTTAACCTTTGAAGCCGTCTCAGAGCAGCGGTTGTCAGTTGTGACTGAAAGGGCCTTGTCGTGAGCAAGCGCCGAAATGAGGAAAGCGGTAAAGACTATGAGGTTGGGTATGCCCGTCCACCCAAAATGTCGCAGTTCCAGAAAGGTCAGTCGGGTAACCCGCGGGGACGGCAAAAAGGGCAGACCAAATCCGCGAGCGCGCCCGAAACAGTTTCTGCGCTAATTTCAAAAGAAAGCGCCAGAATCGTTCGTGGCACGGAAAACGGCAGGCAATTCGAAGGTCCTGCATTCCAGGTGATCATACGCCAACTGTATAACAAGGCGCTGAATGGGAACTTCCCCGCCATCAAGCAGGTTCTGCATATTCATGAAACCAGCATTTCCAATTCCCCGGCTATCCCAGACTCCGAGGACCTTGCGAAAATGGATGCAGTGCAACTAATGAAGCTATACACCGAGTTTGTGAGCAGTACGACGCCGACGCCCTGCTGACGATCAATGGCTTGGGTAATTGATCACCAACGGCGATCGCGAACGACTGGCCCCGACGGGGCTATCCCCGGCAGAGATGACTGCTTAAAATTGAGCCATGGCGCGAAGGCGCCCGCGCATAGCCGGGGTCATTCCAGAGCACACTCCATTCTGGACGGCTGCCTTGGCTGCCAGAACATGTCTTTCAGTGATCTGATCTATACTCATTGTTGGATCGCCAATCAGCCCTGCGTTGTTTAATTCGCTTTGCATCAGGTTTTGCAATCTTTGCAGCGCGACATTCGCCTGTAATCGATTGAGGAGATCGCACCTGTAGCCCACTTCAATCGATGTGATTATTGACCCGGATGCCTCCCACGACTCCTGGACCATTGCTCGCGCATCCCTGATCCTGCCTTGCAAAGCAGTACCGCGGGCCGGTTTAACCGGTCTGGCCGCAGCCAGGACCTTAGGTGTGCGCGATCCGGCAACCTTTAGCGCCTCTGCTCCGCCAGGGAGCGTGTCGGATATGTCGGCAGCATAATCATCAAACGCGGATAAGAATGGAGCGTCTGCAATGCTTCGGCAGCCCGCATTTTTGTCATCTCCGAGCATGAACCGCTCGTGAGCCGCCATCACTCCACCAATATAGGCCTTAGAAACTTCGTGCTCGTCTTGCGTTAGCGCAGCCTTGGCTGCGGTTTCAACGGGATCGGATGAAAAGCTTTTAGCGATGCGCGCACGAATGCGGTCACTCCACGCCTTGTTACGAAAGCCACAGGATACGACCACCTCTGCGGTTGACAGGTCAATGTTGCGAGCTTTGATCAATGCTTCGAAGTTTCGGAGCGCTGGCGACGCGGCTAACTGCCCGGCTTTGAAAGCTTGCTGGTTCGCTCGTGTGCCACCTGCCGCCGCCCCGGTGGCAGAAGCCTCCAGTTCATCGACAAAGCTCCTTGTGCCGTCCTGCGCGTTCTCGCCATTTTGAGATGCTATATCAGGCCGCACGGTTCGCTGAGCGAGAGGCAATGTCTTTTGAGAACAGCGGTGCCATTTATAGTCCGGCGGATAGACGGTGTCGTCATCGTATGCCCAGCACCATCCTCGCTTTTGTAAGATGGCTTCGCTCTGATCGCGTTGCGGACACATTGTATTTATTGTCGCTGAGTCAGACGAACCCCGACATAAATCATTCTGCCGATACCATGCCCGCATTGTCGCGCTCTCCGCCGCAGGCGCATCACTGGGTATTAGCGACTCCGGATCAAATTCTTTTGCGAGAGCGCCGCTACCATTTGTCTGCGCAGAATTGAGGGTTGCAATAGCCGGTTTGGCGCTCGGCTGAGTTCCAGCAGTCCAGAGGCAGGCTATCCCCACCAAAAAGAGTGTAGCCCCGCACAACCTCAAAACCGTGCTTTGTTTGCTTTGGCAATGTGGGCACACGCTGGCGCGCGCGTTGATCTCTTCCCTGCATTCCGAGCAGGTTTTCAATTTCAAAGCCACAAGCCGTCCTTCAAATCAAAATAACCCATTCTGGGATATCCTAAAGTGGGATGTACTTGAAGAGTGTGTCCGGATTCGTTTTCACAGATGGTTACCGAAATTTCGTGACATTGCTGGCGGAGGCCAGGAGATCGGCGGGGGTGACACAAACGGAACTGGCCCGCCGTCTTTCAAAGCCGCAGTCGTTTGTGTCCAAAATCGAAAACAGCGAACGGCGCGTGGATATCATTGAATTTTGTGCCATCGCCCGTGCGCTGGAGATTGACCCACAATTATTCTTCACGTCCCTTTTGCGCGTCCTGCCGCCGGCAAACTAGGTCTCGCGCTGGTACTTCCGTTTTCCTTCAATGGCCGATCAACCAGCGTTCATCCGTCGCCACCAGCAATTAGTACGCAAAGTGCAGGGCTCCCCCATTTTGGAGTGAAGCCGGGCTCGCTCACCGTTATGGCCGCGGGTTGCGCGTCAACTTCGATGACCTTGCCGTTGCCACCGACCCACCCGGGCGGCCAGGTCTTATGGCAAATCGTGAACGAACGGTGCGTGCCGTGCCAGCGCGACCACGGCGAATCATCGCCCTGTAGCGAGGTGGTCATCTCCCACGGCACCGGAGCCGGCCATGTGGTGCTAAAGGATCGCGTCGGCAAAAGTCAGTTTCTCGTGATGCCGACCATCAGGATTACCGGTATCGAGGATCCGCACCTATTGGCCCACGGGGCAGTAAATTACTTTATGCCGGCCTCAGGCACCCGAAAACTGGTGGAGGGCAAGCTGGGCAGGCCGCTTTCCCGGACAGAGGTGAGCGTTGCAATCAACTCGACTTATGGCTGCACGCAGCATCTGCTTCACCTGCACGTCGATTGCTTGCGGACCGATGTCCGCGACGTGCTTCGCCAGGCCGCGCCAATGATCAGACGGCGCTGGACCCGCCAGTCACTGATCTTGAGTGGCCACCAATATCGTGCCGTGCGCATCGGTGATGACAATGTGGTCGCTGCCAATCCATTCCGCCCCTGTCGGGGGGGGGCACGTCCAGCGGAAGGACATGGGAGCGTGGACGCTGGTTCTGGCCGGCATGGATTATCCTGACGGCTGACCCGGCTTTGTGCTGCTCGCCGCGCGGGCCAATGCTGCAGGATATAACGCCTCGGGCGAAGAGTTGCAGGACCACAACTGCAATGGCCACTCGGCTCTCTTCGACCCATGATCGAACAGGTACATACGAAGCGATGGTTCGGTTCCAGTCCGACTAGGCTGCGCGCTCAAATACAGGATGCCCTTCTCAAATTTACAATAAATTCCATAATAGAAACTGCTTATCTCATCATCTTATGATATTTTGTAATATAGGTAACGCTGTATTAATTATACTTGAGCACTTATGCCATTTAATACAGAATTATGACAGAACACTTTGCTTGACCTGTATGTATGATTATGTTCAATCATGCCTCAACGGGGGTTGAGGCATGATTCAAAATAGTAAAGCGTTTAAGTCTGCGCCGTTTATAGCCGAGTTGCCCGATATTTCAGGGCAATCAGGCTGGCGCTCGCATACGCGTTTGGCGAGCTAATTCTTGTCCCTTCGCCCTACAGCTTGCGGCGGGATCGTGTTTGCGCTTCTGCTGGCTATGCCCCTCCGGGCAGAAACATTGGCTGACGCCATTTCTCTTGCGTATCGAAACAATCCAACGCTGGAAAGCGGTCGTTTTGACGTGCGCAGCGCCGATGAGGGCTTCGTTCAAGCCCGATCCGAACTCAGGCCCACTGCCGAATTTACGGTGAGCGGCACCTACAACAGATCCATCGAGGGACGCGCAAGCAGTCGCTTCAGTCCCGTGAACACAGGGGCGTCCAGTACCAACGACAATCAGGCTGAATTCTCAATCACACAGCCACTCTATACCGGGGGCCGCGCTACAGCCGATCGCAGGGTTGCAGAAGCAAATGTGCACAGTGCCCGTGAGGGGTTGCGTAGTACTGAAGGCGATCTGCTTCTGGAGGTCATTACCGCTTACGTGGATGTCCGTCGTTTCGGAGCGGCGCTGGAGGTCTGGAAAGCCAGTTCGACAGAACTCGAGAAAATAACGACGGAAGTGGAGGCACGACAAATTGCCGGCGAGCTGACCCGGACAGATATCGCCCAGGCCGAAAGCCAGCTCGTTATTGCACGCGAACAGGTCGTTGTGTCCGAAGAAAGCCTTGAGGCTGCGCGCGCCGATTATGCAGAACTTGTTGGCCAAAATCCGGGATTTCTGGACGTCGAGCCTGCGTTGCCGGACTTGCCCTCGAGTGCGGCAACGGCGTTCGATCTGGCTGAGAGCCGCAATCCCGAACTGAGCCGTTCGCGCTATGCTGAACTTGCTTCGCGCAACGACATCATTGCTGCCCGCGCAGCGGGGCGACCAACGGTCAGTTTGCGCGGATCGGCGTCTTTGAGCGGGGTGGCCGTTCCTTATTACCTTCATGATCAGGACCAGGGATACACCGGAAGGGTCGTCTTCGCTCTGCCCCTTTCGGCCGGTGGCCGGACCGCGTCGCTGGTACGTCAGGCAGAGGATCGCAACAGCAGCGATCGGTGGAAAATCGAAAGCACGCGGCGTGCGCTGTATCGCAACGTTTCGAACGCGTGGAATCAGATGGTGACGTCCCGGCGGCAATCGGCCCTCCTTACCGAACAGCGCCATGCCGCCGAGATTCAGCTCGATGGCATGATTTCGGAATATCGTGTCGGACTTCGCTCGACGTTCGATGTCCTTTATGCGCAACAGTCACTTCGCAATATTGAGGTTGCCCAGCTCACGTCGGGCCGCGATCGTTATGTGTCCGAAGCGACGCTGCTGCGACAAACCGGCCTGCTGGAAGCGCAAGCACTCGTAACCGGGGTCGAGATTTATGATCCCGCGACACACTTGCGATCAGTCGTGCGCAAAAATGCGCTTCCCTGGGATGGAGCGATTGCTGCGATTGATGCCATAGCATTGCCGAGCCCGCATCGGAGTCCGATAGAGCGTTCAAGAGCAACTGGAACCCCCGCGCTGGTTGCGCCGCGCACTACGCCGCCGTTAAATGCGGAATTATCCCGCTCGTTGCCCGCCAGGGCGAGCCCAGGTCCGATCGGTCAGCCTTCACCTTCGTCGGCGCCCTCACGCTGATGGATGTCATTTCACCCCACTCCGAGAGCGGCCTGATCGCATTCGCAACGTTGCTTGCGATGCATCGCATCGCCGTCGATCCGTCTCAATTGCGTCATGCCCTGGGCCATCATCGCGAAATCGACGCCAGCGATCTGGTCCGAATCGCTGGCCGACAGGATGGCGTGAAAGCCCGCCAGAAGTGGAAGCAGTGGAAAGATCTTGATCGCACCCCACTGCCTGCCCTCGCAAACGGCCCTGAAGGCTGGTTTTTGATCGGTCGGATTGCTGGCGAGGAAGCATTGATCCAGCGACCCGGCTTGCCGGTCAGCAAAGTCGACCGGTTGGGTCTGGAAGCGATATGGTCGGGCGAATTGCTGCTCGTCACCACCCGCGAAAATGTCGGCTTGAGCAATCGCGCGTTCGACGTGTCCTGGTTCATTCCCCAGATCGTTAAATATCGCGGAGCGATAGGTGAAGTCCTGCTGATAACACTGGCCCTCAATCTGCTTGGGCTGGCCGCGCCGCTGTTTTTCCAGAACGTCGTCGACAAGGTCCTGGCGCATGACACTATGTCAACGCTCACCGTGCTCGGCATCGGTTTTGTCGGCGTGTCGATCTGGGAGACGGTATTTGGCTGGCTCCGGACGCTGCTTTATGCCGGCACGAGCCAGAAGATCGATGTCGAGTTAGGCGCCAAGCTGTTTCGCCACATGCTGAACCTGCCTCTGAGTTATTTCGAGGCGCGTCGTGTCGGTGACACCGTCATGCGCGTGCGGCAGCTTGAGACGATTCGCGAATTCCTGACGAACGC
Organism: Sphingomonadales bacterium; assembly: GCA_028289885.1. GTDB lineage: Bacteria > Pseudomonadota > Alphaproteobacteria > Sphingomonadales > Sphingomonadaceae > Sphingomonas_O. The sequence goes on from JAQGKX010000105.1 coordinate 36,185, forward strand.
CTCGCTGTCGGTTCTGGTCGATCCGGCTTTCACGGTCGTATTCCTCGCCGTCATGTGGATCTACTCCACCAAGCTGTTCCTGATTTCTGTGATCACCATTCCAGCCTATGTCGCTGTTGCAGCACTGATCACGGGGCCGCTGCGCGCACGGGTCAATGAAAAGTTCGAGCGGGGTGCCGCCAACAATGCGCTGCTGATCGAGAGCATCGGCGGAATCCAGACGGTGAAAGCTGCTGCAGTCGAACCGCAATGGCAGGATCGCTGGGAGCGTCAGCTGGCGGGCTACAGTGTCGCCAGTCAGCGCGTGATCAATCTTGGGAATACCGGATCGCAGGCGATCCAGCTGATTTCCAAACTCAACATGGCAGCCATCCTTTACTTCGGTGCCAAGGCCGTCATCGCCCATGATCTGACCGTTGGCGGGCTGATTGCTTTCAACATGTTCGCCCAGCGCGTGTCGGGACCGGTTATCCGGATGGCGCAGCTCTGGCAGGAGTTCCAGCAGGTCAAGGTCGCGATCGAGCGGTTGGGTGACGTACTCAATCAGCCGGTCGAGCCAGGTTCGGGCAGTCGGGTCGCACTGCCAGCGATAAAGGGCGATATTCGATTTGAGGGCGTGCGGTTCCGCTATGGCCTCGATGGCCCCTGGACGCTCGATAATATCAACATCGATATAAAGGCTGGCAGTACGCTCGGCATTGTCGGGTCATCGGGCTCCGGCAAATCAACTCTGACCAAGCTGCTGCAGCGGCTTTACACACCAGCGGCCGGGCGCGTGCTGATCGACGGAGTCGATGTGGGCCAGATCGATCCAGCATGGCTCCGCCGTCAGATCGGCGTCGTGCTGCAGGAAAATATCCTTTTCAACCGATCGGTGCGCGAAAACATCGCACTCGCCAATCCGGCGACATCGCTCGATTTCGTTATCCAGGCTGCCAAACTCGCCGGTGCGCACGAGTTCATCATACGCATGCCGCAGGGCTATGACACGATCGTCGAAGAACGCGGTGCCAACCTGTCCGGCGGGCAGCGCCAGCGGCTCGCCATCGCCCGCGCACTTATTACCCGGCCCCGTATTCTGATTCTGGATGAAGCAACGTCGGCGCTCGACGCCGAAAGCGAAGAGATCATACAAACCAACCTCAAGGCAATAGCCGAGGGAAGAACGGTGTTGATCATCGCTCACCGGTTGTCAGCGATCCGGCAATGCAGTCGGATCATAACGCTTGAGCAGGGGTGCATTGTCGAGACCGGCAGCCATGACGAACTTTTGCGCCTGAACGGTCGCTATGCCGATCTCCATCGTCGGCAAATGGGCGTCAGTCACGGCATGCACGATGGTGTGGCGGCATGAGCGTAGGCCAAAACTTCCAGATGTTTCGCGATGCAATCGCCAAGGACCGCGCGCGGGTCAAAAGCCATATTCTGATCAAGGATTTCGAGTTCCTGCCGGCTGCTCTCGAAGTGATCGAGCGACCGACATCGCCTACGGCCCGGATGACCGCCTGGGTGCTATTGCTGGGGCTCCTTGCAACTTTCTGCTGGCTCATCCTCAGCAAGATCGACGTCGTCGTATCGGCGCAAGGCCGGGTCTTGCCGACCGAAGACGTCAAGCTGGTCCAGGCGGCCAACGCCGGGGTTGTCCGGCACATCTACGTTCATGAAGGCGACCTGGTTCAGAAAGGTCAGCCCCTCATCGATCTTGATCCGACCGTCTCGACTGCCGAGGAGACGCAGGCGGCAAAAGCGCTGGCTGCGTCCGAGCTCGACGTTGCCAGGAATCGCGCTATTGCAGATGCGCTGAGCGGACGCGGCGTGCATTTCGAGCCTCCGGTTGGTACGCCGCTCGAGGTGATCGAAACGCAGCGGCGATTGATCGCCGCGCAAGTTGCCGGGAGTGAAGCAGGATCGGCCGGTATGGCGGCGGCGCGGCAATCCTCGCTCGCCGATGCCGACGCCGCCGCGCACCTGATCCGGACCTACAGGGAAACCTTGCCCGTACTCGACAGGGAACTGTCGGCCATGAACGGACTGGCTGCTAAGGGCTATGCCCCGGGACTCAAGCTGCTCGAGCTGCAACGGCAGCGACGCACTGAGGCTGGCCAGCGTGATGTTGCCGTCTCCCAGCAGGAGCGCGGTTTTGCCGATGCCAGGAAGTTCGGGCAGCAGCTTACCCAGTTACGCGAGCAGGCGCGACAGACCGCATTGGTCGATCTCGCCAAGGCACAGAACGAAGTCATCCTGCGGCGCGAGGAGCTGACCAAAGCGCGAGAGAAAAGCAGACTGCAGCAGCTCGTCGCGCCCGTCGATGGTACCGTGCAGCAACTTGCGATGCACACATTGGGAGGCGTCGTCGAACCCGTGAAACCTTTGATGGTCATTGTTCCTCGCGGAGCGCTTACGGTAGAAGCAAAGGTGCTCAACAGGGATGCCGGTTTTGTAAAGGTGGGGCAGCCGGTTGCTATGAAGCTGGCCGCGTTTCCCTTCACCAAATATGGTACCGTGCCCGGACGTATTCTCTCGATCAGCAGGGACACCGTGCCGGACGACAAGATTGGGCCATACTTCATTGTCCGGATTACTCTGCTGCAAACCGTCATACAGACTGACTCAGGAGCCGTACCGATATCCTCGGGTCTGACCACGGAAAACGATATTCGAACCGGCCAGCGCACGATCATGAGCTATCTACTTAGTCCTATCGATAAAGCACGCCTTGAATCGGGGCGAGAGCGCTAAGTAACAACTAAGAAATCTCGACATAAAACCCTTACTAATTATCTCATATGGTCATCTTTACCTGTTAAAACGGAGCGTTTGTATGAGAAAAAAGCGGTTAATGGAACTCTTAAAACTCTTTATCTTGCAAATTTCTTTTTTCAGCAATTCAGCGGGAGCGTCATCAAAAACTGAAAACAGTTTTCGTCGCATTACTGGGGTAGAATTGGAAAGGTATCTGTCGGGAAAGACCATTGTTCCCAATAAAAAAATTCAACAGAGAACCCCTCGTTTCAGTGAAGCTTTCGCTAGTAACAAGAACTGGTTGGGGATTTTACAGTCGGTCGAACTTGTTATGCTGTATGGCAAATGGAGCGTAGAACATGGTGAGCTGTGCGTACAACCAGAAGAAAAATTGAAAGAATGTCGACTAGTCTGGCAAAATAATCACGATAAGTCCATTTTCTTATTGCCAATATTGGCATGGGGGCAAAAACGTAGTATAGTAGAAGTAACTATACAAGAAATTAGCAAAGGACAGAAAGATGCTTTACGCAGACGCTAGGTTACGGCTAGAAATAAATGGGGCGCTAAATCCAGACGGTTCACATACAGCAATTTATGACGAAATAGAATTACTATTTAGTTCTGTTTATAACGGGTCTCCGATAGCTGCGACCGCTATAGGAGCTTGGCTAGATGCCCATCCCGGTAGAAATATTGTTATAAATTATAGCATCGACAACATGAACGGAGATAATGGAACGATTGATTTTGATCCAAATTGGTCGTCTGGGAAGAGGTATATTTCTACTACTGGAGAGGGAGAGAGCCTTACGACGATAGCAGCTTTTGTCCACGAGCTGGGTCATGCTGTTACGAGCTTAGAAGACGACGATAGCCTTAGCGATCTCCGTGGGGGCAATATCATAGAAACGAATAAGTGGTATGTTCAGCTTGGGATACCGCAGCGCGCAACGTATGAGGCTACTGGCTCCCTTATAGAGGTAGGCCGGTCATATACCGGCGGGGCGACTATAAAAAACGCTATAGTCGATAGGGGCCTTTATTCGAATACTGCAAATTCCGGTATTGAGTTTGAAACAGCTAATCTCGACCTTTCCCTCAGCGGTATTACCGGTGCGAGTTTGGTCATAGGGTCTGGATCAGAAAACACTTACGTTGGTACCAGTAGTACTGACTGGATTTATGGAGGAGGGGGTAATGATAATTTAAGTGGGGAAGCGAGTAATGACTATCTCTATGGCGAGAACAATGCCGATACTCTTTCAGGAGGCGCGGGCGATGACCTCCTTGTCGGAGGTTCTGGCTACGACACTCTAGTAGGCGACGCAGGCGATGACCAGCTCTGGGGGGGCGAGAAAGATGCCGCTGCTAACATGCTGCTGGATGGTTTGGACACGGCTGATTACCAGACAAGCACAAAGGGCATTACTGTCAATTATAATGGCTCCGGCTCGGAAGCCGGCCTTACGGTAAAAGACGGTCTGGGAGGAACGGATACGCTCCATTCAATCGAATGGATTACTGGAACATCTGGCCGCGATCAGGTCAACATTGTCGGAAATATAGCTGCTGATACCTATCTCACCATTGATGCTAACGGCGGTCAGTTGCCAAATGCTAGGGACACTATCAATACAGATAAAGCCGCGAGTGGGGTTCATCTGAATCTGAATGCTGATGGCACGGGGACGCTAACCACGTCCGATGGCAACGGCCAGATCGATCTCATAGGCTTCCACACCGGGATCATTGGCTCAGACTTTGATGACGACATCAGCGACGTAAGTGCTGGCGACAAGCAGATCGATGGCGGTGAAGGTAACGACGTGATCACGATCGGCACCGGTGCTGGATATCTTATCGGTGGAGGCGGCAACGACATACTGACTGGCGGAGCCGGAAATGATGTTCTGGACGGCGGCTCGGGCAGTAATCAGCTATTTGGTGGAGATGGATCTGACCTGCTAATTTCCCAAGGTGACGATGCCGCACCTGACGTTCTTGAAGGCGGCGATGGAGACGACAAGCTCGTCGTCAATGGAGGCGGTTCTGGTTTCGATTCTGTTACGTTGCGTGGTGGTGCTGGAAATGATTTATATGTTGTCAATAGTGGCTATGCCAACGTCGAAATATCGTCGGGTGATGGTAATGACGAACTTATAAGTCAAGGCTCAGGTACAGTATCATTCATCGGATTTGATATGTCTGACGCCAAAGTGGTTTGGGACGCTCAAATCACCAGCACGGTGAGTATACCTCAGCAAGATGGCATAGCTTATACTATGACGGGCGATTTGGCTGTTGTCACAAACTCTGGAGAGTCCGTCCTTTTCAGAGGTATTACCGGGACAAGGTTTGTACGGACGGGAGGCAGCTGGGATCAGAGTTATAATGCCGGCGGGTATAATCCTCATTATGGGACCCTTACTTTAGACAATCTTCCGGGCGTGCAGTTTACCGACGATAGCATAAATTTCGTAGACATCCCGAGTATTGACGTTGAGATGGGCGATGTCTCTCTGTACGATATGGCTGCAGCGGGTTATGCGGCTGGCAGTGCCAGCAGCGCTCCACCTTCGACTGGATCTGCTGCAGATGATGAGCTGGGCGGTACCGCGGGCAATGACACTGTCTCTGCCGGCGACGGCGATGATAATATAACTGCCTCGAAAGGGACCGACACGGTCGTTGGGGGTGCGGGATACGATACGCTCGAAGTCTTTGGATCCCGAAATGATTACTCCGTACGATTGGGCACTGGCGGAGCTGTCGTGGTGGGTCGTCTCGACAATCCTGGCGACCAGACAACCATGACGAGTGTCGAAGCCATTTTTTTCGATTATGATGGCCAAAGTTCCACAATGACGATGGGGACTGACGGTAACGACATTCTGGCCGGGACGGCAGGAAATGATGAGATCTTCGCGTTTGCAGGCGATGACGCTGTCTCCGCAGGCGACGGTGATGATTATATAAATCCAGCAGATGGACTCAACACGGTTGATGGGGGCGCGGGAGACGATACCCTCGACGTTCTTGGTTCTCGAGATGATTACTCTGTAACAGCAGGCGCTGGCGGGACCATCGTGGTCACCCGTCTCGACAATCCTGGCAATCAGACAACCATGACGAATGTTGAAGCCATCTTTTTCGATTATGACGGGCAAAGATCCGCAGTGCTGACGGGAACTGCCGGTAACGATAGCCTGTCTGGAACGACAGGAAATGACGAGATTTTCGGGTTTGCAGGCAACGACATAATTGCTGGCGGGGCAGGTAACGATCACATTGACGGCGGAACGGGTCAGGATACCGCCGGGTACGCGGGAAACAGTACCGACTTTGTCGTCGGCACCAATGCAACTGGTGCGATCATCACATGGGACCGTAACGGATCAGAAGGGTTTGATACCCTGACGAACGTAGAGGAATTGCACTTCGGCGGGGATAGTGTTTCCGTCCTCGCGGGAAGTGTCTCGGTGGGTGGTATTGGAACCGCCGGCAATGATCTCTTCACCCAGGACGTGGCTTATAGCATCGATGGCGGCGCTGGTGATGACGTGCTGATCGTAAACGGCTCGTCGACAGAGGTCGCTACCGGCAGTGTCTACGGAGGTCATCTCCACGTCGGAAGTAACGACGTATCAAACGTTGAGACCATCTACTTCAAAGGAGATGATGTTCTGCTGGATACAGCAGAAGTGGTGCCGCTCGGCACTTCGGGTTCCGATTTCATCGACGGATCGGGCCGTGCCGATTACATTGAAAACGAAAGTGGTGACGATATAGTTTATGCTGAAGACGGAAACGATACCGTAATTCAGCAAGCGGGGTCGATCGATGTCACGGGCGGCCTCGGGAACGACCACCTAATCTCTTATGGCAGCGGCGATGACGTATATCGTTATGAGATCGGCGATGGGCGGGATGAGATATATGACGCAGGCGGCGTGGACCAGCTTGTGTTCGGATATGATATCGCTCCAGAGGATGTCCTGGTGGTTGCCGATGAAGATAGCGGCAATCTGGTTATTACTTTCAGTGGATACGATGGTCAGATTACACTGGACGGTGCCGCTTATTCTACGACCAGCTTTATTGAGAGCTTCCATTTTGCCGACGATACGGTCTGGAATGCCGAGGATATCCGGGCTGCAGCTGGGATCAGCGATCCCGGATCGCGCGCCAGTCAGAGCAGGGGGCCTGTCGCGGATTTAGACAGCGTCAACCAGCCTGCTGACAGCACTTCGGTCAGTCAAAACATGGCCGCTCGAATGTCGGGGATACTGGCAAGCAAATTCGCTGGCATGTCGCGTACTACGGCCTCAGGGTTATCTGGCAAAGCAGTAAGAGCGCCAATAACGGGTTCAGACGGCGCGATTATGCCTTCTGACATACGGACAAGTGCTAACCGTTTTGCAGAGATGGCCGCGGCCTTCGGCGTGCCAACGTCGGCACACTCGATTATGGAACATCGCGAACTCTCGCAAAACCATCCTTTTGCGTTTGCGCATACCTCAATGCTGTAACCTACTGGGCCTCAGTCATGCGGGCACATCAGGCTCGTTCCCGTCTTTCATAAATTGAAAGGCGGGATCGTTTCTATAGTTTGCATGAACTACCACCATTCGAGCTCGATCTATATGGTAATGTCCTTTATCAGACTAGCACGGATGCCGCCGATCAAGCGAAAGACAACGCTTGGCCGTTGCACGAACCCGCTCGCGCGGGAGGGGCACATGAGGCCATGTTGAGGTAAGACCCGACCGCTACGGCTCTGTTTGAGCGACTCCGGGCGCGGGTAGATCATCGCGGCTCCTTTGACTGGAGGAGCTAACGATGAACAACCTTGTATCTATTCTTTCGATCAGCCCGCTGCGTCAGCGGCTTATCGATGACATGGCCATGCGCCACTTTTCGAGCGAGACGCAGCGCAACTATATCCGCGACGTCGGGCGGTTCGGGACGTGGCTGGGGCGCTCGCCTCATACCGCGACGGCAGAAGACGTCCGCCGGTTCCAGATCGAACA
>JAQGKX010000127.1 GCA_028289885.1 Sphingomonadales bacterium
GATCGAAGTCGTCCGCAAGGGTGCCGTTCGTCGTGCGAAACTTTACTATCTGCGCGGTCGTCGCGGCAAATCGGCACGGATCGCCGAGCGTCGCGATACGCGTGGTGATGTCAAAGCCAGCAGCTAAGCCAACAATACGTCATGCCAGCGCAGGTTGGCATCTCCATCCGCCGGAGACCCCAGCCTGTGCTGGGGTGACGTGCGCGGTGGAGCTCGCCTGTGCGTACCCTCGTCGCCTCGCTGGCATTGGCGGCTATCGGCTCTCCAGTCATGGCTGACAAAGCAACGCCACAAAAGCTCACGTTAGAGCGCGTGTTCGCCAGCCCTGCGCTGGCGGGTGCCGCTCCACGTGCGTTGAAGCTGTCGCCGGATGGGACGGTACTGACCAGCCTGCGCCCGCGCGCAGACGATCGTGAGCGATACGATTTGTGGGCGGTCGATACCAGGACCGGCGTTGCCCGGATGCTGGTGGATTCAGCGGAGATCGGCAGCGGTGCCGAACTTTCCGAAGCCGAAAAGATGCAGCGCGAACGGGCGCGCATCGGTGGAACGCGCGGAATTGTCGCCTATGACTGGGCACCGGACGGCAAGTCGCTGCTGGTGCCGCTTGATGGCGACCTGTTCATCGCAACCCTCGACGGCAAGGTTCGCCGTCTTACCGCCACCAAATCCACCGAACTCGACGCGACAGTCAGCCCGCGCGGCGGCTTTGTGTCTTTCGTGCGCGATCAGAATTTGTTCGTAACCGAACTCGCCACGGGAGCCGAACGTCGCCTGACCCGCGACGGCGGCGGGACGCTCAGCTGGGGCTTGGCCGAATTCGTCGCCCAGGAAGAAATAGGCCGCACCAAGGGCGCATGGTGGTCCCCCGACGACAAGCGCCTCGCCGTTGCCCGGGTCGATGAGAGCAAGGTCGCCATCGTCAGCCGCGCCGCCATCGGGGCCGAGGGAACGAAGGTTTACGATCAACGCTACCCGCGCGCCGGGGCGGCCAATGCGACTGTCGATCTTTATGTAACCAACAGCGACGGGTCGGGTCAGGTCAAGGTCGATCTCGGCACCAATGCCGACATCTATCTGGCGCGGGTGAACTGGTCGCCCGACGGCAAGACGCTGTATGTCCAGCGGGAAAGCCGCGACCAGAAGACGCTCGACCTGCTGAAGGTCGAGCCCACGACTGGTGCATCGTCCGTCGTGTTCAGCGAACATTCGAAGACATGGCTGAACCTCCACGACGATTTTCGTGCGCTGAAGGATGGCAGCATCCTGTGGTCGTCGGAGCGCGATGGGTTCAGTCACCTCTATCGCTGGCAGACAGGCAGATGGACGCAACTGACCAGCGGGCCGTGGATGGTCAAGAATGTGGTCGGTGTCGATGAAGCCAGGGGCCTCGTCTATTTCACCGGGAACCGCGAAACGCCGATCGACCAGAATCTATATTCGGTGCCATTGGCGGGAGGTCAGGTCGTTTTGCTGACTCAGACTGGCTGGTGGAACGCCGCCGTGATGAGCCGTGATGCGAGCAAGATCATCGTCACGCGCTCGAACCCGAGCCAGCCCGACCAGACCTATCTGGCGGACGCGGTCGGTCGGCACCTGTCGTGGGTCGAGGAAAACCGGGTCGAGAGTTCGCATCCCTATGCGCCTTATTTTGCCGAGCACGTCCCGACGGTTTTCGGAACGCTGAGAGCGGCTAACGGATCGGTGCTGCATTATAAATTGCTGAAGCCAGATCTCGCCCAGGGACAGCGCGCGCCGGTCTTTGTGCAAGTCTATGGCGGCCCGGGCGCTGGCCGTCAGGTCACCGATGCCTGGGGCGGCGCGCTGCAGCAATACCTCGTCCAGCGGGGCTGGATCGTGTTTTCGATTGATGGACGCGGTACGCCCGATCGCGGCGTTGCGTTCGAAGGCCAGATCTATCGCGCCATGTCGTCGGTCGAGGTGGATGACCAACTCACAGGCGTAAACTGGCTGAAGGAACAGGACTTCGTCGATCCAGCGAAGATCGCTGTCTATGGCTGGTCGTACGGCGGTTACATGACCTTGCGCCTGCTCGAACGCGCCCCCGGAGTCTTTGCCGCTGGCGTGTCCGGCGCGCCTGTCACGCGATGGGAGCTGTACGACACGCATTATACCGAACGCTACATGGGCAACCCGATGACCGAAGCGGCAGCCTATCTGCGATCGGACGCGCTGCCCCACGCCGATGCCATCACCGATCCGTTGCTGCTGGTTCATGGCATGGCCGACGACAATGTGGTGTTTGAGAATTCGACGGCGCTGATGGCGAAGTTGCAGGAAAGCGCGCACCCGTTCGAAACGATGGTCTATCCGGGGCAGACGCACCGGGTTGCCGGACCGGGCATCTCTGCCCATTTATGGAAGACGATACTGGCGTTCCTGGACCGCCAGGTTGTGAATAAGGAACAGAAGTAATGGGTTATCGGATCGTCGTCGCAGGCGCCACGGGCAATGTCGGGCGCGAAATGCTCAACATTCTGGCCGAACGTGAATTTCCTGCGGACGAAATCGCAGTCGTCGCTTCATCGCGGAGCCAGGGTCTCGAAGTCGATTTCGGTGAGACCGGTCGCAAGCTGAAGGTCCAGAACATCGAGAATTTCGACCCGACGGGCTGGGATATGGCGCTGTTCGCGATTGGTTCGGAAGCCACCAAGATTCATGCACCGCGCTTTGCCGCTGCGGGCTGCACGGTCATCGACAACTCGTCGCTGTACCGGATGGACCCTGATGTGCCGCTGATCGTGCCAGAGGTGAACCCGGAAGCGATCTCGGGCTACACCAAGAAGAATATCATCGCAAATCCAAACTGTTCGACGGCACAGCTCGTAGTGGCTCTGAAGCCGCTGCACGATTATGCTAAGATCCTGCGCGTCGTCGTAGCGACCTATCAGTCGGTTTCGGGCGCGGGCAAGGAAGGCATGGACGAGCTGTTTGAACAGTCGCGGAACATCTTTGTCGGTGACAGCGCGGAGGCGAAAAAGTTCACAAAACAGATCGCTTTTAACGTCATTCCGCACATTGACGACTTTCTTGACGACGGTTCGACCAAGGAAGAGTGGAAAATGGTGGTCGAGACCAAGAAAATCCTCGATCCCAAGATCAAGCTGACCGCGACCTGCGTCCGCGTGCCGGTGTTCGTCGGCCATTCGGAAGCTGTGAACATCGAGTTCGAGCGTGAGATTTCGGCGAAGAAGGCCCAGTCGATCCTGCGCGAAAGCCCTGGCATCATGCTGGTCGACAAGCGCGAGAACGGTGGATACGTCACGCCGGTCGAGTGCGTAGGTGACTATGCAACCTTCGTCAGCCGTGTTCGCGAAGACCCTACGGTCGATAGCGGCCTGTCGCTTTGGTGCGTTTCCGACAACCTTCGCAAGGGTGCTGCACTGAACGCGGTGCAGATCGCGGAATTGCTCGGACGCCGGCATCTGAAGAAGGCGGCTTAACGCGCGTGGTCGCCCCCGATCTCCCGGTTCACCGCTTCACCTCGTTCGACGGCGTCGAACTGGCGTGGCGGGAGACGGGGGCGGGGCGGCCCGTCATCCTGCTGCATGGCCTGTTTTCCAGCGCCTATGTGAACTGGATCAAATTCGGTACCGCTGCGCGAATTGCCGAGGCCGGTTTCCGGGTGATCATGCCGGATCTCCGCTGTCACGGTGACAGTGCCGCGCCGCACGATACGGCGGCCTACTCCCCCGACGTGCTTGCCCGCGATGTTGAGGCACTGGTCGATCGTCTTGCATTGGAAGATTTTGACCTCGGCGGATTCTCGCTGGGCTCACGGACGACGGTGCGCGCCGTCCTGCGCGGGATGAGGCCACGCCGAATCGTTCTCGGTGGAATGGGCCTCGAAGGGTTGGCCGGATGGCGCAACCGCAAGCGCTTCTTTCTCGACGCGATCGCGATGGCCGATACGGCAAAGCGCGGCGATCCGCATTGGCTTTCGATCCAGTTCATGAAGACGATGAAGATCGATCCGGTCGCGGCGACGCTTTTGCTCGAGACGTTTGCGGACACCGATCCGGCCGAGTTGAGCGAGATAATGATGCCGACCTTGCTCGTTTGCGGGGTCGATGATGACGATAATGGTTCGGCCTCCGCGCTGCAGGCGGCGCTTCCGGATGCACGGCTGGTCACAGTTCCGGGGACGCATATGTCTTCGGTTACCAGTCCCGAGATGGGCAGCGCGATGGCGGCGTTCCTTATTGCTTGACCGCCCGAAAACCCGGTTGCAATCTGCGACGTAATAATATGTCGTTAGGGGTTGTACCTGTCATGAAAATTCTGGTTTCCGCATTGGCGCTGGCTGTCGCCATGCCCGCACTCGCTCAAACTGCTGATTCTCCGCCTGCCCCGACAGTTGCCAATGCCGATGCCTTCGTCGCGGCTGCTGAAAAAGAGTCGGCCGACTTCGGCGTCTTCAACGCCCAGGTTTCGTGGATCAACAACACGTATATCACCGACGACACCGACGCCGTCGCCGCACGCATTGGCGCGCAGGGGACCGAGATGGGTGTCCGTTTCGCCAAGCAAGCCGCCTATTTCCAGAAAGTTCCCGGCCTGTCGTTCGACACCAAGCGCAAGCTGGACTTCCTTCGCAATGGCCTGACGCTGCCCGCGCCTTCCACGCCGGGCGCGGCGAACGAATTGAACGTCATCACGACCCGCCTCAACTCGACCTATGGCAAGGGTAAGGGCACGCTCAATGGCCAGCCGATCAACGGCTCGGACATAGAAGCCAAGATGGGCAGCGACCGCAATCCTGCCGAACTTCAGGAGATGTGGAAAAGCTGGCACACGCAGGTCGGCGCCCCGATGCGAGCCGACTATGCCCGCGAAGTCGAGATCGCGAACAAGGGCGCGGTCGAGCTCGGTTATGCCGATGTCGGCGCGATGTGGCGTTCTGGCTATGACATGCCAGCCGATGAATTTGCCGCGCTGACCGACAAACTATGGGGCGAAGTGAAACCACTTTACGACCAGCTTCATTGCTACACCCGCGCTCAGTTGAACGCGAAATATGGCGATGCGGTGCAAAAACCGACCGGCCCGATCCGCGCGGATCTGCTCGGCAATATGTGGGCGCAGGAATGGGGCAATATCTATGACATCGTCGCGCCAAAGGGAGCGGGCGACCTCGGCTTCGATACCGGCGAACTGCTTGTGGCCAAGGGATATGACCCGCTGAAAATGGTCAAGGCCGGCGTGAATTTCTATTCATCACTTGGCTATGCGGAACCGCCTGCAACCTTCTGGGAACGCTCGCAATTTACCAAGCCCCGCGACCGCGAAGTGGTTTGCCATGCGAGTGCCTGGGACATCGACAATCTGAACGACGTCCGCGTGAAAATGTGCATCAAGGTCAATGGCGACGACTTCGTGACGATCCACCACGAACTTGGCCACAACTATTACCAGCGCGCCTATAACAAACAGTCGCCCCTGTATCAGAACGGCGCGAACGACGGCTTCCATGAGGCTATCGGCGACACCATCGCGCTGTCGATCACGCCGCAATATCTGGTGCAGATTGGGCTGCTTGACCCTTCGAAAGTTCCAAGCCCCGACAAGGATATTGGCCTGCTGCTGAAACAGGCGATGGACAAGGTTGCCTTCCTGCCGTTCGGCCTGCTCGTCGATAAATGGCGCTGGGGCGTGTTTTCGGGGAAGATCACCCCGGCCAACTACAACAAGGCGTGGACCGACCTGCGCCTCGAATATCAGGGGATCACGCCGCCGGTCGCGCGGACCGAAGCCGATTTCGACCCCGGCGCAAAATATCATATCCCCGGCAACACGCCTTATATGCGCTACTTTCTCGCGCGCCTGTATCAGTTCCAGTTCTACGAAGCCGCATGCAAGCAGGCTGGCTGGAAAGGGCCGCTGCATCGCTGTTCGTTCTACGGCAACAAGGCGGTGGGTGCAAAGTTCAACGCCATGCTCGCGATGGGCCAGTCGAAACCATGGCCCGAAGCCCTGCAGGCATTCACCGGCACGCGAGAACTCAGTGGCAAGTCGCTGATTGCCTATTTCAAGCCGTTGATGACATGGCTGCAGGTACAAAATAAAGGCCGCGCCTGTGGGTGGTAGTTCCGACGGGTAACGATGATGTGCCGACCCGGATTGCAGACCGGGTCAGCATTGCCCATATGACGAACATGAGCCAAAACTATCCCATCCTGCCGTTGCGCGACATCGTCGTGTTCCCCCAGATGATCGTGCCGCTATTCGTCGGTCGCGATAAATCGGTTGCTGCCCTTGAGGCGGCGATGGAAGCCGACAAGGAAATTTTCCTCGTCGCGCAGCTCGATCCGTCCAACGACGATCCGGGCCGCGACGACGTTTATGACCTTGGTGTCGTGGCGACGGTCATGCAGTTGCTGAAACTTCCCGACGGCACAGTTCGTGTGTTGGTCGAGGGCGGCGCGCGGGCGACGCTCGCCTCGTTCGACGACAGTGGCGACTATCTGACCGCGACCGTCGATCTGGTCGAGGAGCAGGAAACGACCAGCACCGAAACGGCCGCTCTGATGCGTTCGGTGGTTGACCAGTTCGATAATTACGCCAAGCTCAACAAGAAACTTCCTGCCGAAACGTCGGTCCAGCTTGGCGAGATCGAAGACGCGAGCCGTCTGGCGGACGCGGTCGCCGGCAATATTTCGGTCAAGGTTTCCGACAAGCAGGCGCTGCTGGCCGAGGGCGACCCCGCCAAGCGGCTGGAGATGGTGTTTGCCTTCATGGAGGGCGAACTAGGCGTCTTGCAGGTCGAGAAGAAGATTCGGAGCCGCGTAAAGCGCCAGATGGAGAAGACCCAGCGCGAATATTACCTCAACGAACAGTTGAAGGCGATCCAGCGCGAGCTCGGCAACGAGGGTGAAGACGGCGAGGGCGACGAAATCGCCGAATACACCCAGAAAATCGCGACGATGAAGCTCAGCAAGGAAGCGCGCACCAAGGCGACGACCGAGCTGAAAAAGCTGAAGACGATGCAGCCGATGTCCGCCGAATCGACGGTGGTGCGCAACTATCTCGACGTGCTGCTCGGCCTCCCTTGGGGCAAGAAATCGAAGCTGAAACGCGATATCGCGGCGGCTCAGGCCGTGCTCGACGACGACCATTATGCGCTTGAGAAGGTCAAGGACCGGATCGTCGAATATCTTGCGGTTCAGGCGCGCACCAACAAGCTGAAAGGGCCGATCCTGTGCCTCGTCGGGCCTCCGGGTGTTGGCAAGACCTCACTGGGTCGCTCGATTGCCAAGGCTTGCGGGCGTGAGTTCGTGCGTCAGTCGCTCGGCGGCGTCCGTGACGAAGCCGAAATTCGCGGGCATCGGCGCACGTACATTGGCTCGCTGCCGGGCAAGATCGTCACGAATCTGAAGAAAGCCGGGACCAGCAACCCGCTGTTCCTGCTCGACGAGATCGACAAGCTGGGTCAGGATTTCCGTGGCGATCCGGCATCGGCGTTGCTCGAGGTTCTTGATCCGGAACAGAATGGCAAGTTCCAGGATCATTATCTGGAGGTTGATATCGACCTGTCGGATGTGATGTTCGTGACGACCGCGAATACGCTGAACCTGCCACAGGCACTGCTCGACCGCATGGAGATCATCCGCCTCGATGGTTACACCGAGGACGAAAAGGTCGAGATCGCCAAGCGCCATTTGATCGAAAAACAGATCGAGGCGCATGGCCTGAAGCCTACTGAATTCGTGCTGACCGACGAAGGACTGCGCGCGCTGATCCAGAATTACACGCGTGAGGCCGGGGTTCGGACGCTCGAGCGTGAAATCGCCAAGCTGGCGCGCAAGGTCCTGCGCCAGATTCTGGAGAAGAAGGTCACGAGCGTTACCATTACGCCTGACAACATCTCTGATTTTGCGGGCGTCCTGAAATATCGTCACGGCCTTGGTGAGGAAGAAAACCAGATCGGCGCAGTCACCGGTCTCGCATGGACCGAAGTTGGCGGCGAACTGCTGACCATCGAAGCCGTCACCGTTCCCGGCAAGGGTCAGGTGCGGACGACGGGTAAGCTTGGCGAAGTGATGACCGAATCCATCCAGGCCGCGCTCAGCTATGTGAAGGCGCGCGCGCCCTCCTATGGCATCAAGCCGAGCCTGTTCGCGCGCAAGGACATTCACATCCATCTGCCCGAGGGTGCCGTTCCCAAGGACGGTCCATCAGCCGGTGTCGGCATGGTTACGGCGATGATTTCGACGCTGACCGGCATTGCGGTGCGCCGGGACGTCGCGATGACTGGCGAAGTCACGTTACGGGGCAGGGTGCTTCCGATCGGTGGCCTGAAGGAAAAGCTGCTGGCTGCGCTTCGTGGGGGCATCACCACGGTGCTGATCCCGCACGAGAATGAAAAAGATTTGGTCGAAATCCCTGCGAACATCCGCGAAGGGTTGAAGATCATACCGGTGCGCCATGTCGATGAAGTTCTGGCTCTGGCGCTGACAGAGCCTTTGCTGGCGATCGAATGGAGCGAGGCGGACGAGCTGGCCGCACAGCCTCCGCATGTTCTGCCGGTCAACGAAGAAGCCGTGCGCCACTAGTTTAGTGTCGCGAAATGGGGCGTCCGCGAGGGCATGTGGACGCCCCGGTTTTTTTATTTTGACAACAGCGCGCGGGAAAGCGTTACTGCGCGCCGATCAAAAGTCGATTCCAGATTAGCCGACAAATTGGGGGGTTCGGATGAACAAACAGGAACTTATCGCGTCAATTGCAGATGTTGCCGGCCTGTCGAAAGGCGACGCGATCAAGGCTGTGGAGGCGGTGTTCGATACGATCACATCCTCGCTGAAGCGCGGTGATGAAGTCCGCATGGTTGGTTTCGGTACGTTCTCGGTTACGAAGCGCAAGGCATCGACCGGGCGCAACCCCCGGACCGGAGAGCCGATGACGATCAAGGCATCGACCCAGCCGAAGTTCAAGGCGGGCAAGGGATTGAAGGACGCCTGCAACTAACATCTTTACAATCGGCACCTGCCGCGGCTAGCGGCACTGCCTCCGGACGGTCGGCAACATGCCGACTGCTTCGCTTCGGCGAATACCCGTTCCGGCGGGGCGCGTAGCTCAGTGGTAGAGCACACCCTTCACACGGGTGGGGTCGCAGGTTCAATCCCTGCCGCGCCCACCAACCGGGAGTTGGATTTATCCGCCGTTCTGGTCGCGCCGGGCCTGTTTTTCCTGCTCGCGCCGTTCCTTGGCTTCGCGTCTGTCGGCCTTGCGATCCTTGCGCCCGCGATTGCGATCGGCTTCGTCCTGGCTCGTCGTTGCCCAATCGGCGGTTTGTCCCACAACCTTGAATGGTGCGGTGACAACGGTTTTTACCGTGCTGATGCAGCCCGAGGTCGCGAGGAGAACAAGGGAGAGTGGCAGGAGTTTTTTCATGGGTCCGGTTCTAGACCATCGCGACACGCTAATCGATAGCTGTTCTCGCCCGATGCGCGCGCACGCAGGCTTGAACCGGCCTTGTTACAGCTTTCCCTCAGCATGAGGCTTGACGAAATGTCACCCCCGCGCGTAGGGCGACGACCGCGTTGATGCGCCTTCGTGGCGATCGTAGCTCAATTGGTTAGAGCGCCGGTTTGTGGTACCGGAGGTTGCGGGTTCAATCCCCGTCGATCGCCCCATTCTCTCTTTAGTTCAGGACGTTAAGATGGTCGCGGTTTGGGATTTGGCCGATTTCGATGACCATGAAGGCGTCCATCTGTTTCGCGACCGTGACAGCGGCCTGACCGCGATCATCGCCATCCACTCGACAAAACTCGGACCGGCGGCGGGTGGGACACGTTTGTGGCATTATCCCAACCGTGCCGATGCCATCACCGACGCGCTGCGCCTGTCGCGTGGCATGAGCTATAAAAATGCAATGGCGGGTCTCCCGATGGGGGGGGGCAAGGCGGTCATCCTTGCCGACGAACACACCACCAAGACGCCGGAGATGATCGCCGCCTTCGGTCGGGCCATCGAATCGCTCGGCGGCAAATATATCACTGCAGAAGACGTCGGCATGAACGACGCCGACATGGTCGCCATCGCGCGCGAGACCAAATATGTTTCAGGCCTGCCCGTTGGGGGCAACGCAGCAGGCGGCGACCCCGGTCCCTATACCGCGCATGGCGTTTTTCTGGGTGTCAAAGCCGCCGCCAAACACGCCCTTGGCAGCGATGATATGTCCGGAGTGCATGTTGCGATCCAGGGCGTCGGCAGTGTTGGCGGCGGGCTGGCGCGCCTGCTCGCCAAGGAGGGTGCAAGACTGACCATCGCGGACGTGTCGCCCGGTCGTGCCAAGGCTCTCGCCGACGAACTCGGCGGCACCGCCGCTGCCGCAGCCGACATATTGTCGACGGAGGCGGACATCCTCAGCCCTTGCGCGCTGGGTGCCATTCTGACCGCCCAGACCATCGCCGCCCTGCGCGTGACAGTGGTTGCAGGCGGCGCGAACAATCAGCTTGCAACGCCCGACGACGGCGACCGCCTCCACGCGCGCGGCATCCTGTTCGCGCCGGATTATGTCATCAATGCGGGTGGCATCATCAATGTCGCGCTCGAATATCTGGGGCAGGGCGACCGCGCCGAGGTCGAGGATCGGGTGGCTAAAATACCGGGCCGGCTCGAAACGATCTGGGCCGAAAGCGCGGCGACGGGCGACACCCCCGCTCGTGTTGCCGATCGCATGGCACAAAAACTGATCGGTCGAGCTTAAGAACGGACTTTGCAGAATTAGGGTGTCTCGCTAGACGAGGCTTCCAATGCACGCCCTCGCCAACCCCACGCGATTTCTGAAGCTGGCGCGACCGCTCACCGGCATCTGCGGCATCGTCGGCGCAGTCCTGATCGCGCTCGGCGTCGTTGGCGGCCTGTTCATTACGCCTCCCGATGCGCTGCAGGGCGAGACCGTCCGCATTCTCTACATCCACGTGCCCGCCGCGTGGCTTGGCATTGCGGGCTGGTCGAGCCTCACGCTCGCCAGCATCGCGCAACTCGTATGGCGTCACCCACTGGCAGGCGTCGCGGCCCGGGCCACCGCACTTCCCGGTGCGGTCTTCACCGCAATTTGTCTCGCTACTGGCTCGATATGGGGGCGCCCGACATGGGGCACATGGTGGGAATGGGATGGCCGGATGACCTCAATGCTGATTCTCCTATTCCTCTATTTTGGCTATATAGCACTTGCCGACGCGAGCGAGGAACGCACTTCCGTTTCGAAGGCTGCGGCGATCTTCGGCATCGTGGGCGCGGTCAACATTCCGGTTATCAAATTTTCGGTCGTGTGGTGGAACTCGCTTCATCAGGGTGCCTCGATCAGCCTGTCCGGATCGAAAATCGCTCCCGAACTGCTCTGGCCTCTCGGCTTTACCACGCTCGGCTTCACCCTGTTGTTTGCCGCGATCGTCCTGATGCGGATGCGGACGATCCTTGCACAAGCCAAGGCCGAAGCCCGCATGGCCCGGATGGCGCGCGCATGAACCAGTGGTCATTCGTCACGGCGGCCTATGTCATCGCGATCGGTGGCACCACCGCGACAACGCTCTGGGCTTATATCGCGATGCGCCGCGCTGAGCGGGACGGCCCCAAGGATTCTGGCAGATGAAAGCCAAACACCAGCGCCTTGTCCTCGTCGCCGTCGCCGTCGTCGCCCTGATGGGGTCGGCTGTCCTCGCCATGTCCGCGCTGAAGGACCAGGCCAGTTATTTCTACGCCCCCGGCGACATCGCGCGCCAAGGCGTCCCATCCGGCGCAATTCGCCTCGGAGGCATGGTTCCGCTGGGCGGCATTACGCACGCCCCCGACGGCGTCACCATCAACTTCACTGTGAAGGACGAAACCGGCTCGGTGCCCGTTACCTTCCGCGGCATCACCCCCGCGCTATTCAAGGAGGGATCCGGGGTGGTCGCAGAGGGTAGCTTCGTCGGCAAAACCTTCGTCGCCACCAATTTGCTGGCCAAACATGATGAGAATTACATGCCGCCCAAGGCTGCCGGTGCCGAACACGTCACGAAAACCCTGAAGGAATGATCGCCGAAGCCGGTCTTGCCGCCCTCTGGATCGCCGCCGCCCTCGCGCTGCTGCAATTCACGCTTGGCGCAATGGGCCTGAACGAAGCCCGCGCCGAACTCCGCCCCGGCGTCCGCGCCGTCGCGGTGGTGCAGGGCGCGTTCGTCGCGCTGGCGTTTGCGCTGCTCATCACCTGCTTCCTGCGATCCGACATGTCGGTGAAACTGGTCGTCGAAAACAGCCATTCGATGAAGCCATGGCTCTACAAATTCGCCGGAACATGGGGCAATCACGAAGGGTCGATGTTGCTCTGGGTCGCCGTCCTCGGCATCGCGGGCGCGGCGGTTGCCATATTCGAACGCCGCCTCGACGAAGCAACGCTCGTCGCCACATTGGCAGCACAGGCGCTCATCGCATTCGGTTTTTACGCCTTCCTGCTGTTCGCATCCAACCCGTTCGCGCGCCTGAACCCGGCGCCCATTGAGGGCCTCGGCCTCAACCCGCTGTTGCAGGACCCCGGTCTCGCATTCCACCCGCCGACGCTGTATTTGGGCTACGTCGGCATGTCGATTGCGTTCAGCTTTGCAGTCGGGGCGCTGATTACCCGTAAAGTCGATTCGGCTTTCGCGCGTGCGATGCGGCCCTGGGTGCTCGGTGCATGGATATTCCTGACGCTCGGCATCACGGCTGGCAGTTACTGGGCCTATTACGAACTTGGCTGGGGCGGCTGGTGGTTCTGGGACCCGGTCGAAAACGCCTCGCTGATGCCATGGCTCGCCGCCACCGCGCTGCTCCATTCGGTGACAGTCCTCGCCACCAGAGACGGCCTGCGCGCATGGACCGTGATGCTCGCCGTTGTCGCATTCTCGATGAGCATGGTCGGCACCTTCCTTGTCCGATCGGGCATCCTCACCAGCGTTCACAGTTTCGCCGTGGATCCCACGCGAGGCAGCTTCATTCTCGCGCTGCTCTCGCTCTATATCGGGGGCGCACTTGCCCTGTTCGCACTGCGCATCGGTACGGTGAAGGAGGGCAACCAGTTCGACCTCGTCAGCCGTGAAGGCGCATTGGTCGCCAACAATTTGCTGCTCTCGGCCATCCTCGGCGTCGTTGTCATCGGCACGCTCTACCCGCTCGCCGCCGAAGCCATATCCGGCACCAAACTTTCAGTCGGGCCACCCTATTTCAACGCCACCGCCGGTCCCATCGCCCTCGTTCTGGTCGTCGTCATGGCACTCGGCCCACTCACCCGCTGGCGGCGCGACTCTCTAAAAGCCGTCCTCACTCGCGTCTCGCTGCCTATCGCTATCTGCGGCCTGGCTTTAATCGCCATGCTCATATTCGCGCCCGGGATCGGCATATTGCCCTTCCTCGGCATCGTCCTCGCCATCGGCGTCGGTGCGGCCAGCCTCGCACCCTTGTGGAAGCGCAACCTGCGCCGCACGCCGCTGTTTACCTACGGCATGGTCGTCTCCCACCTCGGCATCTCGGTCGCGCTCGCCGGAATGTCCACCGAGCGCGCCTTTATCAAGGAAACCCTCGTCGCCGCCCGCCTCGGCGACACCGCGACTGTCGGGCCTTATAAGATCAAATTCGTCGGCATCGAACCCATCGCTGGCCCCAACTGGACGGCGCTGCAAGCAACCCTCCAGGCCCAACGCGGCGACAACGCCCCGTTCATCATGCACCCGCAGGCGCGCATGTTCTCATCCCCGCCAACCGAAACCAGCGAAGCCGCAATCGCGACGCGGCTCGACGGTCAGCTTTACCTCGTCTTCGGCAAGGGCGACGGCACCGGTCGCTGGCAATTGCGCCTCTGGTGGAAACCGATGGTGACGCTGATCTGGCTCGGCGGCGCGATGATCGCGTTTGGCGGCATGTTGTCGCTGATCGGCAGGATGCGGCGCGAATGGGGCCAGAACGATCGTAAGGCGTACGGGGTATGAAGCGCTTCTGGCTCTGGGCACCGCTCGCAATGTTCGTGATCTTCTTTGCCGTCGTCGCGAGTGGCCTTTACGCGCCCGACGATCGCAACCACCCGTCGAAGATGATCGGCAAGCCGCTGCCCGTTTTTGCGCTTCCAGTGGCGGCCAAGGACCGTCCGGCACTGTCTTCACGGGACTTCACCGGCCAGCCCAAATTGCTGAACGTCTTCGCAAGCTGGTGCATCCCGTGCATCGCCGAAGTGCCGATCCTGTCTGAACTCGCGCAACACGGCATCGTTGTTGAAGGCATCGCCATCCGCGACCGTCCGGCCGATGTCGACCGCTTTCTCGGCCAGCACGGCAACCCATATCGCGCTATCGGATCGGACGTTGATTCTTCGATCCAGCTGGCGATCGGCTCGTCAGGAGTTCCGGAGACCTTCGTCATCGACAGCAAGGGCATCATCCGCCACCAGCACATCGGTGCGATAACGGTTGAAGACGTGCCGACGATCATGGCCGCGTTGAAAGCCGCGCGATGATCTCCTTTTCTCGAGCGAAGTCGAGAGACCACGTGCACCCGCACGGCCGTGTCTCGACTTCGCTCGACACAAGCGGAGTTTGGGTGGCAATCCTTCTAGCCCTATCTGCAATCCCCGCCCACGCCGACTCCTCGATGCCAAAAGCCGCCTACGCCGACACCCAACTCCCCAATCCCAAGCAGGAAGCCGACGCCCACGCATTGATGGAGTCGG
The DNA here is from genome assembly GCA_028289885.1 of Sphingomonadales bacterium. Classification (GTDB taxonomy): domain Bacteria; phylum Pseudomonadota; class Alphaproteobacteria; order Sphingomonadales; family Sphingomonadaceae; genus Sphingomonas_O. The sequence goes on from JAQGKX010000127.1 coordinate 14,702, forward strand.
TCCGCTGCCTCGTCTGCCAGGGTCAATCCATCGCTGACAGTGACGCCGAACTTGCCGCCGACATGCGCGCGATGATTCGCCGCCGTATCGCAGCCGGTGAAAAACCCGAAGCTATCCGCCGCTGGCTTATCGAACGTTATGGCGACTGGGTCAGCTACAAACCCGTCCTCGACGCCGCCACCGCGCCACTATGGATCGCGCCATTCCTGCTGATCGCCGTCGGCATCTGGCTCGCACGCGGTCGTTTCCGAAAGAGGCGCAACTGATGGGATGGGTCATTCTCCTCGTGCTGGTTGCCATCGCGTTCGTCCTTTTGTGGCGCTTTGGCGATCTGCCCCGGACAAGCCTTGAACTCCTCGGGGCCGCACTCCTGGTCGGCCTGGCGGGATACGCATGGCAGGGCAGCCCCGCCCAGCCGGGGTCGCCCGTCACCTCACGCGAAGCCGCCGGAAAGGTCGATGCCAACGCCATAATCGCGCAGCGAAAAATGCGAACCGGCACTGGCGATGAAGGTGCATGGCTCGACATGGGCGACGCACTGGCAAGGGCAGGGGCCACACGGGAGGCCGTGCTCGCTATGCGCAGCGGCATCCGCGATCACCGTAACAGCCCCGATCTATGGGTCGGTCTCGGCAATGCACTGATTGCGCACGGCGACGGCCTGATTTCCCCCGCCGCGATGTTTGCCTTTCAACACGCGGCGACTCTGTCGCCTGAGCATCCCGGGCCTCCGTTCTTCTACGGTCTTGCGCTGGCGCAGCAGGGGAACCTCGCGGAGGCCGCCAAAGTCTGGCGCGGGCTGCTTGCACGGACGCCCGGCAATGCTCCGTGGCGAACCGATCTCATTGCGCGGTTAACCTCAATCGGCGGCTTGCCGACCGTCCCGCTTGTGACGAAGCCGGTCAGACAAAACCCGTTGCGCTAGTTCGAACCGCCCCGCCCGGTCTTCGACTGCAATTCATCGATCTTCCGGGAGGCATCCGCCTTCGTCAGATTGTCGGTAAACTCCTCATGCGCTTCTTCGCTCAGGGTTTTCAGATAGGAAGCCTGCGCCCCCGTCATCGGCTCATCGCCCGTCGTCCAGTCACTCGGGTCCTTTTCTGCGTTCGAAGTGGGGTGGGTCTTTGGATTTTCGATGTCATCTTCGTGCGTATCGGTCATGTCGTTCACCTCATGAATGGAGCAACAATAACGCCGGTGTTCGCTGTCCGTTCCCCCGACAAGGCGGTCTTTGCGCTGTGCCACGACGGTGCGTTGAACTAACGACCTGAACACACCATGTCTTGCAATTGCGTGGCCTGTGGCGAAGTGCTAGCGGCCCGCCGGTCCTATCGTCGCCGTGTTGGCGGCACATCCGAAAGGCTGGGTTCACCCCCGCATGTCGACGAGCGCCATTGCCAATCCTCCCGCCGAGTCAGACGAGCACGGCGAGGGGCACCACATCACCGGCAGCATCCCCAAACTTGCGCTTGGCGCGGTGGGGGTGTGCTATGGTGATATCGGCACAAGTCCGCTTTATGCGATGAAGGAGGTCTTTGTCGGCCACCACAAGCTTGCCGTCGATCCGCTCCACATTTTCGGGGTGCTCAGCCTGATCTTCTGGTCGCTGCTGCTCGTCGTGACGCTCAAATACATCTTCATCATCCTGCGCGCCGACAATAAGGGGGAGGGTGGCAGCCTCGCGCTCCTCGCCATGATCCAGCGTCGGACCGGGGGCGGGCGCTGGGGAGCCAGCCTTGTCATGCTCGGCGTGCTGGCCACGGCGCTGTTCTTCGGCGATTGCATGATCACGCCTGCGATATCGGTGCTGTCTGCGGTCGAGGGTCTTGTCGTCGTCGAGACGGGTTTCGCCCCGTTCGTCTTGCCGATCTCGGTCGGCATTCTGATCGCGCTGTTCATGATCCAGTCGCGCGGCACCGACACGATCGGACGGTTCTTCGGCCCGATCATGACGTTGTATTTTATCGTGCTGGCAGTCCTCGGCGTCCTCAGCATCGCCGAACGTCCCGATATCCTGTGGGCAATGAACCCGATGTGGGCGTGGCGCTTTATAGAGCATGACCCAAAACTCGCGTTTCTGGCATTAGGTTCCGTGGTCCTCGCCCTGACCGGAGCCGAAGCGCTCTATGCCGATATGGGCCATTTCGGCCGCCTCCCGATAAATGCGGCATGGGTGTTGCTCGTTTTCCCCGCGCTGCTGCTGAACTACGCCGGGCAGGCCGCGCTGCTGCTCCACACGCCGTCGGCTGCGGAAAACCCGTTCTTTCTTATGGCGCATGAGGATTGG
>JAQGKX010000042.1 GCA_028289885.1 Sphingomonadales bacterium
CATCGGCTGCTGCATTTAGGGGCGCGGCCGGCTGAGAGATAAGTATCTCCCGCCCATAGCGCGGGGATATCATGTCGGGCGCAGTTCAGATCAAGTATCAAAATGAGCTACTCGCGCGTCTTTCGCCTTCGGACCTCAGTCTGTTTTCGGCTGAACTCGTGCCCGTTCACTTCGAAAAGCGTGACCTTTTAGTAGCCGCAGACAAGACGATACAGCGGACGTATTTCCTCGAAACAGGGATCGCCTCGGTCGTCGCTTCGACTGCCGACGGCACGCAGACGGAGGTCGGCATCATCGGCAAGGAAGGGATGATCGACGTGGCCACGGTGCTGGGCAGCGTGACTGCGCCTCTCGAGATATTCATCCAGGCACCGGGGCACGGTCACAGTTTGCCGAGCCTGGTGTTCCAGGAAGCCATGGCGAAAAGCGCGACATTGCACGGCGTCATGCTCGCCTATGCCCAGACCTTTCTGGTCCAGGTGTCGCACACGGCGCTTGCTGCGGCGTCCCTGTCGATCAAGGGGCGGCTCGCCCGGTGGTTGCTCATGTGCGACGACCGCACTGCAGGCGCCGAAATTCCGATGACGCACGAATTCCTGTCGCTGATGCTGAGCGTACGCCGCCCGGGCGTCACCGAAGCCGTGCAGGCCGTCGAGGCGACCGGCGCAATTCGGGCGCATCGCGGGATGATCGAAATTCGTGACCGTGATTTGCTGAAGCAAATTGCCGGAGACGGTTATGGCAGTCCCGAAGCCTATGCGAGCAAACTGCTGGGCTGAGCCGCGAACGAGGTCGCCCGTGTCGCCAGCGTAGCCGCGCGTCCGCGATGAAGCTCCGCCAGTCGCCGGTGAACGGAGGAGATTGTGCGATCCGCGTGGGCAAGCGATCGCGCCGCTTCCTCTCGGGCACGACGCTGCGAATAGCTGAGATCGTCTTCACGCATTCGTGCTATCCCTTTGTTGCGCCGCCCTTTTGTCGCGATCTTTACTATAATCTTATACCGATTCGGTCTGTCCGTTCGCGGACAAGGGTTCGCCGATAATTTTTGGCCCAATATTTTGGCCCAATATTTTGGCGAGGTGGCGATTCCTTTTAGCGGAAAGACCCCCTAAACCCGTCGCGTGAACCCATTGTCCATAACAGCATCGATAACCGGGCAGGCCTGGCGCTGGCGCGGTGCGGCGGGGGCGGGACAGAGCGATGATCTCGTCGCGCAGCTCCTGTTATCGCGCGGCTGTCCGCATGATGCGCTCGATGCGCATCGCGATCCGACGATCCGGGCGTTCATGCCGAACCCGTCCATATTCCGCGACATGGAACGGGCGGCCGATCGACTGGCCGAGGCTGTGTTGGCGGGCGAGGCGGTGACGGTGTTTGGCGACTATGACGTCGATGGCGCGACGTCGGCGGCGCTGCTGATCCGGGTGTTGCGACACCTTGGGCTGGCACCGCAGGCCTATATTCCGGATCGGCTGATGGAGGGATATGGTCCCTCTGGCGAGGCGCTGGTGCGGATCGCCAAAGGTGGCGCGTCGCTGATCGTCACCGTCGATTGTGGCGCACAGGCGTTCGAGGCGCTCGCGATGGCGCGGGACGTGGGCGTCGATGTGATCGTGGTCGATCATCACCAATGTACGACCGCGCTGCCCCTTGCCTATGCGCTGGTCAATCCGAACCGGCTGGACGAGGATGAGGGCGCGGCGCACGGCCATCTGGCGGCGGTCGGTGTTGCATTCCTGCTGGCGGCGGCGCTGGTCCGCACGTTGCGGGAGCGCGGCTTTTTTGCCGATCGCGCCGAGCCGAAACTGATGGATTTGCTCGATATCGTCGCGCTTGGAACGGTCGCCGATGTCGCCAGCCTGCGCGGGCTGAACCGGGCGTTCGTCGCGCAGGGCCTGAAAGTCATGGGGGCAGGGCGCAATATCGGATTGAACGCGCTGTTGCTGGCATCACGCCTGAAACGCGCACCATTGTGTTCGGACCTCGGCTTTGCGCTTGGGCCCCGCATCAATGCGGGCGGGCGCGTCGGAAAATCGGACCTCGGGGTCCGTTTGCTGACGACCGAAGACCCCGAGGAAGCGCGGGAGATCGCCGAGGAGCTCGACCGGCTGAACGAGGAACGTCGCGCGATCGAGGGCGGGGTACAGGCAGAAGCCGAGGAAGCCTCCATCGGCAAGGGTAATCGCGCGGTCGCCGTCGTGTCGGGGCTAGGCTGGCATCCGGGCGTCATCGGCATCGTGGCGGGGCGGCTGAAGGAAAAGCTCGGCAAGCCCGCCATCGTGATCGCCATCGACGAGCATGGCGTCGGCAAAGGGTCGGGCCGGTCGATTCCCGGAGTCGACCTGGGAGCAGCCGTGTTGGCCGCAAAGGACATGGGATTGCTGGTCGCGGGCGGCGGCCATGCGATGGCGGCGGGGTTGACGGTCGCGGCTGGACGGGTGGAGGCATTTGCCGATTTCATCGACGAGCGGCTGGCGAACGATGTCGCGCGGGCCAGCGGCGACCGGGCGCTGCTGCTCGATGCC
>JAQGKX010000149.1 GCA_028289885.1 Sphingomonadales bacterium
AGGGGTTGCTTCTTCTGCGCCTCGCCGACCGCGTTGATGATCGCCGCCACATCGACCGCCGAGGAAGGCATGATTGTCGAGATGGCGTGCTTGTAGATCAGCTGCGACTGACCGTCGCGTCGCAGGAGTACCGAAAAATTGTCAAACCAAGTGATGATGCCCTGGAGCTTCACGCCCTTGACGAGGAACATCGTCACAGGGGTCTTAGCTTTGCGGACCGAGTTCAGGAATAGATCCTGTAGGTTGTTGGGCTTCTCAGCCATGATTTTTCTCATTTGCTTTTGGCGGGATCGTAGGCCCGCTTTTGCGCCGATAGCACCGACGTTGTGCAGCAGCCGTAAGCGGCCGATACTCACTAATTTAGTGAACTTCGCCCGTGCTGCAAGTGCTCACACGTCGTCTTCGGTTTTCAGGTCGGTAATGCCGAGGATTTTCAGCTTTCGGTGCAATGCCGAACGTTCCATGCCGATAAAGCTCGCAGTACGGGAGATATTGCCCGAGAACCGCCGGATCTGGACACGCAGATATTCGCGCTCGAAGGTTTCGCGCGCCTCCCGCAACGGCGCTCCCATTACGGAGGAGCCAACCGGCCCCTGCCCCACTCCGGCATCCTGGATGATTTCAGGCGGCAGCAGGTCCACGTCAATCCTTGCGAGCCGATCGCCCGGAGCAAGGATGATCGTGCGCTCGACTATGTTGCGTAGCTGCCGGACGTTTCCGGGCCAGTCGAACGCCTGCAGAGCAGCCATTGCCTCTACCGCGATCTCGGGCGTCGCGACACGCCGGTCCGCCGCATATCGGGCAACAAAATGATCGACCAACGCGGGAATGTCCTCGCGGCGTTCGGACAGCGACGGCAAATGGACAGGAACGACATTCAGCCGGTAATAAAGGTCTTCGCGGAAACGCCCGTCCGCAATCTCATCGGCAAGGTTGCGGGATGTCGCCGATACAACGCGGACATCGACGCGAACCGTGCGCGTTCCGCCGACACGCGCAAAGCTTTGCTCGGTCAGAACGCGCAGGATTTTCCCCTGTGTTGTCAGTGGCATGTCGGCAATTTCATCGAGGAACAAAGTCCCGCCATGAGCCCGCTCGAGCAAGCCCGGGCGCACCAGCTCGCCGTTTTCCTCGACCCCGAACAACTCCTCTTCGACGCGCTCGGGTTCCATGCGCGCCGCGCTGACAACCACGAAAGGAGCATCGGTTCGCGTCGACCAATTGTGGAGCAGGCGCGCCGCAACCTCCTTGCCTACACCTGCTGGCCCGGTGATCAGCACGCGGCTGCCAGTCGATGCCACGCGTTTCAACGTGGCGCGTACGGCATTGATCGCACTCGAAGCGCCGTTCAGCTCGTCGTCGCCGCCGACCCGCGCTTTCAGATGCTCGTTTTCGCGGCGCAGTCGATCGGTCTCGGTCGCGCGCGCCACCATCATGATTAACCGCTCGGCCTCGAAAGGCTTTTCGATAAAATCGACCGCCCCGCGCCGGATCGCGGCAACGGCGGTATCCAGATTGCCATGCCCCGAAATCACCAGCACAGGCAGCGACGGGTCACGTGCCTTGATCACGTCGAGCAGGTCGAGTCCGTCGAGCCGCGATCCCTGGAGCCACACGTCAAGCAGGACCAGAGAGGGTCGCCGTTCGGATATGGCCGCGAGCGCGCTGTCGCTGTCTGCCGCCGTCCGCGCCGAATATCCCTCATCCTCGAGCACACCCGCAACCAGATCGCGAATGTCCCGTTCATCGTCGACGATCAATATGTCGAGTGCCATCAGGCGCGTCCCGTCCGCGTGAGTTCGGTCGGGACCGGATCGTTGCCACATTCCACCGCCGCGCTTCGTTCGAGCGGACCCAGCAACAGAGTGTCGAAATCCATCGAAACGACGGTGCCGCCTCCGGCTTTATCTGAAAAACTCATGGTACCGAAATGCTCCTCGACGATTTTCTTGACGATGGCGAGACCGAGGCCGGTGCCCCCCGCGCGCGTCGTCATATAGGGTTCTACCAATCGGCCCCGGTCGGCAGGCAATCCGATGCCGCTGTCCGCCACGGATATCCGCACGATATCGCCGACTTGGGATAGCGCGAGCGTGACGTCACCGCCCGCCTCTTCGCCGCCCTCTTGCTGCTGAATAGCTTCGACGGCATTCTTCACAACATTTGTGAGCGCCTGACCTAGCTGGCGGCGGTCGCAAACCATGTTGGGTGCGATGTCGTCAGCCTGCAGGTCGAAGCTGATCGCAGGGTGCGCGACTTCGTGCAGGAACAGCGCCTGTCGTGCGATATCGACGAGCGACTCCTCACGAAACACAGGCTTCGGCATCCGCGCGAACGACGAAAACTCGTCGACCATTCGCCGCAAGTCGCCGACCTGGCGCACGATGGTTTCAGTCAACCGAACGAAAGTGGCCGGGTCCGAGGTGATTTCCTTGGCATAGCGGCGTTTCAATCGCTCGGCGGCAAGCTGTATCGGCGTCAGCGGGTTCTTGATCTCATGCGCGATACGGCGCGCCACGTCCGACCAGGCTGCGCGGCGCTGATCGAGCAATTGCTCGGTGATGTCATCGAACGTCAGGACGTGGCCGCCCTCGTCCGCAACGATCTTGGCCGCCAGCGTTCGCGGCTCGGCACCCGAAGTCAGCTGGACGATCCCTTCAAGTTCGCCGCGTTCGAGCATCCCGTCGAGTTCAGGCGCGATATCGAGTAATTTGCGCCCCATTACGGGCATGTTGCCGGTCGAGAGCAACGTCTGCGCAGATAGATTGAGCAGTCGCACATTCCGTTCCGAATCGATCGATACGACCCCTGCGGTAACGCTGGAAAGCACCGCCTCGATCAGGGCGCGACGCCGTTCCAGATCGCCGGTCTGCACCTCCAGCCTGTCCGTCATCCGGTTGAACGCGTTGGCGAGCGTTCCGACTTCATCATGCGTGCGTGGTGTCGTTACCCGAGCGGCGAGGTCGCCCGCCGTCACCCGCCGCGCCGCATCGACCAGTTCGCCGACCGGCCTGACAAGGCGATCAGCGACGTTCAATGCAATCCACACCGCGATCGCGACGATCAGCAGCGCGATGATGAACAGCGCCGCATTGAACTGAAGCTGCAGCTTTCGCGACCGTTCGAGCAGGTCCCGATAGTCTCGCAGCACGATACGCGCACGCTGGATCTGCGAGCCGTACGTCGGATCGATCCGCGCGGCATAAAGATAATTGTCAGTGCCGATGGGCAATTTGGTCAGCGCGCCGATGCCGTTCGGGCTTTCGACGACAACGCTGTTCTTACCCGTGCGAACGGCATCGACCATGCCGGTCGTGATGAACTTTCCGATTTCCCGGTCATAAGGATTGACCAGTGCCAGCGACGCGATCTCCTTGCCCGGCTGCGCACGCAGGATCATGCCCTCGGTCAATTCGCGCTGGGCAAGCTGGCTGACGAGATAATAGCCGAATTGCGGGTCATCCATAGAGACGCGGCCAAGCGCGTCCGCCAGATCGCCCGACATTGCAACGGAGTTCCGCGAAACGCGATCCTCCTCGCGCGCATAGCTTTGCTTTGCCACCTCAGCCGCACCTTCGAGGGTGCCGCGTGCGTGGTCCGAAAACCAGAAAGAGACCCCATATTGAAACAGCAGCGAGGCAAAGATGACGACGAGGAGCATCGGCACGCTCGCCAGCAAAGAAAATATGCCGACAAGGCGCACGTGCAGACGACCACTGCCACCAACAGGAGACCGCCGCGCCCGCCCCTTTGCGACGCGCCGCCCGAACAGGACAAGCAGGGCAATCGCAGGCACCAGATTTGCAACAAGCAGCAACGCTACCAGCGGCGGCGTCAGCAATTTCTGCCCCGGCACGCCCCCGGTCAGGACCAGATAGGTGGTTATCCCGATGGCGATCTGGGCGATGACAGTGCCGAGTTCAACAAACGGCATCCACCGGTGAAGGCGAAACCAGACGGTTACCCTTCGTTGCCATTTCGAACTTCGCGCGACTACCATCGTGACATAGATATCACGTCATCGTGGCAATTCAATCACACTTTACCGTACCAACCTAGCACATCAGCGCGTCCTGCCACGCTGCGCCTCGATCCCGAGGTCGCTCAATTTCTTGCGAAGCGTGTTTCGGTTGATGCCCAGCAGTTCGGCCGCCCGAAGCTGATTGCCTCTAACCGCCGCGAGCGTTGCGACGAGCAGCGGTCGTTCGACTTGCTCAAGGATACGTGCGTGGATGCCGGGAGGGGGCAGTTCCCCTGCAAACTGGACGAAATATCGTGCCAGATGCATCTCGATCGCCTGTTCGAGCGACTCCGACGTGTCTCCTCCAGTCTCGCCTCCGCCGCCGCCCAGTTGCGCCTCTATCAGCGTCGACGGAATCACGGGGTCACGCGCGATGGCGGCAAGCCGCCGCATCAGGTTTTCAAGTTCACGGACGTTGCCCGGCCAGTTGTGCGATGTCAGCCGAGCAATCCCCGGGGCATTGAGGCGTTTACGCGGCAAGCCCTCTGCAGCGGCTCGATCGAGAAAATATTGCGCCAAAAGGCCGATATCATTCCCACGCTGCCGCAGGGCCGGCAAGTTGATCGGAACGACGTTCAGCCTGTAAAAAAGGTCTTCGCGAAACAGGCCCGCAACAATGAGAGCGGGCAGATGTTTGTGGGTCGCGGCGATGATCCGGACATCCACCTTTATCGTCCGGTTTCCGCCAACCGTGGTGAACTCACCCGATTGCAACACACGCAACAGCCGGGTCTGCGCCTCCATCGGCATGTCGCCGATTTCATCGAGGAACAATGTGCCTCCCGAAGCCTGCTCGAACCGCCCGGCGCTGCGGGCAAGCGCGCCGGTGAAAGCGCCGCGCTCATGCCCGAACAATTCGGCCTCGATCAATTCGCGCGGGATTGCCGCCATGTTCACCGCGATGAACGGAGCAGCCTTGCGCCCGCCAAGATCGTGGAGCGCCCGCGCGACCAGTTCTTTCCCAGTGCCCGATTCGCCCAGAACCAGCACGGTAAGGTCGGTCGATACGACGCGCGCAATCATTCGATACACGTCCTGCATCGCTGCCGACCGTCCGATCAGCGGCAAGTCGGCATCTTCGGATGGAACGCTCGGCTCCTCTTTGCCCTGTCGCGCCAGTCCGTCGCGCACGGCCCGGGTCAGCTCATCGAGGTCGAACGGCTTTGGCAGATATTCGAAGGCACCCTGTTCGGTGGCCCGCACTGCCGTCGTCAGGGTATTTTGCGCCGACAGGACGATGACCGGCATGTCCGGACGCTGCGCCAGGATCGTCGGCACCAGGTCGAGGCCATTGCCGTCGGGAAGGACGACGTCAGTGATCAGCACGTCAGGAACGAAGCTTTCGAGCAAGGCGATCTGCTCCGCGATCGACCCCGCCGTGCGGACCTCGTGACCGTCGCGCTTCAGGGCCTCGGTCACCACCATCCGGATCGCGGCATCGTCATCGACGAGAAGGATTTTGGCGCGTTTCATGTTAAGTCTCTCATCGAGCTCTTGGTAATAACATACGGAAAACAGATCGTTCCGGCTTTCCCTCGCGGGCAAACTGAATAATGCCGCCATTGTCGCGCACGAGCTTGTCGACAAGTGCCAGGCCGAGGCCGCGACCCGATGATTTGGATGAGACAAAAGGCTCAAACAGATGATCCGCGATTTCAGCCGGTGGTCCGGGGCCGTCATCTATCACGCACAGTTCGATCGGGACCGACAGGCGACGCCCGCCCTCGCCCGGGACCGCCACGCCGTGGCGATAGCCGGTCGTGAGCCAGATCGTGCCGCGTTTGCCTTTGGGAACAGCCTCGCTCGCATTTTTCAGCAGGTTCAAGATGATCTGCACCATCGAATCGCGATGGACGAGGACGGGCGGAAGCGACGGGTCGAAAGCGTCCTTCATATCCACATTCAGCCCGAAGCCGCTCGTCGCCACGGCGCGGGCATGGTCGAGGATTGCATAAATATTTTCTGGAGTCCGGACCAGCGGACGATTGTCGGTGAACTGCTCCATTCGGTCGATCAGCCCGGCGACGCGGTCGACCTCGTCACGGATCAGCCTGGTCATTCGCCGTGCTTCGGGGGACGCTTCGGCATCGAGAAGTTGGGCCGCACCCCTGATGCCCGACAGTGGATTTTTTATCTCATGGGCCAGCATCGCTGCAACGCCGATCGCCGTCCGACTGCCGTTGCGACGATCGCCGATTGCCTGTGCAGCAGCGGCTCCGTGGAGCGATACCAGTCGCCAGCCTTCATGATCGGGCAGCGGCGTGGAATGAAAGTCGATCCGTGTCCGCCCCCCGCGCGGTCGATCGACGAAACAATCGAACGAGGCAAACACCGCCTCCTCGCGAAGCCCAGCGAGGCATGACTCCGGCAAGCGCAAGACCAGCCCAAATGGCTTGTGCATCAGATAGCCAGCACTGGCATTGAGGAAAATTTCCGCTGCTGCGTTGACGGCGGCGATCCGCCCTTCCCCATCGAGCACGACCAGCGCACTGGGCATAGCGGCGATCAGGGCGTCCGCGGTCGGCCCCGAAGGGACCGCGGTCAGGCCGCTGCGCGCGACAGCCACGGATCGTAAAATTCAGCGAGCATATCGAGGACGGTATGTTGGTTCAGCACCTGGTTCACACGGTTCCTGAACTCGGCCGAACCGGTCAGCCCCTTGGTGTACCAACCGATATGCTTGCGCGCCATGGCAACGCCGATATAGTCACCATAATGATCGAGCATCGCGTTGTAATGCTCTGTAATCAGATGATATTGCTCTTCGATACTTGGATCGGGAAGACGCTGCCCTGTGGTCAGGAACGCCATGACCTGAGCCAGCAACCAGGGGCGGCCGTAAGCGCCACGCCCAACCATGACGCCATCGGCTCCCGAAGCGTCGAGAGCCGTGACGGCGTCGTCGACCGAACAAATGTCGCCGTTTGCGATGACCGGGATGGCGACCGCATCCTTAACCTTGCGGATAAACGACCAGTCCGCCGATCCCTTGTACATCTGGCACCGCGTCCGTCCGTGAACGGTTATCATCTGGATGCCCAAGTCTTCAGCAATGCGCGCAAGTTCGGGAGCGTTCAGGCTGTTGTCGTCCCAGCCCATCCGCATTTTCAGCGTTACGGGGACATCGACCGCCTTCACCGTGGCCTCGATGATCGCGGCGGCGAGCGGCAACTGGCGCATCAGGGCAGAACCCGCATCTCCGTTTACGACCTTCTTCACGGGGCAGCCCATGTTGATGTCGATGATCGCAGCACCACGGTCGGCGTTCAGCTTCGCGGCTTCAGCCATTTCGCGTGGCGAACAGCCTGCGAGCTGCATCGAAACGGGTTCCTCGACGGGTGCCCATGCCGCCTTTTGCAGCGACTGGCGTGTTTCACGGATCATCGCGGCGCTCGCGATCATCTCTGTCACGTTCAGGCCCGAACCGTACCGACGGACTATCGTGCGGAATGGCATATCGGTGACGCCGGTCATCGGTGCCAGAATGACGGGCGTCTCGATCCTGACCGGGCCAATGTTGATGGGCTTGATACGCGACATAGCTGAACCGGAATTGCCTAGAAATGAGGCAGCCGCCTACCCCGTATGGCGCTGGCGGGCAAGCGGATTGCTGGCTAGAGCGGATTGATGGACCGGACAGCAGCCCTTATCGTCGCCGCAGGGCGTGGCGTGCGCGCAGGGGGCGCGCTTCCAAAACAGTTTACGATGCTGGGCGGTGTCGCGGTGATCGCTCGGGCGGTCGATGCTTTTGCAGGCATGCCGGTGTTTGTGGTGATCGCCGAAGGACAGCAAGAGCAGCTTGCGGCTGCGTTGGACGGGCGGTTGGTGGCCGGCGTCGTCATTGGAGGGACGGAGCGGCAGGATTCGGTCCGCGCTGGGCTGGCTGCAGTTGCGGGAACGGCTGAACGAGTGTTGATCCATGATGCGGCACGGCCCCTGTTGCCTCGGGCGGTTATCGATCGGCTGGTTTTAGCCCTTGACGAGAATGAGGGCGCGGTGCCTGTTCTGCCGGTCGCGGATAGTGTGTCACGTCTCTCGACTTCGCTCGAGACAAAGGCGGCGCAGCAACTGGGTGAGCCAGTTGATCGAACTGGCCTGTTTCGCGTCCAAACCCCGCAAGCATTCAGGCTCGATGCAATCATGACGTCACATGATCAATGGTCAGGCCCACCGGCAACCGACGACGCACAGGTCGCCCGCGCGGCCGGTTTTACCGTTGCCATGGTTGCTGGCGATCCGGCGCTCGACAAGATCACCCACGCCGAAGATTTCGCGTACGCGGAGGCTTTACTTGCCCGCAATATGGTCAGCCGCAGCGCAATGGGTTTCGACGTTCACCGCCTCGAACTGGGCGAGGAGCTTTGGCTGGCGGGCGTCCTTATCCCGCACACGCACGGTCTTTCGGGTCACTCGGATGCGGACGTTGCGCTTCATGCCGTCACCGACGCGCTGCTTGGAACAATCGGCGACGGCGACATCGGCAGCCACTTCCCACCGAGCGATCCGCAATGGCGCGGCGTGTCTTCCGATCGATTCGTCATTCACGCCCGCGACCTGATCATCGCCAAAGGGGGACGCATAGATCATGTCGACCTGACCATCATATGCGAGGCACCCAAGATCGGCCCTCATCGAGAGGCCATGCGCACACGGCTTGGCGAACTGCTGCGATTGCGGCCTTCGCAGATCAGTATAAAGGCGACGACGACCGAGAGACTCGGCTTTGCTGGACGTGGCGAGGGTATCGCTGCGCAGGCGATTGCTACGGTGACGGCAGGAACTGATTTATGAAGACGAATTCGCGCCTGTTCGCTGGCGTGGCAATGCTGGCTTCCATGACGCAGGTCGCCGGGGCGGCTATGATCGCGCCGCATGCCTGCATCACGCCTGCCGAAGTACGCGCTGGAATGGCCTTTCTCGCTCCTACGATGATTCGCGGCGTCCGGGCGAAATGCGCGACGGTCCTGTCCCCGAACGCGTACCTCAATCGTCAGGGCGATCGGCTTGTGAACCGGTTTGCCGTCATCAGGGACCCGGTGGCGCTGCAATCGCTGATCGGAAAGGTCTCGCCGAACAAGGATATTCCGTCATCGCAGAACGGAGCTATGGCCGATATCATCGCGGCGACGCTCGTCGTCAAATTGCAGAACGCGCTCAAGCCGACCAACTGCCCGGCAATCGACCTGACGCTGTCGCTGCTCGACCCGCTGCCTGCGGAGAATATGGTTGAACTGCTTCAGTTAGTCGGGACCGAAGTCGCACGAGGCGATGCGCGAAAGAGTCGGTCGAGGGGTCGTGCACCCGATATTCAATTATGTGAGGCTGCCAAGTGACCGACCCTGAAACCAACGCCCCGGCCAGCGGGGCCGTGACAGAGCGTATCGACACATTGCTGCCCACGGAACTGGTGGAGATGGCAAGAAAGGTGCTGGATGCCAATCGTGCAGCCGGGCGTACCGTGGCGGTTGCCGAAAGCTGCACCGGCGGACTGGTTGCGGCTGCATTGACCGAACATCCGGGCGCATCCGACGTGTTTACCGCAAGCGTCGTGTCCTATTCCAACCCCTCCAAGATCGCGCATCTTGGGGTCGGCAGCGACATATTGGAGACATTCGGCGCGGTCTCGATCGCGACGGCCTGGGCAATGGCACAGGGCATGTTGAGCCGCAGCGACGCCGACATTGCCGTGGCGATCACCGGGATCGCCGGGCCGGACGGCGGCGACCAGAAAAAGCCCGTCGGCACGGTGGTGTTCGCGGTCGCACTACGCGGTGGCGACCCTGAGAACATTCATGCGGACAAAAAGTATTTTGCCGACAACGGTCGCGGCGGCGTTCGCCTTCAGGCGGCGCTTTGCGCGCTCGAGTTACTGATACCCGCCGTCCCGTAAAGAACGGTCGCGCGGGTTTCAAAGGCGTTGATCATCTTGCGTAGCGCGGCATCGAACATCTGGCCTGCAATCGCTTCGAACATGCGGTTCTTAAAGGCGAATTCGACCGAAAAGTCGATCGTGCAACCGCCCGGAGCGGGGGCGAAATGCCAGTCGTTGCGCAGGAATTTCAGCGGGCCGTCGATATAATCGACCTTGATACAGACCGCACGGTCTTTGGTCACGCGGCTGGTGAAGCGCTCGCGGAGCGCGCGAAAACCCACAATCAGGTCGGCAACCATCTCGGTCGGGCTATCCGAACGCACCCTCACCGCGCTGACCCACGGCAGAAAGTCGGCGTATTTGCCAACGTCCGCCACGAGATCAAACATCTGTTCGGGGGTATGCGGCAGGAACTTCTTTTCACGGTGGGCGGGCATCAGACTCGGACCAGCTTTGCCTCGCGCGCCAGCTTTTCCTCACGGGCATCGCGGAGCTTCGCGAAATCGTCTCCGGCGTGGTAGCTGGAGCGGGTCAACGGACTGGACGCGACTAACAGGAAGCCCTTGGCGCGCGCGATCCCGGCATAGGCATTGAAACTGGCTGGCGTGACAAAGTCGATGACCTTCGCGTGGCGTGGCGTCGGCTGGAGATATTGGCCAAGCGTCAGGAAATCGACATCGGCTGAACGCATGTCGTCCATCACCTGATGCACCTCGAGTCGCTCTTCGCCGAGGCCCATCATCATGCCCGATTTCGTAAAAATAGATGGATCGTGGCGCTTGACGCTCTCCAGCAGGCGGAGCGAGGCATAATAGCGCGCGCCGGGGCGGATCGTCGGATAAAGGCGCGGCACGGTTTCGAGGTTGTGATTATAGACGTCGGGACGCGCAGAAATGATCGATTCCACGGCAGCTTGCGACTTGTTCCTGAAATCGGGCGTGAGGATTTCGATGGTCGTGTTCGGCGTGGTCCGACGAAGCGCCTCGATCACTTTCACGAACTGCGACGCGCCGCCGTCGGGAAGGTCGTCGCGATCGACTGAGGTGATGACGATATGTTCAAGGCCGAGTTCGGCGGCGGCATCGGCGGTGTGCTGAGGTTCGAGCGCATCGACGGCCCGCGGCATGCCGGTCTTCACGTTGCAGAACGCGCAGGCGCGCGTGCATGTATCGCCGAGGATCATCACCGTGGCGTGCTTCTTTGTCCAGCATTCGCCGATGTTCGGGCAGGCGGCTTCTTCACACACGGTATTGAGTTTGAGGCGACGCATGAGGTCGCGCGTCTCGTTGAAAGCCACTCCCATCGGCGCTTTAACGCGAATCCAGTCCGGCTTGCGGGCGCGGGCAACGGGGACGACGATCGCTGGGTCTGCTTCACTCATAAATTTTAGATAGCGATTACGGCCTTGGGTTGCCACCCCCAGCGATCACCGGTTAGGCGAGATATATGAACGACGCACTCCTCGACGGCTATGGCCGCTTTCGCACAGACCAATGGGCGCAACAAAGGGAGCGCTGGGAGGCGCTCGCAGCGGGTCAGAAGCCACGAACGATGGTCATCGCCTGTTCGGACAGCAGGGTCGATCCGACGACGATCTTCGACTCCTCGCCGGGTGAAATGTTCGTCGTCCGCAACATCGCCAATCTGGTGCCCCCATTCGAGATGGGTGGGGGACGCCATGGCGTGTCCGCAGCGCTGGAGTTTGCGGTGACGCAGATCGAGGTGGCCGAGATCATGGTCATGGGTCACGGCGCTTGCGGTGGTATTGCGGCAGCGATGACACGCGTGTTCGAACATAGTCCGGCGGGCGAAGGCGGTTTCATCGCGCACTGGATCGACCTGCTCGACGATGCACGCGACCGCATTGTCGCGGAACACGGCAATGGTCCGGAAGCCGTGCGCGCGCTGGAGATGGAGGCCGTGAAGGTCAGCATCGCGAATTTGCGAACGTTTCCATTCGTTCCCGAACGTGAGGCGGCGGGTACGCTGACGCTGCGCGGGAGTTATTTTGCGATTGCCGACGGGGTGTTGTGGTTGCTGGATGAGGAGACGGGTGTGTTTTCGCCGGCTTGAGCAGGGCGACTGCCCGTTGAATAAATGCTCATCGTCACCCTAAACTTGTTTCAGGGTCAATCGTTGATCCCGCAAGTTCGCTTCCGACGTAGGCATGGATCCTGAAACAAGTTCAGGATGACCGCAGTTTGAGGCTAAATCTCCACCTGGCTCCCGAGTTCAACCACGCGATTCGTCGGCAGGCGGAAGAACTCCATCGCGCTTTCCGCATTACGCAGCATCCAGGCGAACAGCTTTTCACGCCAGAGCGCCATCCCCGGACGTGCCGAGGCAATCAACGTCTGGCGCGCGAGGAAGAAGCTGGTGTCCATCATCTTGAACACTGGTCCGCAGCCGGTCAGGCGAGCAAGCGCGGCAGGCACGTCGGGTTCCTGCATGAAGCCGTATTTGACGACGAGGCGGTGAAAACCCTCGCCCAGATCCTCCAGACGACAGCGGATGTCTTCCTCGACATAGGGGACGTCCATGATCTTCACCGTCAGCAGGATCACCCGCTCGTGAAGCACCTTGTTGTGCTTCAGGTTGTGGAGCAGCGCGTGCGGAACGCCGTCGGGAGTCGACGTCATGAACACTGCCGTACCGGGAACGCGGGTCGCGGAATTGGCGGCTGACGAAACGAACACCTTGATCGGCATCGCGGCCTCTTTCATCCGCGCGATCATCAGCTGGCGTCCCTTTGCCCATGTTGTGAGCAGGGTGAAGGCCACCAGTGCGACGAGCAGCGGGAACCAGCCGCCATCGGGAACCTTGGTCAGGTTCGACGCGAAATAAAGCGTGTCGATGATCAGGAACATGCTCAAGACCGGGATCGCCACCCACTTCGGCCAGTTCCAGACACGGAACACCAATACGCCAAGCATGCAGGTCGTAATGAACATCGTGCCGGTCACCGCGATCCCGTATGCGGCGGCAAGGTTCGACGATTCGCGGAACATCAGTACGAGCAGCCCGACCATAATCATCAGCGCCCAGTTGACGGTAGGAACGTAAATCTGACCAAGTGCGGAGGCACTCGTGTGCTCGATCTTCAGACGCGGCATAAGGCCAAGCTGGACCGCCTGCTGCACGACCGAGAACGCGCCGGTAATGACGGCCTGGCTGGCAATGACGGTCGCGGCGGTAGCGAGGATAACCAGGGGCAGGCGCCAATCCTCATGCGCCATCAGGAAGAACGGGTTTTCGGCAGCAGACGGCGTGTGGAGCAACAGCGCCGCCTGCCCGGCATAGTTCAGGAGCAGCGCCGGAAAAACGAGCCACACCCACGCTGCCTGAATCGGGCGGCGACCGAAATGGCCCATGTCGGCATAAAGCGCTTCGGCTCCGGTCAGGGCGAGGACGACCGAACCGAGCGCAAGGAATGCAAGCTTGGGGTCGTGCTCGATGAACCGCCACGCCCACATCGGGTTCATCGCCCAGAGGATATCGGGGCGTTCGGCGATGCTGAGAACACCAAGGATTGCCAGCACAATGAAATACAGCGTCATGATGGGGCCGAAAAAGCGCCCGATCGTGTCGGTGCCGCGCGACTGGATCATGAACAGCGCGATCAATATGCCCACCGAAATCGGCAGCACGAACGGCGCAAAGCCCGTCTCGACGACGACGAGTCCCTCGACCGCCGACAGAACAGAGATTGCGGGCGTAATCATGCAGTCGCCAAAGAACAGCGCCGTCGCCAGCACACCGAGCATGACGAGGCTGGCACCCCAGCGTCCCCCGCCGGTCCGACGCTGGATCATGGCGAGAAGTGCGAGACTGCCGCCCTCCCCCTTGTTGTCTGCGCGCAG
>JAQGKX010000151.1 GCA_028289885.1 Sphingomonadales bacterium
ACGGCCGCATCGTGCGGAGCCGGTAACGCGATGCACGACAGCGTTACCGCGCTTGGTGGCATGATCCCGCTGTTCAAGATGCAGTTGGGTGAGGTCGTCATCGGCGGCGTCGGCGCGGGCATCTATGGCTTCCTGATGTTCGCCATTCTTGCGGTGTTCGTCGCTGGCCTGATGGTCGGACGCACCCCCGAATATGTCGGCAAGAAGATCGAATCGCGTGAGGTCAAACTGGCGGTGCTTGCCATCGCCGTGCTGCCGCTGATCATCCTCGGCTTCACGGCGGTCAGTTCGGTGTTGCCGGCAGGGCTTGCTGGTCCTCTTAACAAGGGACCGCA
The DNA here is from genome assembly GCA_028289885.1 of Sphingomonadales bacterium. Lineage (GTDB taxonomy): Bacteria > Pseudomonadota > Alphaproteobacteria > Sphingomonadales > Sphingomonadaceae > Sphingomonas_O. The sequence continues at coordinate 336 of JAQGKX010000151.1, forward strand.
TGGCTTCTCCGAAATCCTCTATACCTTCACGTCCGCGGTCGCGAACAACGGCTCGGCCTTCGGCGGCATCACTTCAGGCACGCCTTATTATAATGCGATGATCGGCATCGCGATGTGGATCGGGCGGTTCTTCGTGATCGTGCCGATGCTCGCCATCGCGGGGTCGCTCGCTGCCAAGAAGTTCACGCCGCAGTCCTCGGGGTCGTTCCCGACCACCGGCGGCCTCTGGGTCGGGCTTCTCGTCGGGATCATCCTGATCCTCGGCGGTCTTACCTTCCTCCCGAGCCTCGCGCTTGGTCCAATCGCCGATCATCTTGCGATGATCAGCGGCAAACTCTCCTGATTGGGGTTCGAACAATGGCCCGCATTGCAACTAAATCCCTTTTTACCGCAGACCTTATCGGTCCTGCAATTGCTGACTCTTTCAAAAAGCTCGACCCGCGACAGCTGATCCGCAACCCGGTCATGTTCGTCGTGGCCGTCGTCGCGCTGCTGCAGACGGTGCTGCTGTTCGTCGGCCATGACGGGCTGACAACAGGTTTCAAACTGCAACTGGTAGTCTGGCTGTGGCTGACGGTGTTGTTCGGCACGTTCGCCGAAGCCATTGCCGAAGGGCGCGGCAAGGCGCAGGCGGCAAGCCTTCGCGCAACCAAGTCCGATCTGACAGCCATGCGATTGCTGCCGAACGGAGATAGTTACGAGGGCGTGCCCGCAAGCGCGTTGCGGTCGGGCGATATCGTCCTAGTCACGACCAATGAACTGATCCCCGCCGACGGTGAAGTCATCGAAGGGGTCGCATCGGTCAACGAAGCCGCCATCACCGGTGAATCCGCCCCCGTGATCCGCGAAGCCGGCGGCGACCGGTCGGCGGTCACGGCGGGAACGCGCGTGTTGTCCGACCAGATCAAGATCCGCGTGACGGCCGATCCGGGCGAGGGTTTTCTGGATCGGATGATCGCTCTGGTGGAAGGTGCCGAACGTCAAAAGACCCCGAACGAAATCGCGCTGACCATTCTCCTCGTGGGTCTGACGATCATTTTCCTTATCGCGGTCGCCACGATCCCCGGCTTCGCAAGCTATGCTGGCGGCAATATCCCCGTCACCATTCTCGCAGCACTGCTAATCACGCTTATTCCGACGACGATTGCAGCCCTGCTTTCGGCGATCGGCATCGCTGGAATGGACCGGCTTGTGCGCTTCAACGTCCTCGCCAAATCGGGGCGCGCCGTCGAAGCCGCTGGCGACATAGACGTGCTTTTGCTCGACAAGACCGGCACGATCACCATTGGCGACCGTCAGGCAACCGAGTTCCGCCCCGTCGGCGGCACGACGCTGAACGAACTGGCCGAGGCTGCATTACTCTCTAGCCTTGCCGATGAAACCGCCGAGGGTCGCTCGATCGTCGTTCTGGCGCGTGAGAAGTTCGAGGTCACGATAAAGGAACTTCCTGCGGGTTCGGTAGTCATTCCTTTCACCGCCCAGACGCGCGTTTCGGGCGTGAACTTCGGCGATACGCTCATCCAGAAGGGTGCCGTCGATTCGGTCCTGAAGGCAAACCCGGGCGCAGGCAGCACCCCCGCCGCTGTCGAACTCCGCAAGATCAGCGATGAGGTCGGTCGCGCAGGCGGCACCCCGCTCGCAGTCGTCCGCAACGGCCGGTTGCTCGGTGTCATCTTCCTCAAGGACATCGTCAAGGCGGGCATCCGCGAACGCTTCGTGGAATTGCGCGCCATGGGCATCCGCACGGTGATGATCACCGGCGACAACCCGCTGACCGCCGCATCGATCGCGGCCGAAGCGGGCGTCGATGATTTCATGGCGCAGGCAACGCCCGAGGACAAACTCGACCTGATCCGTAAGGAACAGACCGGCGGGCGGCTGGTCGCAATGTGCGGCGACGGCACCAACGACGCGCCCGCACTTGCCCAGGCCGATGTTGGCGTGGCGATGAATACCGGTACGCAGGCGGCGCGCGAAGCCGGCAACATGGTCGATCTCGACAGCGACCCCACCAAGCTGATCGAGGTCGTCGGCCTCGGCAAGCAGTTGCTGATGACGCGGGGCGCGCTGACGACCTTTTCGGTCGCGAATGACGTGGCAAAGTATTTTGCCATCATACCCGCCATGTTCCTTGTGCTGTATCCGGGGCTGGCGGTGCTCAACGTCATGCATCTTGCAACACCGCAAAGTGCCATATTGTCGGCGATCATCTTCAACGCGCTGATCATTCCGGCATTGGTTCCGCTGGCGCTCCGCGGCGTCACTTACAAGCCAATGGCTGCCGGACCGCTCCTCGCACGGAACCTCGCCATCTACGGTCTCGGTGGTCTCATCGCACCGTTCGTCGGCATCAAGATCATCGACATGGCTGTCAACGGCCTCGGCCTCGCTTAGGGATTCCATCATGGGCAACGACTTCACATCCGCTATTCGTCCGGCACTCGTCTTCACCGGCCTCTTCGCGGTGCTTCTCGGGCTCGCCTATCCTGCGCTTATCACCGGGATTGCGCAGACCGCTTTCCCAGCTCAGGCAAATGGCAGCCTGATCCGCGAGAACGGCACTGTCATCGGTTCCGAACTGATCGCGCAAGGGTTCACCGGAGACCGCTATTTCCATCCCCGACCTTCCGCCGCGGGCAAGGGTTATGATGGTCTGGCCTCGGCGGGATCGAACCTCGGACCTGCATCGCAGGCACTTACCGACCGGGTGAAGGCCGATGTGGCCACGCTCTCGGCGGCTGTCCCGGGTCGCCGGGTGCCCGCTGACCTCGTAACGACATCGGGATCGGGGCTCGATCCTCACATCACGCCCGAGGCGGCATTTTATCAGGTCGACCGGATTGCCAAGGCCCGCGGTATTTCGGCTGCGACAGTCAGCGCAATTGCTGAAATGTCGGTTGAGCATCCATTGCTTGGTATCCTCGGCGAAGAACGCGTAAACGTGTTGCTCCTCAATCGCGCTCTCGATCGCGAAGCCGCCAAAAAGTGATCCTGTTCCCGTGACTCCGATCAACAAGATACTGATCGTCGAAGACGACCTTCATATTCGACGGCTGTTACGGACAGCGCTCGCGCGCATGAAATACGCGGTGGCCGAGGCCGAAAATGCACGCGATGCACTCTCGTTGCTAGAGATCGAGAAGCCCGACGTGGTGCTTCTCGATCTCGGCCTGCCGGACCGCGATGGGCTGGAAATGATCCAGTTGATCAAGGCGCGCTCGACCGCGACGCTGATCGTCGTCTCCGCCCGGGAGGCAACCGATGCAAAAGTTACAGCGCTCGACCTTGGCGCAGACGATTATCTGACAAAACCGTTCGACACAGAGGAACTGCTGGCCCGGATCAGGACCGCGCTTCGCCATCGTATGTCTAAAGAAATCGATTCGGTGACTGTTACGTTTTCAGACGTGCAAATCGATCTTGAGCGCCGGGTCGTGAAAAAAGCCGGGGAAGAAATTCATCTTTCCCCCAAGGAATATGCGGTGCTTTCAGAACTGGCGCGAAAGCCCGATCGCGTCATCAGCCACACATCGATCCTGCAAACGGTCTGGGGCGCTGGTGGGGATAATCGGGTTGATTACCTGCGCATCATCGTGCGGACGCTGCGCCAAAAGCTCGAAATTGATGCCGCCGCGCCCCAAATTATTATCAACGAACCGGGTGTCGGATACCGTTTACGCACAGGCTCATGAACTCTCCCGGCTGACGTGAGGGATGCTTCCCGTTGCTGTGGCGGAAGGGTTTTGTCGTTAGTTTACGATGACAAATTTGCTGTTCCAGATCACCACGTTAATGCACGAACTGCTGACAGTCGACATTGTGGACGACCGTTCGATCCGGATGCCGTTCGAACCGACTGGCCGCAATCGGAACTGCCAGGGCTGCAACTTGCAGGCTCCAGGAATAAGAGCAGTCAGATCGGCAATATTATCTGCTTGCTTGCCCGTGCGCATGAGGTCCAGTTTGCGTTTTTCAGCTTGGCTGACCCGCGACGTGGGCTTCTGGATTTCGTCATTTCGCTGCGCCGCAAAAGACACTGCACTATAACTAAAAAATACCCAGACACAGGTTGCCGCTAGAACCTTGCGCCGGATAGATTCTATCTTACACAAAAATATGGCGATATTCCAATGGCTTAAAGAAAAATACGTAAGTCTTTTGCTCTGACTGTTGTGTGATTCGGTCCTCTACCAACTGTCTCGTAAATATACAATTCAGGCCGGATAATCACCAGCTGAGAAAACTTCTCGCAGTCGCAACATTTTTAGACTATGTCATGACTTGGTCGCTGCGAGGGGCGCAAAAGAGTCATGAGAAGGATTGTCGTGCGGTATTTCGGTTCCTCAGTCATTTTCGTGCGGTTTTTCGCGGCGCTTTCGGCCATTTGCATGTCGGTACCAGCTCTTGCGCAAGCTAATGGCGTAACGGGAACTGCCGCGCCCACTGCAAAAACCTCTTCGCCAGCGGGCGAATATCAACTTGGCGTTGGCGACAAGGTCAGGATCATCGTCTTCAATGAGCCGACCTTGTCCGGTGAATTTGCCGTCAGCGACAATGGTTCGCTGTCGGTCCCATTGATCGGTGATGTCAAGGCGAGCGGCCGTTCGTCGCAGGAGGTCGTTCTCGATATCCAAAACAAGCTGGCAGACGGGTATCTTCGGGGACCCCAGGTAAGTCTCGACGTCCTTACCTACCGTCCTTTCTATATTCTTGGCGAAGTGTCGAAGCCAGGGGAATACCCATATTCCAGCGGGTTAACGGTCATGAATGCCGTCGCCCGCGCCGAAGGATTTACCTATCGCGCCAACAAGCGAAAAGTATTCATTAAACATGCTGGCGAGGCAGACGAGGCCTTGGTCAAGCTGGTGCCCGACCTGGCGGTTAAGCCGGGCGATACGATCAGAATCGGTGAGCGTTATTTCTAGAAACTTCATTCATTCGGAAAGAGAACAGGGGCGGAAATGAAAATTCAGCATAAAATCGTTCGCACGACGGCCTTGGCGCTTTTGATCGCCGGTGTATCGACGGGGGCTATCGGTAGTCAGGTCGCTCTGGCGCAGACTGCAGCCAGCGTTCCGGACCCGGCGGCCGTTGCCGCTCTTGTCGCCAGTCTCGAGGCTGCCATTGCGGCTCAGCCCGCAACCGCGAAACAAGCCGACGTCGAGGCCGCGATCGCGTTCACCATCGACCAGGCCAAGCAGCCCAAGGCTGTCGCGATCGCGGCGCTCAACGCGTTGAAGAAGCGCAAGAAGTGGCCGCCTGTCATCTTGAAGGCGATTAACAGCAGCCTTGCCCTGCTCGAATCGAGCGCCGGCGGTGGTACCGGTGGCGTCGGCGGCGGAGGTGGCACGAGTGCGCTTGGTAACGGGCCGGGTTCCGGCGGCGGCGGCGGCACCGACTATTCGACCAATCAGTGATGAAGGTCATGGGGGGAAAAACCGCGCTGATGGGCAGGCTTAGCCTGGCGACGGTGGTGGCGTGTACACTTTCCGGCCACGCGTCGGCTCAGTCGATCAGCACGCAGGTGTTCGACTCGAACATACCGCTTACTTACGACCGGGGACGTAACGAGAGCGTAACGGACCGGGACAGGCCGGAATATGCGGCAACCGGGATTATTGCGGGGGGCTTTACCGTGCTTCCCTCGGTGACGGTGGCTGCGGGCTTTACCGACAATGTCTATCAGACTTCGACGCCGAAAACTTCGAGTGCGATTGCCACGGTCTCGCCAAAGCTGGTGGTTCAGTCGAACTGGTCGCTGAACCACCTGCAGCTCGACGCTGCCGGTAATTTCGTTCGATATCTCAGTCAGTCGTCGCGCAACGAGGACGGATGGACCGTAGGCGGACAGGGCCGGATCGACTTGGGGGCGGACACGGCTCTGAACCTTGGTGCGCGTACCAGCCGTTTGTTCGAAACGCCTTTTTCCGGCACGGGCGTACCCATCTCGCGTAGCGCACTCCCCGTCCAGGCGACCATTTTCCAGGCGCAAACGGAGATGAAGCTTGCGCGGACACGTTTCGTGCTGTCAGCGGATCATTCGATCTACAATTACTTGCCAGCGCAGGGCTTGAACGGTGGCACATTCACGCGTGACTCGTTCGACCGAACGATCAATCGTGGCATTGGCTATGCCGAATATGGCCTGACGCCCGATGCCGGAGTGTTCGTTCAAGGAACCTACACCGATACTAACTATGGTATCCCGCTTTCGCCGGGGGTGGCCAATCGCGACTCTTCGGAGGTCAAAGGACTGGCGGGTGCCACCTTCGACCTGACGGCATTGTTGAGGGGGAGCATTGGATTCGGCTATATAAAGCGAAGTTATGATTCGCCGCTTTACCATGATGTCCGGGGATTTTCCTTTGACGGAAAGATCGAATATTTCCCGAGCAAATTGACCACGGTCACCTTGATCGCCCGGCGCGACATCGAGGATTCGACGTTGGCGGGTTCCAGCGGCTATTTCGACAACGGCATCGCACTCCGGGCCGACCATGAGGTTCTAAGAAACCTCATCGTCAATATCGGCGCAGATTATGAGCACGACGTGTATAGCGGGATTGTTGCGAATGCCGATATCTATCGCGTTTCAGGTGGCGCGCTTTACCTGTTGAGCCGTATGCTGCGCCTCGATGCCAACGTTGGTTATCGCCGTCGTACGACCGATACCCCCATATTGATCGGTCCGAATATCGATGAACTTCGCGGCACATTGGGCATAACCGTCAAACTCTAAGACGCAATTGGACGACCATAATGGACGCTTATACGAGTAGGGAACCTGGGGCAGCTTGGACTCCGCCCGGGCAAAACGTCGAGGTATCAAATATTTTCCGCCAGATTACGTCGATATTGCGTCGCCGCTGGTTGATGATTGCCACGATCATACTTGTGATATTCGGCGCTGCCCTGGTCACGGCGATGATGCTCACTCCAAAATACGAAGCCGTTGTGCGCATCAAGATCGATCCGTCACCGGGAGCGGCCATGGGGCAGATGTCCGAACAGACATCTTTTCCCGACCAGGCCATCGTCGATACCGAAGTCACCGTCATGCAGTCGCTGGACGTGGCGAGGTCGGTCGTCCGCAAGCTGGGTCTCGAGCGTGATCCCGAGTTCTCGCGTGGTTTGCAGCCGCTGGCGAGCAATGCGCCGCGCGCTGCTGTTGATGCGAGGCGCGACCAGGTTGCAACCGCAGTGCTCGGGGCGACGACTGCCAAGCGGGAAAAGGCGACCTATATCGTCGAGCTGACGACGGCATCCGAGGATCCGGTAAAGGCCGCCCGCATCGCCAACACGTTCGCCAGTCAATATATCGAGGCCAGTCTGGGCCGACGTTCTGGAACTGCCGAGAAGCAGGCTGGATATTTGCAGGAACAGCTGAAGACGCTGAGCCAGCAGGCGACAGCCGCCGATGCGCAGCTTACAGAATATCGTGCGCGCGCCGGGGTCATCGGTTCGGGGGGCGGTGCATCGACTTTAACAGACCAGCAGATCGCGCCTTTGGCCATGCAATTTGCCACTGCCCAGTCGGAGGCTGCTGCTGCTGCCGCTAAAATCCGGTCGGCGCAAACTCAGATTGGCGCGGGCGGCATCGGTGGCGTCTCTGCCGTGCTGAACTCGGACGTGATCCGCAATTTGCGAGCGCAGCGTGCCGTCTTGCAACAGGAACAGGGCGAGGTGATGACGCGCTATGGTCCAAAGCACCCTGAAACCCTCAAGATCACTCAGCAGCTGACCGACATCGACAATCAGATCAACGAAGAAGCCAAGCGCATCATTGCCGGCCTCGGCGCGGATGGCGGGTCGGCGAGCGCAAGAGCGCAAAGCCTTGCTTCTGATCTGGGCAAGCTGCGCGCACAGCAGGCGCGGGACACGCGTTCGTCGGCCATGGCGGACACTTACCAGCGACAGGCGGACTCCGCGCAGGCCGCCTATAATCGACTTGCCGAAAAAGCACAGGCGTCGTCACAGGCAGCAAGCAGTTCAATTGCGCTTGCCCAGATTATCGAAGACGCGGTCGCTCCAACCACGCCAAGCAAGCCGAACAAAAAATTGCTGCTGGCGGTTGGTCTGCTCGGGGCTATCGCTGCTGCCCTTGGAGCCGTGGCGATATTGGAAATCGTGAATACCGGTATAATGTCGGTGACCGACGTGCAAAATCTCGGCCTCCAGTCGCTTGCCACCGTGCCACGGCTTTCAAAATCGCAGCGCGAGGGGGGCGAGGCTCCGGCAGATCTGATTTATTCAAAGCCCGTGGGGTCCTATGCAGAGGCGTATCGAACGGTGCGATCCTCATTGATCCTCGGTCACCAGAACGTCGCGCGGGTTATCACAATTGCGTCGACGCTGCCTGACGAGGGCAAGACCACGGCGACGTTGTCGCTGGCGCGGGTCATGGCCCTTGCCGGCGAACGGACCATTGCGATCGATTGCGATCTCAGGCGTGCCGGACTGACCAAAGCAGTCGGTCTCGTGTCGGAGCATGGCCTTATCGAAGTGCTTCGAGGCGAGGTGACGTTGGAGTCGGCAATCAAGCGAGACCCCTCGACGACGCTCGACGTGCTGCCGCTGGCTGGGGAGGTTTTCAGCCCCGAGGATATGTTCAGCGGCGATGCCATGCCAAACTTGCTTGCCAAGTTGCGTGAACGATATGACCATATTATCCTCGACACCCCTCCATTGCTGGGCGTTGCCGATGCGCGATCGCTGGCGGTTATGTCGGACGCCGTTGCGATGGTGATCAAATGGAATGCCACGCCACGCAATGCGGTTCGCGCGGCATTGGAGATGCTCCGCCATGACGAGGCGAATCTCGTCGGCGCAATCCTGTCGATGGTCGATCGGTCGACGGAAGCCTATGGCGCGCTCTATTACTCCCAGAAATATACGAATTATTACAAGGAAAGTGCTTGAACGACCGGCCTGACAAGGCCGGGGGCAACGCTCGCGTCCATCGCTCGATTTGCGCATGTGCGCTGGTTGTAATGCTGTTGGTCGCGGGCAAGGCGTTATCCGATGAAATCTTCGTGGCCCGGATGCGTTTGCTGGCACAGGCTAGTCCGGGGTATGCGGCCATAGCATTAGCTGTCCCGAACGACACCGCGCCCACTTCCATCCCGGCGCGCGCGGCGCTGTATCTGGCACTGGCATCGGGTCGCGCCGCCTCGGTAAACGATTTTGGCGATCACCGCTCGGCCTTGGTCAAAGCTGCCGCGGCAAACGTCGCGGCCGCAAAGGATTGCCGCCCCTATTGGGGAGAGGCGGACGTGGCACAAACATATATCGACATGATCGCGTCCGGCCCGACCTCTCCGACGACCGTATCAAGTCTCGGTCGATCCTATGCGTCCGGGCCGTACCTCGATGATGCCGCACCCTGGAGGCTGGTGCTGGCGGTCGAAAGTTGGCCCCAACTCGACGCGGCGACCCGGGGTCGTTCGGTTGACGAGGCGTTATGGTTGAGCGGCAGATCGGGAGCCAAGTATAATATTGTCCAGTCTATCCTGGGTGCCAGCGCCATGAACGACGAGGTTCGGGCGCGGCGTAATTCCTACCTTGCCCGTCCGTCATCCTGATCGACAGCCAACTGCCCTGACTGGCGATCCGCCCGCGTCCTGATGGAGCGGCCCCAGATCAGCGACGCGAGGAAAACGGTAAGCCCGAAAACCGCCGGCACATCCAGCTGTATATCGACCATCGACGTCGCACCGATCAGTATCACCGAAACGATCGCCCCGCGTAACAATGGGTCCTGCCGATCGGTCCGTTGCGAAGCCGCAGCGCGCCGGGCCATCAGGACAAATGCCAACACCAGCAGTCCGAGATACGGTATCCCTCCTGCCAGCATCAGCGAAATTGCAGCGTTGTGCGGAGCGTGCAGATACCAGAACGACATCGCTTCGACCGGGCTGCCCAGACTGTGCAGATTGATCTCATCGAACGAGGACGGGCCATATCCGATCCAGGGCGATTGCAGGACAATCTGCCAATAGTGGGAAAAGATTTCCAGCCGTCCGGTTCCGTCCTGGCCAAACGACGCAAAGCGGCTGATCGTCATCTCGCCAGCCACCGCAGTCAGAAAAGCGATCGCAACAGCACCGGTTGCCACGCTTATCGCACCGATCCAGCTGAGCGCGGCGTTGCGAAGCGCTCTGTCGCCAACAGCCAATCCGATCAGGCACACTGCCAGTAATGACAAAACCGTTCGCGATCCTGTGGCGGCGCAGGCGGCGATCCCCATCACGCAACCGAGCAGGCCGACAAACCACCAGATTGCAGCACTTCCGCTGACCGGCCCGCCACGCGCCACCCGCAGGCTGGCAAGAACGCTGGTCAGCCCCAGGATCGCAGTTACCGCACACAGTGACGCATTTGAATTTGCGTTCAACAGCGTCCCCGTAAACCGCCCCCCCATAATATTCTTGTCATATCCCCAGACGTGCGCAGGATCGATCTGACGAAGCGCAGCCCCCACGCCGATTGCAACAATTCCCAGGGCTAGGATCCATTGCAGCGCCTCCCGCATGAGCCCACGACGATACCCGATCCATGCGCCAGCGAGCAGCAAGGCGAGATTGCCGAACACTTTCACGATTCCGGGAAGGAACATATCGGGGGCTGGCCGTTTTGGTGCCCATAGGAAAGCCGTGGGGATGAGCGCGGGCGCACAAAGCCAGCAGACGGCTGCGCAAATTATCGCAATAACCGGCCACGTCTGACGCCAGAATCGAGCATCGGGAGCGGCAAGGAACAGCACCACCAGAGCCGCCAGAATATCGGAGAACGCCGCTGCTACGGCGAGCAACGGGCCGTTGGACCCAAGCATCATCTGTTGGACGAACAACAAAAGGGGGACGACGAGTGCCGTCGTCCTCACGCGACCCGACATCGATCGTACCGTCTGCCCCGTCATCTTCGCCCCCATGGGTACGCGCTATCGTCTGCAAGCAGGCGGGGCAATGGCACAGGACCGAAAGTGTGGGCAATTCTGACACAATCGTGCCGTTTCTGCCGTTATCATGGGTTCTCCGAGAAGGTTATTTGAACCGAAAGTCCCTATCGGCTAAACGCCAGGCGAGGAAAAGGGGGACATATGACCGATGGCCGCGACGCCGAGCTGCTCGATTTCATCGTCCTTACCTGCAGGCTCCGCCGTAACGACTTCCGCCATCACCTTGCGCGCGAACTTGCCGGGCTGGGCCACAAAGTTTTGTATATTTACCTGAAGCGGCGGCCCGAACTGACCGATCTGGCGACCGGCGAGACACGGCAATTGAGCCTGCCCGACCTTGTCCGCTTTTTTTGGAGCTTCCGAAAAAAACGCCGAAAGCCTGTCGTCTTTAATTCAACCAACCTCGTATTTCCTGTCTTGAATGCCTTTCTGCGGCGGATCAGCGGGACGCGATGGGTTACGGATATGCATGACGACCTGCTGTACGATGCTCACGGCGGGCGACGAGTGCGCGAGCGCGTTAAACTGGCTCTGATGGTCAGCCAATCGGACGTGATCGTCCATGCCGCTCCGACCTTGCAGGAATTGTTTCCACATTCGCATCATCTCGGCAATGGTTCGTCCCTGCCTGCACTACCAAAGACGCGCGAGGATCGTAGCCAGGTCCTCGTCATCGCCAGCCTCGACGACCGGTTCGATTTCGAACTGATGCAAAGCGCGGCGCTGGCCGATCCGGCACGACATTTCTCGATCCACGGCCATATCGTAAAGGGCGGCGACGCGGGCGCGGCACTGGATCGGCTGCTGTCGATCACCTCGAACATCAGCTATCACGGCCCCTATGCCGACCCCGATCTTCCCGCGCTGTTCGCCCGATATCTGGTCAGCTTCGCCCCCTATCGCGTCGACCATCAGCTAACGCGTTATATCGACCCGCTGCGATTCTATCATTGCCTGGCAACGGATACGGGCCTCGTCACCACCGCAATCCCGCAGGCGCTGGTGATGACGGACCGTTTGAAAATCATTCATGACGCGCAGGAAGTTGGAGAGGCTATCGATCGAGCGATTGCCGAGCGGACTCAGCCGGGAACGAGCTGGCATGACGTGGCGGTCAGGCTCGTCGCCATTCTAAATCTCGAAAAGTAATCCTGAATAAAGTCTGGCAATCGATCATCGGGTAACCATGGAAAGCATTATCATTTCGCACCGCAACATGAGATAAGGCGGTGCTGTTGAGACATAAGATCAGGTGTGAGTGATATGAGGAGCCTGAACAGGCTGAGTGCGTTGCGAAACCTTCTTGTCGATGCCAAGCGCTGGTACCTGGGCAAGGTATGGGGAATGGACATCCACCCGACTGTGCAATTCTCGCTGAGCGCGCATTTCGACAAGACATATCCAAGGGGCATTCACATCGGCGAGGAAAGCTACGTGGCCCTGCAGGCCGTGGTGCTGGCGCACGACACGACCCGCCACATGTACCGCGACACGCATATCGGACGCCGTTGTTTTATCGGCGCGCGCAGCCTGATCCTTCCCGGCATCACGATCGGTGACGAGTGCATCGTTGCTGCCGGTGCCGTCGTGACGCGGGACGTACCGCCACGGTCCATCGTCGCCGGAAACCCTGCTGTCGTCGTCCGGAGCGACATCGAGGTTGGCCCCTATGGGCGACTTAGTGCAACAAAACCGGCAGCTTAGTGCAGTAAAGGATTCAGATGGCTAATGTGGCTAAATATACTGTACTATTTGCACAGTTAGATCGATTTTCCTACACTAACGACGCAATAAGTTCACACCTTCCGGCTGCATTAGGCGATGATTATAAAATAGAAGAAGTGCGGGTCTATCGCAAGATCGTCGATAATCCTCTGTACCTTTCTCTTTGCTTAGTGGCGATGATCCTGCATCATGGGCCGAAGGCCGCTCTACGCCGGCAGGGCATGAATCAGAGACTATTTAAGACACCATTCTTTTTCGGTATCGCCGGATGGTACATCAGGCGATATGCGAGCAAAATCCCTGACCTTGTCGCGGTCTTTCAGACACAATGCTTGTTCAATTCCAAGGTGCCCGACAAGCCTTTTATCATTTATACTGATAACACGATTTTGAATCCGATTAACGGGCATGTGCGCTCGGGTGGGATATCCTCAAGGATCGTTCAACTTGAACGACAGGCCTATCACGATGCGGCGTTGGTGATGACCGCGTCCAGCCATGTCGCCGACTCTTTGGTAAAAGACTACGGCCTGCCGCGGGCGCAAACACAAACGGTGCTGATTGGCGCCAATGCCAAGCCAACTCAAAGTTTGAGCTCGGTTCATAATCCAGTTCAACGAATCTTGTTTGTTGGGATCGACTGGGAACGTAAGGGAGGGCCGGAACTCATTGAAGCATTTCTAACTCTTCTGGAGCGTTTTCCGAAGGCTCACTTGACGATTGTGGGTGCTTCTCCCCAACTGGACCATCCAAATATTACGGTTGTCGGCAAGGTAGCTATCGATAAGGTCGGTCAGTTTATCGCCGACAGCACAATATTCTGCATGCCAAGTCGTCTCGAACCTATGGGCATCGCGCCCATTGAAGCGGCACAACATGGCCTGCCTGTGGTCGCCACGAGAACAGGCGGTTTGACAGATAGCGTTATCGACGGCGAAACGGGGTTTCTTGTCCCGGTCGGAGACGTCGGGGAACTTGCCAAAGCCTTGGACAAGCTCCTTTCTGACCCTGTTCTCGGGTCTAGGATGGGGGCTGCAGGTAGGGCACATGTCGCGCGTTTTACATGGCCCGCGGTTTGTGCCGAGATGGCCGAAGGCATCAAAAAGGTGATTGCTCTTGAATGAGCGTGGCTAACGGCTTCTTAGATTCAATGATGGGTGCGTTGCTGCTTACTTAGTCTCTAAAACGCAGAACTATTTCGGAAATCCACGATGTTTGCACACCTCGCGGCGTTCTCTAACGGGCATATAGGTCCCTTAAACCTGTGTGCAACGGCAATGAGCTGGGAATTATTGCGGGCAGTATGACTAAAACAATCATTGCCCTCTTGATGTCCCGTTCGGGCCATCAAACAAGCTGTCGAAGTCACCAAGTTCGCGAGCGATTGCGGGCCTTAGATGATTATTGTCGCGATAAAGAGAATGGCCGCTGGACCCTGTCATTTTGCACAGACTATCTGCGCACAACACCGCGCTAGGATTGAAGATATCTACAGAGTTGATCCCCGATTGAACCATTATTTGGCTAATATTAAAACTATCATTTGGGCGCATCTTTTGCTCCGGATATCGGTCAAATCCGAGAGACCCGGTATTTTCGCGGAACGCGATTTTCGCAATGGTATTTGGTACGTCGAAGGGGGGACTTGGAGCATCTGGGACGATGGACACCTTAAGTCCATGGGCGACTAGCGCACTCACGAATGTCGTGAGCAGCAACTGTGCCGCTTGTTTTCCGGTGACAGCATCGAAGCTTTCACATCCCCTGACGCCCGTCACGCACAACATCGTAGTTTTGCGAAAGTCTCCAAAATAATCATTCCAGGCGTTGATGATAATAACCTTTTTATATCTCCCCTGAAAAGCCAAGTGCTCGATTTGCGAATTAAGTTCTCCGCAAGCGATATTCGACCGTTTCGCTACTCTTGGCACGGAAGGACAGCCTGCCAACGTGAAGAAGTCCAACGTCTGGTTATACTTCTTGGCAGAATTGAGAAAACCAGGGAGCCACATCTGCGCGTGGGAATCTCCCAAGACCAAGACTGACGATGGTTGGCCGCTACCAAATCGGCAAAGTCGTCCGTCGCAATTGGCGGGAAATTGCCATTCGGACTTTGCGGCGACCGTGTCAGCAAGCAGGGAGCGAGTGGAACGAGACGACCGTTCAGGCCACCCTTGCGAGCAGATCACGCCAGCGCAGGCGACCGCGACAAGAGTATAGCCAACGCTGCTGAGTTTTAGCAGCCAATTGCTTCCGGTCCCCGATCGACTAGCGCTAAAACGCTTTTCAACAAAATAGAATGAGAGCATTCCAAGAGCGATGCTCAAGCCAATCGCCGACCATCGAATGGCAGTGCCATCTAGATCAAAATACCGCAGAGATACCCGTACAGGCCAGTGCCAAAGATAAATCGAGTAAGACCATTCGCCGATCCGCTGGACCATCCTGTTGGAAAGTAAGGACTGCTCTCCACGATCGGAGTATATCACAGCAGCGGTACCCAGAACGGGGAGCAAAGCTGCAAATCCCGGCCATATCGTCGATAAATCGAAGATAAAGAATGATAAAAGGATCGCCAGAATGCCAATGACCTCTGCATATCGAGCGGTCGTGTTTGATCGGGGGGTGCCAAGCAAATAGACGATCCCGCCGAGCGTCATCTCCGGGGCGCGCGCAGGAAACATATAAAATAGCAACGAAGACATGTTGCCCCCACCGACCATAGGCAAGAAAGCCAGCAGGGAAAATCCAACGACCGTAAAGCCGACGAAAATCAGCAGCAAATACCTGCTTGGGAAACGGCCGATAATTGCCAAAACGATCGGATATATAATATAAAATTGCCATTCAACAGAAAGCGACCAAGTATGTAGAAACCACATACTTTCTGCAGCTTCCGTGAAATATCCAGACTGCAAGTAATAATAAAAGTTCGATATGAATAACAAGCTCGTTAGGCCAGAGTACCCCATTTGCTTATAGGAGATCGGGTCAACTATCATCGCACCACACACGACACATACGGCGATCATCGTCATGAGTGCCGGAGCGATCCTGCGAAGCCGAGCGAGGTAAAATCCACGTAACGTATAGGTATTCTGGCTTAGACCTCTCAGAACTATGAGGGTCATGAGGTAGCCGGAGATCACGAAAAAAACGTCAACTCCGCCAAATCCCCCAATAAAGCCTGATATATTGAAGTGATAAAGAAGGACGCCAGATACGGCAATTGCTCGTAGGCCATTTATGTCTTTACGAAGCCGCGGCTTGACGTATCCATTCATCGAAGTAATATTCTGATCCTATCAAAAAACATTAATACTATGTCCGGCTCAAAATCTTGATCCGTCGCCGCAATGGAACATCAAATATTACGAGGGAAGTCCAGGACGCTAAGGCTACCCCCGGAAATGCAGACACGAAAACGAAGCCTTCACCTAAATGGAATAGGTGAGAAACTTGCCGTAACATTGCTATTATAGGAACGTGCAACATGTAAACTGGAAACGACAATTTACCAAGTAGCACCATTACTCGAGAGGTTAGACCTGATGGCTCCGATCGGGAAGCTACGATAATCAACGCGGGAAAGACGGTCAGAACAATCAAGGACGAAGCCCATCCAAAAAGACTGTAGTATGGGCAAAACAAGATTCCAAAAAACATAAGACACAGCAGTAACGGGGAGATTTTCGGTACCCACTGAACCCGCTCTTTTGCAAGGCACAACCAACTCCCGACACTGAAGCCAAATACGGCTCGAACTAATCCATGGTAAAACGATTCCCACTCTGCCCCAAAGTCGAGCGTCCCAGCATCTATCGAGAAGAATATTAGCAATAATCCTGTTATCAGGACTGTGATTGGCAGTATTCTCCGCCAAATCATAATGTTATAGGCGAACAAGAGATTTGCTATCAATTCAAGTAAAAGGGACCAAGCTGGAATGTTCAACGGATAAAGGTAAGACGCCCCTGTTGAAAAGTTTGGTGCCATAAAAAAAGCGAAGATCGCGACAAGGTTGAAAGGCTGGTCACGAGACGCATTGTGGCCAAAATAATGTCCCCCGAACCATGATGCGACGCCAAGCACGGTTCCGAGAAGATATAACGGATACAATCGCAGAAATCTTGCAATCATAAATCGCCCGGGCGTTAGTTCGCCCGATCTCAGCACATTAAAGTATCTGAGTGTAATGACGAAGCCAGACAATGAAAAGAACAAATCAACGCTAAGATAAGCAGATGGTATTAACCGGGTGGTGGTCAAATGATAACTAACCACGCATAGGGCCGCGATGCCACGCAACCCCTCCAGCGTAACAAGAAGCCCGTGGTCCTGCGTAGCTTGAGTTCTCCCCGCGTGGGACATGGCCTCCAAGGGCAGGGATGATCTCATCTCGTTCATGGCTTAGGCCCACTCGATGCCTCAAAAGGTGACAAGCCGGGGCGGTCGTGGCGTACCTTTCTCAGCATTACTGATCCCCAGGTAAGCCAGAAGACGCCGGCAGTTCCTGGCTCGGAGAAGGTCGACTCGGAAATTGACCGAACTAAAATAAAGATCAATATCAGGACCGGTAGCAAGGCAGCATCGACACGTTTCGATACGAGTTTGAAGCCCAAACGTAGCGATCGCACAAAATCCAGAATTATCAGTACAACGGCGACTAAACCCATTTGCAGCCACAAATCCAACCAGGTATTATGACCATTCAAGGGCTTAAACCCGGCGGCCGACCAGATTCCAATCCTATCTGGCGTGTCATACGCCCAGAAGTTAAAACCATATCCAGTCCATGGGCTTTTCTGGATTAATATCCAAACTGCGGCCCAGATCGGTGTCCGCCCTGTCAAATCCCCACTTCGTCCCGCAATGTTTTCAAACAGGTTGGGCACTGCAATGAGGAGCAAAACAATTGTTGCCGTCAAAGCCGTTATAGCTGCAACTGTAATCAAGACGGCTGCCCTAGGCACGCGCCCGAGAAACGTGATGACGGTGAACAGGGTACCCACAACCAAAAGACCCGTTATCGCCGTAATGGAGTTTGACATTATGATCATGACAACACTTGGAATGATCGTAGCTGATGCAAATGAAAGAGATATCGATTTTGTTTGGTAAGCACAAATGGTGACGATTAGCCCAAGTCCATACGCGAATCCCGCCGCATTTTTGTCGGTTAAAGCTCCGCGCCAAAGAGATTCATAAGCACCAAAATAATTGCTCAATCCATATTGAGGAAAAACAATCGCCATAAATATCGAAAGGACTGAAGATATAAAGAAGGCAATTGTGAAGTTTCTGTAAGTCTTTCTAACTGTTGTTATTTGGCTGAATAATATGCCGAAGCCCACTACTGGGAGTAAACGTAAACTGCGGTTCAGTGACGACGCAGGATCGGGTGAGTAAGTTGTGGATATGAATGCAATTAAGACAAATGCATACACAAGAAAGTCATGGTAGAAGGGGTTCTCACGATCTCGCATCAACAGCATTACGCCGATACTCGTTGTAAATAGCAACAGCAGCCATGGCATAATATCCGATTTACCAAACTGTAGATTGGTAACGCCGATGCTCTGGAAGTATGCATCGGGAGTGTAGAACGTCCCGATTACGGGGACGGTTACCATCATTACCATCCAAAGATCGACCAACCCGAAGCTACGTATTTGACCTTTCATGTCATGAAACCAGAACTGAAGTATGCGTTATTGGGGAAATGACCATATATATATACCATTACCCATTGCGCGGATATAAATCTCCTGCGTTCCGAGCTTTCGGTCAAACTCAAAGTTTTTCCTTGCGCCATGGCCATCCTTATTGATCCGCAACAATGGGTCGTAAATTACGTGCGACCCACGGTCGCGTGATTGCTATCAGCTTGCGCTCGACGATCAGATGATAGGCTATGCCACCCAACGCGGCGGCGATGGCCATGATCAGGATTGCCCATTCCCCTGGGATCGATCGGCCAAGGATGCGGCTCAACACCTGGCACGTTGCGATCAGTATCAGCGGATGGATCAGGTAAAGCGCATATGAGCTGGCACCGAAGACTGCCAGATGTCGGGGCAGGGCGGTGCTTGGCCGCCGCCGCTCGCGTTCGACGGTGCCGATGACGAACAGCATTGCCATCGAGCCGAACGCCAGACGACCGACGAGTTCGTCATCCTGAATTCCGGAAACGCCAAGGAAGGCGAAAAATCCCGCTGCTCCGATAGCGGCCAACAGCTTCGGATATGGCACATGCCCCCGGCGGAGAAGCGCCGCGATCCAGACGCCGCCGATGAAATCAAGATTGAACGGGCTTAGGAAGAAGGAGGCCGGGAAGACCATGCTTGGATGAAAAACATGCGCAACGACTATGGCCAGCGCCCACGGCGGCAGGATCAGCATCCATGCTCGACCGTAAACAATAAAGACGGTGAACAGGGCATAGAAGAATATCTCATAGGTCAGTGTCCATGCCACCCCGAGAACCGGATGATCGGGATTGGGCGTCAGGAAAATCGACAATACCATGTTGAGCGGATCCCTTTGGCTCGCATCCCCGCCGCCGCTGACCGCATAGAATAGGATCAAGGGAAACAGGATTCCCCAATAAGGAGGGTAGATGCGCAGGAACCGCTTTCGGATATAATTATCGGCTCGCGCGGGTTGCCCAAGGTCTTTCCAGTGCGCCCAGCTTATGATGAAGCCACTCAAGACGAAAAAGAAATCGACGCCGACGTTGAAATTTTCGAACAGGTTCGCGAACGGGGGGTGGCTCCAGAACCGGGGCTCCGCGACGATCCGCGAGGCGTGATACATTACCACCATCATGGCAGCGACACCGCGGCCCAGCTGCAGCATCTCGAACTTCTGAGCCGGGACAGATGTGGGGTTGGCCTGGCCCTTAGGCATGCGATATCTCTCTCGCATCGCTGCTACGGTCAGCTGCGCGCCCGCCCTTGCGCACCCGATCGAACACGGCCTCGGTTTCGCGAGCAGCCTTTTCCCAACTGAACCGGCGGGCGTTTGCAATGGCGCGCTCGCGCAAGTCCGCAGCCACTGCGGGGTCGCCGAACACGGTGGAGATTGCAGCGGCGAGCGCGTCGGCGTCGCCTGGATCGACAAACAGGGCGCCCTCGCCAGCGACCTCGCGCAGCACCGGGATGTCCGAGCAGATCACCGGTACTTCCAGCGTGTGAGCCTCAAGTATCGGCAGGCAGAATCCTTCGACAAGCGACGTGTTGATATAGACTTTGGCGTTTGCGTACAGTGTGCGCAACGCGTCGTCGGACACCGCTCCCGCCATTTCGATCGACGCGGCCGGAAAGCGTGCGTTCAATGTCGGCACCAGGCCGATATCGTCCCGCCCGACCAGAATGACGCGCGGGGCGCGGTGCTCGAGCGCCAGACGATTGAGGGCAGCCCATAGCAGGCCGACATTCTTGTTTGGCGTGATGTTCGCGACCATCAGGGCATAGGGCGCGTCGGTCTCCCTTGCGGTCGCGTCATTTGCACCAATGGCGATCGGTGAGGCTTCATGGATGACGCTCGAGCGATCCGTGAGATCGGGATAAGCAGACACAAGCGTATCGCGCGTGGCGTTGGATACGCAAATGACGTGTGCGGCCCGGCGGAACCCCCTCGCCGTAGCAAAGCGCCATTGAAGCCGCTGCTGCCACGGATAGATTGCCCGATGCGTCACCCGATAGAGATCGTGGACGACCGCAACACTGGTTTCCATATGTGCCAGCATCGTCGTCGGCTGTGGGTGAAAGATGAGATCGGCCCCAACTGCGCGTTTCAGGCGAGGCAGCTCAACGGTATTTGCGATCAGCATCCGTGTCTCGTTACGCGGCACCTGACGATGAACGGTACGCAGCCCGAGTGACCTGATTTCGGGAGGGATCGCGGCAGCCGTCCAATTTGTCGCGAGGACATAGTCATACCGGCCATGCGTCACCAGCGCCGCGATGGTGTTCCAGGTAAATACCGAAAGGCCCGTTACCCGGTCGGGATAGGGGGTGACGTGATTGATCAGGACGCGGGCCAAGAAAAACCTCCTTCGCGCCGCAATGCTGCGTCGATCATATGCTCGTGGCCATTTCGGTCGAGGGCTCGGGCGCGGGCCGAACCATCCGCCAGAATCCGACGAGCCGCCGGACCGACACCGGAAGCGCCAGTACGATGAACGGTACCGCGATTGCCCATAGCCCCAACTCACGCCAGAACAGCCCGACCGCTGCCGCTGCCCACCAGAGTGCGGCGACGCGGTAGTCGGGCGATCCGATCTGGCGCGCAACGAAGACGTGCATCAATCCATAGGCGGGGATGGCCGCAAGTTCGCCATATCCATACCCCTGCGCTCCGACATGGCGCACCGCAAACCACGCGACCACGCCGAATAAAACGACATGCACTGTATAGGTGATCCCAAGGTCACGATTCCGATCGATCACCGACATGACCGCCGAATGGACGTTGAACGTCGCAATCGTCAGGTAGGCAAGCGCGATATACGGATAAAAGTCCATGACCGGCGCCCATCGTGCCCCGAAAACGATCGGGACTATGAATTGTCCCAACCAGCCGAATCCCAGCAACACGGCACCCACGACCAACGTCTGGATTTCCATGCCCTCGGTAACGGCTTTCCGAAGCTTTGCCGTATCATGTTGTATCCGCGCAAGGACTGCGACGGAAAGGCGCCACGCGACGGTCTTGGCGATGCTGAGCATTTCCAATATTCCGATTGTCATGCCGATCAGGCCGACCGCCTGCGCGCCCATGACCGGCCCTATTATCAAGGGGTTGACCAGCATGCGGAGCTGCCACACCCAATTGGCGAAAGCGAATGTGCCTGCATAGTTTATGATTTGTCGTGCAATCTTTCCGTCCCAGCCGAAACGCGGCATGGATTTGGAAAGCCAATGCGCCAGAATGCAAAACGAAACCTGCTGCAACAGCAGCGCCGCTCCAAGCGAAACAGCACCGAACCCCGAAAGTGCCAGTGCTGCCGCAAGCGCGTAATAAGCGACATCGCCACCGATTTCGACGGCAGCGACGCTTCGGTAGTCAAGCGCCCGCTCCAGTTGCGCGGTTGCCGGAATCGTCAGCATTTGAAACGGCAGCCCCAATGCCATGACCGCCATGACCGCCGAATAGCCTGCAACGTTGGTCCAGACGGACAATAAGCCGCGGGTTGCCTCCAGCATGCCGCAAAGCGCCAGGGCCGCCGCGAACAGCATGGTGTAGGCAGTCCTGAGCGTGGCCCGCGAAACATCGCCTTCATGCCGCAAGAGGAAAACGCCAACCCCCGCCGTTCCGACCAGATTGGCGTACAGGTAAATGCTGTAGGCAGCGACATAGCTGCCGTATTTCGCGGGCCCCAATATCCGCGTGATGATCATGATGCCGACCATTTTCAGGCCAACGCCCAGTATTTGCCTGCTCATCAGATAGATACCACCGCGCAAGGCGCTGGAGCGAAGCGACGTGGCACTCACTTGGGAGTACCGGCATCGACGCTTGCCTGTTCGCCGGGCAGGTCGATGGCCACGATGCTGGCCCCCTGCTGCTGCAAGCGCGAAAGGATGAGACGCAGCATCGATGGCGTGTTCCGTGGCCAGTCATGCAGGAGGATAACGCCGCGGTCGGGCATCCTGGAGAACAACCTGCGATAACTCACCGTCGCTGGATCGTTCCGCCAGTCTTCGGGACTTGCATCGATGCCAGCCAAGGCGAAATCATTTGTTTTGAGGAAAGCGGCAAATGCGGGCGTCATCTTCCAATTCAAGCCTCCATTATCCGGAAGTCGGATGAGCCGCCGAATTCCGGGAAGGGATGGCCGATTCCAGGCACTGTCCTCGACTGCTTCGGCTCCGCGTCGCATATTGTCTTCGATTTCACTCTCGTTCGGACCTCCAAATTTGGCATGATCCCATGAATGGCTGCCGATCGTGTGACCGGCCCTGAGGATTTGATCGACCAGTTCGGGATGTGCAGCCGCCCTTTTCCCGACCATGAAGAACGTCGCACGAACGCAGTTCGACCGCAGGATTTGCAGGAGTTCGGGAAGTGTCTCCGGGGTTGGTCCATCGTCGATCGTCAGGACGAATTCATTGGGTTTCAGGGTAAGCCCGCTCGGCTTGACCATTGTTCCGAAGCCGAGAGATCCCGCATCGACGCCCAACCTCCGCCCGGTCAACGGTCCTGTGCAGCCGGGATCGGCAACGATCTCCGCAGCTTGCGGACTGGCGCCTGCACCAGCCCCTCCGCCTGTACCGCAGCCCGACAGCAACAGAGCCGTCACAAGCCCGATAATAATGTGATTCGACCCCATCGGCACTTCTTCTCGTCGGAGTGCGGCTTGCTGCACCTGCGAACAACGGATACCATTACGGGGATCGATTGGACAGGGGCTGATGACATGTTGCGAAACAATTGTCCGAAAGGTTGCAGTTCGTGATCACGCGACGGAGGGCCTTGGTTGCAGCCGCAACCGTTGGTTTGACGGGGGTTTTGGTTGGCACTTCTCTGACGGAAGCACGTTCTTACGGTGACTCTTTGAAACGGCGCGCACGGCGAAGCGGGCGGAGTTTCGGATTCGAGATCGATTCAAAAACATTGCCAAAAAGTAGCGCGATGCGGAATATCGTTGCAGAACAAGCCGACGTCATTGTCGCGGGATTTGAGATGAAATGGTGGGCTGTCGAGCCATCGCAGGGAACATTTGACTTTAGCAGGGCGCAGACCCTGGTCGATTTTGCCAGACATCGGCATCTGCAGGTCAGGGGGCACGCCGCCATGTGGTATCGTGCGATCCCGCAATGGGCCGTCACCGATATCCGCGGTCCGAAGGCAATCGACGCGATGACCACTCATGTTCGGCAAGTCGTCGGTCATTGGCGCGGACAATTGATTGAATGGGACGTCGTGAACGAAGCCATCGAACCCGCCGACGATCTCCCCGGCGGATTGCGGAAAGCGCCATTCGGACGCGAAATGGGTTACGATTGGATAGAACAATGTTTTCGCGCCGCGCACGAAGCAGATCCGCAAGCAAAACTATACTATAATGAATTTGGGATAGAGGAAGACCTGCCCGCGAGCGAGGTCAAGCGCAGGGCCGTTCTGGCGTTACTGGCAGAAATGAAGAAGCGTAATGTGCCGATCCACGGACTGGGTATTCAGTCTCATCTGGCGGTGGTTAGGCCTTTCAGTTCGACGGTCTTTCGAAGATTTCTGCAGGACGTTGCCGCCATGGGACTGAAAATCCGGCTTACCGAATTCGACGTGTCGGGTCATAAGATCCTCGGTCCCGAAATGTGGCGGGACGGGCGAATTGCCTCCCGCGCCAAGACCTACCTCGAAACCGCGTTCGATGAAGCGGCAGTCGTTGGTCTGGTCTGCTGGGGCGTCCGCAACCAGGATAGCTGGCTCCAGTCGGAAGAGTGGGCGCGTCCCCCCGGTGCCCCACCCCTGAGACCTCTGCCTTATGACGATGCGTTCAAGCCAACACCTCTATGGTCTGCAATCGCACAAGCGTTCGACGGCGCGCCGCAACGCACGGGCATCGCCAGGGCATGACAGGATCGTCGTTGGATCGCGGTAAACCGATACAGATAATGGTGTGGTGTGCGGCACGGGGCGGCATGCGCAGCGTGGTCGAGGCTTATCGAAACGACGGCTTTCTTGCGGCCGAAAACGTCAGGCTTGTCACGTCCTACGTCGATGGCGGCTTCCTGTGGCGACAAGTCGTGCTGCTTGGCGGCTTGGCCAGGTTTGTCTGGCTCTTGGCGACGCGACGCGTGGGGTTGGTGCACTGCCATGCGGCAATGAGGGGCAGTTTCTGGCGTAAGGGAATATTCGCGTCGATTGCGCGCCTGTTCGGGAAGCCTGTCATTCTCCACCTTCACGGTTCCGAGATGACGGCCTTTTATCATGGATTGCCGCCATGGGCGCGCTCGCTTGTGCGGCGGCATCTCGAAAAGGCCACCTGCGTCATTGCCCTCTCGGAAAGCTGGCGCGACTTCATCCGGTCGATTGCGCCTGCTGCCAATGTCGTCGTCGTGCCGAACTACGTAAAATTGCCGCCCTTGCCCGACATTGCCGCGCGTAACGCTGGTGAAATTCTGTTCCTGGGGCTCGTCGGCGATCGCAAGGGCGTCTTCGACCTGATACCCGCGTTTGCAGCAGTTCATCGCGACCATCCCTCTGCGCGATTGATCATCGGTGGAAATGGCGAGATTGAACGGGCCAAGCTATGTGCTCTGGAAAATGGCGTCTCCGATGCTGTTGAACTGGTCGGCTGGACCGATGGTCCGGCTAAAGCCGCGTTGCTGGCGCGCGCCGGGATGTTTGTCCTTCCTTCGCATAACGAGGGATTGCCGATGAGTGTGCTGGAGGCAATGAGCAATGGTCTCCCCGTCATTTCAACGCGCATCGGGGGTATTCCTGAATTGATAACCGATGGCGTGGACGGCATCCTGATAGAAAGCGGAGACGTGGATGGCCTGGCGGCGGCGCTCGCCGACCTGTTGAGCAATGCGGCGTTGCGCGACCGACTGGGAATTGCGGCGCGTGAAAGGATCGCTCTCTGCTACAGTGATACCGTCGTGCTGCCCATGCTTGGCCGTCTGTATCGGGAAAGCTGTGGCGAGAACCCGGCAGTTTTACGATCACGGAGCGCGACATGAACGAACAGGTGACAACACAAAACGATGCCGTTGTTCACAAGTCTGCGTTGTCGGTATGGCTCGATTTCTTTCGCTGGGCTGCAGCGTTCGCGGTCTTATTGGCGCATGTGAGCCACCGTGTGTTGGCGCATTTCGGTGACGTGCCGCATATGCACAAATCTGCACTGGCCTATGCCGTCGGAGGTATCTCGAGCCTCGGCTCGGCAGCAGTCGTAATATTTTTTGTGTTGAGCGGGTTTCTCGTAGGCGGCGGTACAGTTCGTCAGTACCGAAAAACGGGCCATTTTGGTTTTTTCGACTATTTCGCGGCACGTCTGTCTCGACTTTGGATTGTTTTGATCCCGGTCTTTGGCATCAGTTTCGTCATGAGCTGGATTGCTGCGGAGTATTTTATTCCCGATGGACTGCAGGCCCAGCAAGTGTTGGCAGCCGTCGACCTCTCTCACCTGATTTGTAACATCGCGTTTTTGCAAACGGCGGCATGTTCGCAATATGGCGGCAACGGAGCCTTATGGTCCCTGTTCAACGAATTCTGGTATTACGTGGCGTGGCCACCTGTCATGCTGGCAATTTGGGGCGTGGGATATACACGAACGTTTCGGTACTTTTTATTTATACTTCCCGTTGTTGCTTTAAGCATGTTATCGCATTGGCAGTTCGTCGGGTCGAACATTGCAGTTTATTTCGGGATTTGGTTGATCGGGGTATTCGCTGCGGACTTCTCATCCACTCGCTTCAAAATGCCAGTTGCCCCGTCGGCACTGATTTTCGTGGCAACGGTATTTGTCTGGCGCTTGTTCAGCTCAAGTGAAGTGCAAGGGACAAATTTCTGGCGCGAGTTTCCATTGGATTTGTTATTGGCGGTCGGTTTCGCGAATTTGGTAATCGCCATGAAAGCATCTTCTGGTTTGCGCTTTCCACCCTTTAAACGGCTTCATCAGCCAATGGCTGGTTTTTCATTCACCCTTTATTGCATCCACACTCCCCTGCTCAATTTCATGGGTCTAATCATGCTTTCGCTTTGGGCCACTGGCTCGCACATGCTGCCATCGTCAAAGGCGTTCCTTATTTACGGGGCAAATGTCTTGATTTGCCTCGTGGTCGCCTATCTGCTCTCGTTAGCAACCGAGCGGCACACATACCAACTACGCATATTGATGGCGCGAAAGATGCGTGAAGTGCGTGATTACTGGACAAGGACTCCGATCACCCCCTGACTGGTTCGGGCTTTGACTCATCAGTGATGAAAGACCGCAGCCGGGCGATCAAAGGCGCGCTTTTAGCGCTGTTGCCCATTTCCAGGGGCAGAAGCGACGGCCTCAGCAGCAGCTCCTCCAGTTCCTCGTCGGTGCGTGCGATGTAGATTCCCTCGCGGTCTTCCAGTGAGGCCACTGTTGCCAGTTGGTGCTCGTTGCGATGTTCCCCGAGACTCGCTCTCCTCGGGAACAGGATCAGCGGCTTTGCGCTGCGACCCGCGCACAGGATCGTCCCGATCCCGGCGTGGCCGACTATCAGGCTAGCCTTTGCGACCAGTTCGTCGAAGGTTTTTGGATCGAGCTGCGCGTGCGCCGTCAGATGCCCCGGCCGGGCCCCCGCATCGCAAGTCTGTGCAACCATGTCCAGGCCGTGGCGTCCCGCGATTTCGTCAAGCAGCGTGATCAGGCGCGGGAAGGGCAATTGCGTTCCGACGGTCGCGAAGATCATAGCACCGACCCCTCATATTCGGCTCCGGTTGCCGCCGCGACCGCAGGCCATTGCGACATCCACAGGTCGGCGTGACGCTTTGCCTTGGTCCCCGCCATCGACAGTTCCTCGGCGTTTGCAACGCTATCGACCCATATCGTCCGCGCGCCCATCCTCTTGCCGAGCGCCAGTGCGATGACGCCGGGCAGGGCACCTGTCGTGATGATGACATCGGGCCTCACCCTCGCGATCAACAGGGCAAGTTGAACGACACAAAGGACTGCCTGCATCGGTCGGTTGCGATTGCAGTCGGGAATGATCCGCACATTGGCCAAGCCGGCGCGCTCCCCCAGCCCCGAAAGGGTCGTAGCATAGGTGACTGCAAGGTCCGCAAATGCGGGTCGAAGCAGCATCATCTGCTCCCAGTGGCCGCCGCCCGAAGCGACGGCCAGAACCTTGCGGCTTTGAATCATTTTATTGGACATAGCGGCTCATACTGGCGGACCTAACATCGATGCTGCAGTGCATCAACCGACGCTTTGTTACCAACTGTTACAGCCCCCAGGGGGGCCTGGGATCGGCGATCTTGCGATAAATCGGTCGATCGATCTTGGCCGTGAAGGACGACGACATGGTTTTGGGCCAATAGATGGACAAGATCGTGCCACCAATCCGATCGAAAATAGCCCCCGGTGGGATTTGCATCGGCTTGGTCACGATCCAATATCCGCCCCGGCCAGGATAGGATGTCGAAAACTGCACGCTGCTCTCGTTCATCGCTATTTGTGCCACGCGGGCAGTCGAACCCTGACCAACGCTCGCGGTCATTCGAGCGACCGAAAAGGACGCGGCGTCATTCGCTTCGACGTGCAGGTACATCTGAATCCAGTCGCCCGCCGCCAGACCCGCTGGAGCGATGACGGGCGGGAATTGGATATCGGCCTGGTGATAAGCCGTGCCCAACGCGTCGTTCAGCGGATTCACGGCGAGCACTATCCGGTTATAGGTTCCCGCCGCTTCGATCGATGCCGCCACCCCCGACGTTCCGCGAGTTCGGTTGACGACATAGCCGGTTGGAACGGTTCCGGTCGCCCCGTTCTGCAACGTGCCGGTCGTGCCATTCATTTGCGCAATGCTGCTGGCGAGGTAGTTCGCGAGGGTGACATCGGTGCTGAAAATGGTGCCTGCCGCGATCATCGACTGCAATACCGGCAACAGATATTGAACGCCGATGACATACGCTCCGGCAGGCCCGGGGTGAACGTTATCGCTGCTGAACAGGCTGGTGTTGATCCCGTCCGGACCGGTCGAGGAGACGAGCGCGTCGTAAGGGTCGAGTATTTTGACTCCCGATCGACCCGCCTGCGCCCTGACCCATGTGTTGACGTCACGAATTACCTGATGGCGCAGGTCGCCAACCGGCCAGTCCGCCCGCGGGTAAAGCGTGGAGAGGACCACCCAGATCCCGCGCTGCGTCGCATTGCTGATGATCGCATCCAGCTTGCCCGTGACATAGGCCGCACTCGCGCCATTGCCAGCTCCCCCGGTTGCGCCTGGATCGGCACTGGCTGGATCGCCAGAGTTGATCGAATTCGTGCCCGCGTTCAGGATCAATATCTGCGGATTGCGAGAAAGCGCATAGGCGGTGCGGTTCAATATCCCGAACCCATTCCCCACCCGGCCATCGACGAGATGATCCCCGGCAATCCCCTGATTGGCACCGCTCCACTGAATGCCCTGTCCGGCACCAGCCCAGGGGGAAGCCGGGTCATACCAATAATCGAAGTTGAACCGGGGGTCTGCTGCAAGCGCCGCCTCGATCACGCCCGATGCGCTTTGGCCGACCGCAAGCGTTCCGATGGAGAAAGCGTTGAACTGGGTAAAACTGTCACCGAAACCCTCGACACGGGCACCGGTGGGGAGTGGCAAGGCGGGCAGCGCAATCAGTGTACCGGGCAGTGAGGGCGCGGCACTGGCGCCCGCGAACGCGGTGGGCACGGTGCCCGATGTCTGGGACGACGATGGCCCGGTGAGCGAAATCAGCGCAACCAGCGCAATGACGACCCGGCGCATTATGGTACCCGCGCGAGTGTGACGTTGCACCCGACCGAACCAAGCGGCAGGACCGCATCGACGACCGCGTTGCCGCTCAGGGCAATCAGCATTCCACCAGTGGTGTCGCTCGCCGTCTTGGTCAGCATCGGGAGCATCGTTGCGCCATCCGGCCCCCGGTATCGCACCGCCAGCGAACCCGCATTGTAACTCGTACACATTTGGCTGACGACATAATTGCCACCGCTGACGGCTGTCGCGACCGAAGGGGTATTGGCAGCGACAAGTGTCAGGCTTTCCTGTTTCGTGGTCACTGGCATCGGCACCATGGTGCTCACGGTCGAACAGCTTCCATCGGCTTGCCTGACGCAAAGTGCGGTCCCCGGCGCGTATCCTGCGGGATATTGAATCGAATCGACCGTTTGCGCAGATAGCGGCACGGCACCTGTCCCAAGCAGCAGCCCCGCCGCCGCCTTCAGAATATGTCTCGAACGAATCATCATAGCCTCCATAATCGCCATCGTTCGCCTTATGTTCTTGAGGCATTGCTGTAGGACAGGCCAAAGTGAGCCATAGCGTTTAAGCGGGCAGGGCCTATTGGGACGCCACGGTTCCCGGGAGACATTGCGCGGCGTTATCGCGGGCAACTTCCTTGCAGTTCCATAAGGATTCCTGGGTGCCGCCCTCGCGTTTCGTGAAGGAGAAACTTGCCGATCCGGGGCGGCCACCGATTACTACGTCGGGAATGGCGGCAGCGGAACGCCAGCCGTAAACAGAGCAGGGGGACTTGCCGGCACAGATTTTCCATGCGGTGATCGCATAGCTGCCCGGATAGTCATTGCCGCCGAACAGGACGTAATAAATGTGTCGCGCCTCGTCGGAACGGGCCACGCCGCCGCTCGCCTCCACGACGCCCCGACCCGCAACCGTCACCGTTGGGCGGAGGACGAAAGCTGCTGGTGTGTTTGCGGCTCCAATACCATCGGTTGTAGGCGACGCATCGGCAAAGGACGCGACGGGCGACGAATAGCGGGCGAAGCGCGCGTCGATCAATTCAGGTCCCGCATAGGCGCCACGGAAAGCCGCCGGTTGTCCCCACGCGCCGCGCCAGCGAAAAAACAAATGCCCGTGGAAAGCAGTTATCTTGTCCATCTGGCCCGACCAGCGCGGCAGGACCCAGTCGGTGTGATAGTGAGTGGCGTTGCCGACAAGACTGAAAACCCCGCCCGTCAAGGCGCGCTCCGCGCTTGCCCGCGCGCGAAGCAAGGCGTCCGGCGACGGCGACCGGCGAAGCATTGCCCCGTCGCAAGCGAAGGTGAACTGGCAGCCGGTGGATCGCGCCATACCCTGCGAAACGACTCCGCATACGCTTTTGGGAAAGGCTGGATGCCTTAAACGATTGAGCACGACCTGGACGACGGCGGACTGTCCCGCGGCATCGTTACCCGCTTCATAATAAGCAGCCAGTGCAAGGCAGGTCAGCGCCTCCTCATGCTCCTGTGGCGTTCCCATCAGGATAAAAGGGCGTGCTGGCATGATCGGCGCGGTTGAAAACGGCACGGCCGCATTGACCCGGCGGGCGACATCTTCGGTGACGTTGAGATAATCGACCGGTTCGACTTGCGGAGTGACATTGGGGTCGGGAGCATCGGTCGCGGTGCCGGTCGATGACTTTGCCAGTGCGACGATCGCCAGGTCTTCGCGCGAATAGTTATGCGATGGCGTGGCTGCCGGGTCGAGCACGACCCAGAACGCCGTGCCAAGCAGGCCGACAAGGGCCGCGACGACGACAAAGCCTATCCAGCGACGTGCGCGCCACGGTATGAAGTCGCGTGTCGCCAACCGCTCGATCCAGCTGACGGCGGGCACGTTTTCGGGCCGACCCGGAACTTCCGTGCCCATTAGAGGGAGGCGATCAATATGCATTACGGTGAACGATTACCTTCATCGTCGACAGCATTATCATAAAGTCGCGCCACATGCTCCAGCCATTGAGATACTCGAGATCGGCCTGTAGCCTGTTGACGAGATCATCGCGACGCGGCGTTGCACCACGGAACCCGCGAACCTGTGCAAGACCGGTCAGCCCCGGCTTGCAACTGTGCCGATGATGGTACCGAACATCGACCTCCCAGAACAGTTCGTCACCCGCGAGCGATCCAAGCGCGTGAGGCCGCGGGCCGACGATGCTCATGTTGCCGACCAGCACGTTGACCAGCTGCGGCAGTTCATCGAGGCTCGTTGCCCGGATGAAGCGTCCGACGCGCGTGATGCGGTCGTCGTCCCGGCTGGCCGAGCGATTGCCTGAAAGGTCAGTCGTTTCGATGCGCATCGAACGAAACTTGAGCATCGAGAACAGTCTGTTACCTAAACCGACGCGGTGTTGCTGAAAGAGGGCGGGGCCATTGCTGTCGAGTTTGATCGCACAGGCAACGACGATCATCAACGGCGCGAAAAAGACCAGGGCGACCGATGCGATGCAAAGATCGATCGTTCGCTTGAGCAGGCGATCCCGTGTCGCCATCGGCCCCGACGAGATGAGCACGGTCGAAAGTCCGGCGACGTGATGCTGGCCGACAATGCCGATTTCGTCGAGTTCGGGCACGATCAACTGGGCGCGGACATCGATGCCTTTCAGCGCCAATGCCCAGGCCGTGCGACGTTCGGGCGGGCAGGCGACAGTGACGCTATCGACGCCGTTCAGCCTGCGCGCCAACTGGTCGAGCACGAACGGATCGTTCAACTGCATGTCGGGTACTCGGTCCAGGGTCAGCAATTGCATGCCGTGCGGATGCGCAACTTCGATACTGTCGACAACGAGGATATTCGTCATCGCGGTGTCGGGAAACAGAAGCGATGTGACGCGTCCGAAAGCAGCCCGCAATACTACCATAAGTGCGGCGGATGCAGCCACACCGTAAAACAGCAACAACCGCGAAAGTTCGTCGGTGGCTTTGAGAGTGAAACTGACGAACAGGACGATCAGGACAGATGAAAGCAACGACCCGAATGTGGGGACGATGCCCGAACGCCATTTCTGTAATACCCCGGCGCGATAGGTAGGCGCATTGAATATCCAGAAGATCGGCAAAAGGGCGACGACCCATGTCATTGCCTGGGACGCCATCGGGTGGCCGAACCGCAATGAACTCGCGAGCGAAAAGCCGCCCAGAATCGCGAGAACGTCCAACCCTGCCGATGTTACATGGCAACGCTGGCGCAGGCGGCGCAGCGTACTTGCCTGCGCTGCAGCAGAAAAAAGGTTGTCCGGCCGTGGGCTGAAACTGACATGCTTCAAAATAACCCCCTTTATTTCAACCATTCGAACTCTGCGTGGCGAGTGACAGATCATTATGACCGGCAAATCGTTTTGCACTGCACCATAAACATGTCAAATTGGATCGTGGTAAATGTCCCAATATCGGCGATATACCGCACTATCTTTCCGACGTGCCGAGCCGTAGTCCACAATAAGCAGCTCGTTTGCCCGCCACTTTTATCCGGCGAATGATCACTTGCGAGGAACCCGCTGGATCAATATTCGTTGTGATCTTAAGAGGTTGCAATGATAAGTTGTTCGGAATTCGATAAACTTACGACCGAGGCGCACGGCGACGCAGCGCCCCGGTTTGTTTCGCTTGACCGAATCGATTGCGACCAGCCCTTGATTGCTCCGACCTCCGCACTTTCGGCCGTTCAACTTTTGGCTCTGGTCGGGGCGGGCGTTGCGTGCTGGGCAATCATCGCGCTCGGCATTTCGCTGATTTAAGCCCGTTGTCGCCACGGCAAAGGGTCTGTCCCGGCCCGTGCACCTGCCTCCAACCCGACATGGCAAACGCCGCGTAAACCTTTCCTCTGAACCATGTTGAAAGTGGCTTCGCCGCACATCGGTCCTCACTTCGAGGAGATCGACTGTGCTTACGGCCACCGGTTCACCATTCTCAATTCTACGCGCGCTGCCGGTCATGCTGGCAGCGACGGCGACCCCATGTCTGGCGGGGCACACTGCCCAGCCATTTTTATCGCTGGGTGACAGGATCGACGTTCCCCGCGGCTTTGCCGAAATGTGCACGACGACAAAGGATTTCTGTTCGACGACACCGGCAAGCGCCGATACTGCGATCGTAACTGCTGCCCTGGCGGCACCACAAGGCGCGCTGTCATCGGGTGCGGGGTTTTCAACCTCGGCGCTGGCTCTGGGCGGGATGGCTATCGTGTCTTCGGCCCCAAACGCGTTGAGCGCGGCTGCTGCTGCCGGCGATTGTCGTCACGCGCCGGAAATCTCTCCCAGTCGCGTGACGAGCTTTTTCTCGTTCGAGGATAGCGCAGATCGTTACTCCGACATGACCTGTGCCGTCCTTGCCGAGGTCGTGGCCAGCCCGGTGCCAGTGGCAGCATCGCTCCCCCCATCGACGGCTGTTTCGCTTGCCCCACAAGCAAGTGCCAAGCTGCTCAAGCGCGTCAACCGCTATGTCAATTCGCGCGTTCAGCAACGCACCGACTTCCAGATTTATGCGCGCGATGAATTATGGGTCCGCAGCGGGGTCGGCCCACAGGCAATGGGAGATTGCGAGGATATTGCGATCGAAAAGCGCTACGAACTTATCAATGCGGGCTACCCCGCCGATCGTCTGACGTTTGCGGTCGTTTACTCAAACGCAAGCGGACTTCATACCGTTCTTCTCGCCAAGACCGACGACGGCGATGTCGTGCTGGACAGCCGGTCACCCTATATTCGGCCATGGTCCGAAGTGGGATATAGCTGGATCAGCGTCCAGACTGCAGCCGATCCAATGATTTGGCGACGCGTGGTCTAATCCCACCCCCGCATGAACTCAATCAGTTCCCCGTGAATGCAGATATGCAAGATCTTCGGGCGTATTGATGTTGCTGAACGAAGCTGGAACCATGACGCTGGTGGCGCCCGAAGCGGCGATCCAGCCACGCAGCGAGCGATCGGTCGTTGTAGCAAGGTGCCGATCGAGGGCATTGGCCATAAGTGAGGGCCACAAGCCAATCAAATGCTGTCCCTTCACCACTTTCGGTCCCGAACCGTCAGAGAGCCATGCAGCGAGCAACGGCGGGATAGGGATGACGTCGGCGGCGACCGACAGCACCGCATCATAACCATTCGCCTCTGCAAAATGAAGCGCCGCGCACAGGCCACCCAGCGGACCAAGGCCGGCGATCGGGCGATCTTCCACGCTTCGCAACCCGGGAAATGCCCGCCCGCAAATGACGATTGCCCCAACCTGCGGGCTTAACCCTTCGATCACGATGTCGATCAGGGGCCGGTCGTTATAAAGCGCAAGTGCCTTGTCACTGCCGAACCGGCGGGCGCGGCCTCCTGCTATGATGGCTCCAAGGATAGTCACTGCGGAACCATGAAGCTTTTCGCAAATTGTGCAATGCGACGAACCGAGTCGCCTACCGTATTTTTGTGTTGCACTGCACCATATAATATGATGCCATATGTTTTGTTCATTGCGTTAAGCTCCTGCTAACCATCCGGGCGCATTCTGCAATGAGAGTTGGTTCGTCGTCTTTTAAAGGATCGGTCGGATGGGTGCACGGGCAAAATATGCGGACGGCGCGTTGACGCTATCCGAAATGCGCGAGTTCGCGGCTTTCAACAGCGGTACCCAGCGATACATCCGCCGATCTCTGGATATCGGTCTCGGGCGCGGCGATCCGCTCGGCATGTGGTCGCGCGACGTCGTCGAATCCGCCAGCATCAAGGCACAGTCACGGGTCTATTCGCGGCTGGACAACATTCGCGCGGTGGTTCCCGATGACAGTGGCCTCGACCGCATCGAACCGTTCATGGCACCGTTGGTGACGATGACGGCCTTCGATCTGGGGCAAGGGCGGCTCGACAGTTTCGGTTCCTATCGTTTCCTGTACGAACGGTTGATCGGTGCGAGCGCGCGGCCTTGGTTGCCGGGCGCATTCTGTGCTGCGGCCTCGATGCCGCATCTTCACCCCGAACTTCGGCGCACCCTGTTGCAGTCGATCAGCGAAGCCGCCGCCACCGCGCCCGGCTGGTCGAACCGCGAACCCGGTTTTTACCCCGAATGGGTGGACAAGGTCGATGTGGCGGCCTTGCCGAACTAACCGCGCCTGACCTCGGCCAGCGGTTCGGCCCAGATTGGGTAACCCCGATCCTCTGGTATGCAGAGGGTCGGCACGCCGTCGCGATCCTCGACCCAGGGGACAATCTTTTCAGGCGCGAACTTCGTGGCGTGCGCTTGCGCTTCGGCAAAATCGGCGAACTGGGCCAGCCGTTCGAGGTTGCGGCGTGTTGGGAAAATCACCTTGACGCGACCGGCATCGGCATCGTCGAGAACCTGTTGCGCGGTTGCCCAGAACAGCCGCACGTTCTCGGTCTCATCGACAGTCGCCCGCAAGGCGTCGTCGAGAGCCTCTGCCAGATAAAAGCGGGTG
Source organism: Sphingomonadales bacterium (assembly GCA_028289885.1). Taxonomy (GTDB): domain Bacteria; phylum Pseudomonadota; class Alphaproteobacteria; order Sphingomonadales; family Sphingomonadaceae; genus Sphingomonas_O. The sequence goes on from JAQGKX010000151.1 coordinate 35,889, forward strand.
TCGAACGACCTTCGCTCAGGAGCATGCGGGCACCAACGTGAAAACGGCACGAGCAATTCGGGGCGGAGTTCGATCCGCAGTGCTGCCAGCGCATCCGCAAACACCATACCATCGTGGAGATGTGCGCGCAATTTGCCAACGGTGGCGGCATCGGTTGCACCGGCGAGACCAACGGCGGTTCCCGCTTCCTCGATCGTTTCCCGGATTGCGGCGATACGTGCAGCAGCATCATCGGGATCGAATTCGGGGAACCGCTCCGCCAGCATCCGGTCGCCGGGGTCGACGCGCCCGCCCGGAAAGACAATGGCTCCTGCCGCGAACGCCATCGTGCCCGCGCGTTCGACAAACAGAATTTCACTCAGGGCCGCCCGGCGACGATAGACGATGAGCGTGGCGGCAGGGATCGAGAAGGTCATCGCGGATGATCTAGGCGCGCGGTGCGCATTGCGAAAGGGCGGATATCCGGCCAGTGATGCCTGGTAACGTGCAGCGAACCCCACCCAATGCCTGAGCAAATGATCAAGACTTCGTTTCCGCCAGTCGTCGATCGCAACACGGTCGTCCTCGTTCTCGGAAGTCTTCCGGGCGATCGTTCGCTGGCTGTGCAACGCTATTATGCTCATCCGCAAAATCAGTTCTGGGCATTGATGTCGGGGGTTGTCGGCACCGATCTGCGCGCGCTCGATTATGATGCGCGGCTGGGAACCTTGTTGTCGTGCGGAGTTGGCCTGTGGGACGTCGTCGGCACAGCCTCACGCGTGGGCAGCAGCGATGCGGCCATCCGCGATGTCAGTGCCAACGATCTGGCGGCGCTTGTCCAGTCCCTGTCATCGCTCCGCGCGATCGGCTTCAATGGCGGAACGGCACTTGCGATTGGTCGGCGGCAACTCGGAGTATTGGCCGACACGCTGGCAATCGTCGCATTGCCGTCGAGCAGCCCGTTGCACACGGTCGGGATCGCCGCGAAACAGCCTGCCTGGGACCAACTCGCGACGTGGCTGCACCGAACCCGACCGCCGGAAACGCCTACCAGAAGTTAGCAGGGTCGGGCGTCGGGGCGTTGCAGGCCGCCCGTATACCACGACGACAATCCTCGACCTGTACACGCCACGCATACATTGCGTCGGCATAGGCGCGCTGCTGGCGATCGTAGATATGAGCGTCCATCGCAGCTTCGCGATTATGGCTGCGGAGCGCGGTAAGATATGCCGCCCTGTCCTCTGCATAGCGCGCCTGCTCGTTCGCGTTCATCTTGGTCTGGTGATCGGACTGCGCTGCTGCAGCGTTATTGGCCTGCGCTACGGCTGCCGACGGTGGCGTCTGTGCAAGCGCCGGGGATGCGATGGCCAGCGCTGCAAGCGTGGCTAGGCGATAGATTTTCATGTTTCTCTCCAATGACGTCCGTGAACATCAAACCCGCGCCCGCTTCATACGTTCCCGAAACGACCTTTACCTGGTGCGCGCCCCCGGCCCTGCAGATAATATCCACGCTGTTCAACGGCGATGAAACCCGCTTTAATCGAGCCCTACCCGGAGGAGTGTTCGATGCGTAAGGTTTTCTGTGCAGCTTTTGTCGCGGCTATGCTTGCAGGAAGTGCGATGGCGGCACCTGCCGCTCATCCAAAGGCCGAGACGCAGGCGCTCGAACTCGCAAAGCAGGCGATAGCGTTGCGGTCGGTACGCGGACCCGGCAACCAGACTCCACAGGTCGCCGCGCTGTACAAGACAGCCTTGGTCGGCGGCGGGTTTGCCGATGCCGACGTCACGATCACGCCCGTGGACGACACGGTCTATCTGATCGCGCGTTGGCCCGGCAGCGATCCGAAGCTGAAACCGCTTGTGATCTCGGGTCACATGGATGTGGTCGAAGCCAAGCCCGCCGACTGGAAGCGTGACCCGTTCACGCCCGTGGTCGAGAATGGCTATCTGTTCGGGCGCGGTGCCACCGACATGAAACTGGACGGCACGATCGCGATAGCCTCGCTGATCGAACTCAAGCAATCGGGCTACAAGCCGCGCCGCGACATCATCATCGAGTTTTCCGGAGACGAGGAAACGGTGATGAAGACGAGCGCGATCATCGCCGAAAAGCTGTCCAATGCCGATCTCGTGCTCAACATCGACGGCGGTGGCGGGTCGCTGAACGAGCAGACCGGCAAGCCCGAATATTGGACGTGGCAGGGTGCCGAAAAAACCTATGCGGATTTCGAGATGACCGTGACCAATCCCGGCGGACATTCGTCTGCCCCGCGCAAGAGCAATGCGATCAACCAGCTTTCGGCGGCGCTGATCCGGATCGGCAATTATCAATTCAAGCCCGAGGTGAGCGACCTGACGCGCGCTTATTTCGCGCAGGCCGCACGATATGAGGATGCCGAGACCGGTCCCGCGATGCGCGTGTTTGCGGAGAACCCCAACGATGCAAAGGCAATTGCCACGCTGACCGCAAATCCATCGACCATCGGCAAGATCGGGACGACCTGCGTGGTGACGATGATCAACGGTGGCCATGCCACCAACGCGCTGCCGCAACGCGCGACGGCCAACATCAACTGCCGCATTTTCCCCGGGCATAAGCCAGCCGATATCATGGCAGAACTCCAGCGCGTCGCCGCCGATCCTGCGGTTGCTTTCAAGGATGTGACCGAGGGATCTGTTGCCAATGACGCGTCGCCGATGCGGCCCGATTTCACGGCAGCGGTGACCAGGGCGATGGGCATCATCAATCCGGGCTTACCGGTGTTCCCGAGCCAGTCTTCCGGTGCCAGCGACAGCATGTGGTTCCGCTATCACCACGTCCCGAGCTATGGCGCGAGCCCGGTGTTCATAAAGGATTCGGAGGATTTCAGTCACGGCCTGAACGAGCGGACGCCGATTTCCAACATCGCACCGGCGATCACATATTATCTGTCGCTGTTCACGGATCTGTCGAAATAGCCGTGGTTGCCGGGAACGCCGCCGCCGCCATAGCAGCGGGTATATATGATCCGCAGTTGATGGAGGCGGCGCTGGCGCTGCACGACAATCGACTGTCGGACGCCGAACCGCTGCTTCGCGCGCATCTGAAGGCCGATCCGTTCGACGTCGCCGCAATCCGCATGATGGCTGAACTGGCCGGGAGGATAGGGCGGTACAAGGACGCCGAAAACCTGCTGCGCCGCGCGCTGGAACTCGCGCCCGAATTCGGGGCGGCGCGGGCCAATCTTGCGACATGCCTTTACCGGCAGAACAGGGCGATCGACGCGATTGCGGAACTCGACCTGCTGTTGCGCGAGGAGCCGGAGAACCTCGGCCACGCCAATATGAAGGCGGCGGCGCTGGGGCAGGTCGGCGGGTTCGAGGAGGCCATCGAGCTGTACGAACTGATCCTGCCACAGGCCCCCGACCAACCCAAATTATGGATGAGTTACGGACATACGCTGAAAACCGTTGGGCGACAGGAGGATGGCATAGCGGCATACCGGCGCGCGCTGTCGATTGCGCCGACGTTGGGCGAAGTTTGGTGGAGTCTGGCCAACCTCAAGACGGTGAAATTCACCGCAGCCGATGTCGTCGCAATGGAGGCTGCGCTGGCGACGCCGGGCCTTGCCGATCCAGACAAATTCCACCTCGATTTCGCTTTGGGCAAGGCATATGAGGACGCCCGCTCGTATGAGATGGCGTTCGCCCATTATGCCGCGGGCAATGCCCTGCGGCGGCAAAGCATCGTCTATGACGCCGCGGAAACCAGCAGCTTCGTCGACCGGAGCATAGCAATTGCGACCCCCGCCCTGTTCTCCGCGCACCGCGATGAAGGTTGCCCGGCACGCGATCCGATCTTCATTCTGGGAATGCCGCGCGCGGGATCGACGTTGGTCGAGCAAATCCTGTCGAGCCACAGCAAGGTCGAGGGGACGTCCGAACTATCCGATATGCCGACGCTTGCCCGACGGGCGGATAATTATCCGGAAAACCTGACCGATATCGCGCCGGAGACACTGCGCGCGCTGGGACAGGAATATCTCGACCGCACCCGGGTCCAGCGCAAGACCGACAAGCCGCTGTTCATCGACAAGCTGCCGAACAATTGGGCCCATGTGCCGTTCATCCACTTGATCCTGCCCAACGCGACGATCATCGACGCGCGCCGTCATCCGATAGGGTGCTGTTTTTCGAACTTCAAACAGCATTTCGCGCGGGGTCAGGCGTTCAGCTATGGGCTCGACGACATGGGACGTTATTACGCCGACTATGTCCGCCTGATGGCGCACATCGATGCCATTCTGCCGGGCCGCGTACACCGGGTCGACTACGAGAATATGATCGACGATACCGAGGCAGAAGTGCGCGCGTTGCTCACTGCCTGTGGCCTCGACTATGAAGAGCAATGCCTGCGTTTCCATGAAAACGCTCGCGCCGTTCGTACGGCCTCGTCCGAACAGGTGCGACGACCGATTTTCAGGGATGGAACCGAGGGCTGGCAGGGATTCGAGCCGTGGCTGGGGCCGTTGAAGGAGGCGCTCGGCGATGTGCTCATTGCCTATCCATCATAGGTCATATGAGTGTCATAAATACCACGCGAGCGGCTAATTCCTGCAGTGCGGCATTAACCGATTGACCTCGACCCCAGCGCGTAACAGTTTTGACATCATAATCTTTTGGGGGGTTTATCGATGACGTCGCGCCGTTTGCTGACAACAGCACTTCTTGCCACGACGATGCTCGCGGCGACGCCGGGATTTGCGCAGACCGCCGCTCCAGCCGAAGCGGCCAGCGATACCGGAAGCGAAATCATCGTGACCGCGACGCGCCGTTCGGAAAGCCTGCAGCATGTCCCGATCAGCATCCAGGCGCTTACGCCCGCAGTGCTCGACCAGCATCAGGTTGCCAGTTTCGACGATTATTCCAAATTGCTGCCCAGTGTCAGCTACCAGACCTACGGACCCTCACAGGCGCAATTGACGTTCCGTGGCGTGGCCACTGGCGGCGTGGATCTTCCGGGCGGTTCGCTGTCGGCGGCGGGCGTTTACCTCGACGAAATTCCGGTCACGACGATCGGCGCGCTGCTCGACATCCATATTTACGACGTCGCGCGTGTCGAGGCGCTGGCCGGACCGCAAGGGACGTTGTTCGGCGCAAGTTCGCTTGCCGGAACCTTGCGCATCATCACCAACCAGCCCGACACGACCAAGTTTTCCGCGGGCTATGACCTGACCGGGAGCAAGTTCGGCAAGGGGCAGGGCAGCGGCACCGCGGAAGGTTTCGTCAATATCCCCCTAAGCGAAAGCGCGGCGATCAGGGTCGTCGGCTATTATCAGCACGACGGCGGTTATATCGACAACACGCTCGGTTCGCGCACCTACACATTGTCGGACAACGACCCGACCACGAACATCACCCGCACCAATGCCGATCAGGTGAAGAAGAACTTCAACGATGTTGATACCTATGGCGGCCGCGTTGCCCTCAAGATCGACCTCGACGACAATTGGACCGTCACGCCGACCGTCATTGCGCAGCACCAGATTGCGCATGGAACATTCGGCTTCGACCCGAACGTCGGTGATCTGCAAGTTCATGACTTTTCGCCCGATCGCAACCGTGACAAATGGTATCAGGCGGCATTGACGGTGCAGGGGAAACTCTCGAACTGGGACGTCACTTATTCGGGTGGCTACCTCCAGCGGTCGATCAAGAACGATCAGGATTATTCTTACTACACTGTCTATTATGACAAGCTGGCCGGGTACACGAACTTCCCGATACCCGGCGGTGGATTTCTCGACCCGACGCAGCGGTTCCACAACACGCAGGCGATGACGAAGATGACGCACGAATTCCGCGTCAGTTCGCCGGGCAGCGACCCGTTCCGACTGACCGCAGGCCTGTTCATGCAGCGCCAGTCGAACGACAATGCGGCCGATTATATCGTGCCAGGCCTCGCGGCTACCGGCAGTTCGCTTGCTGTGTTCGGAGACGATGTATTCCGAACCCAAACGCACATCGTCGATCGCGACTATGCGGCTTTCGGCCAGGCATCGTATGACATCTTGCCAACAGTAACGTTCACTGCCGGTATCCGCGGCTTCATCGCAAAAAATACGCTGACGGGCTTTTCCGGATTTGCCAGCAACGCCGTAGATGCCGGTTGCACATTGCCCGTTACCCAAAGCTGCGTGACGGTGGACAAGGTCTACGATCAGTCGGGCGAAACGCATAAAGCCAATCTAACGTGGCAAATCGATCAGGATCGCATGGTTTATGCGACTTATTCTACAGGATTCAGGCCGGGCGGGAACAACCGGCGCGCGGGTGTTCTTTCCTACGACGCCGATACGATCGACAATTATGAAGTCGGCTGGAAGACAAGCTGGTTCGATCACGCATTGCGGCTGAATGGCGCGGTGTTCTACGAAAAATGGAAGAAGCTGCAATATGGCCTCGCCCCGGCCGGCTCCGTGGGCGTCGTTAACATTTATAACGCGGGCAATGCGCGGATCTATGGTGTCGAGGCCGATGCGCAGCTGAAACTGGGAGGGCTGACGCTGTCCGGCAGCGGTTCCTTTATCGATGCAAAGCTGACGACGGATTTCTGCCAGATCGGAGCCGACGGCAATCCCAATTGCGCGGCAGGCCTGACCGCACCGAAAGGCACGCGCCTGCCTGTCCAGCCCAAATACAAGGGCAACGCCACGGCGCGCTACGAATTCGACATGGGAGAGGCAAAGCCCTTCCTTCAGGCGAACAT
>JAQGKX010000153.1 GCA_028289885.1 Sphingomonadales bacterium
ATCCGACGCCGACAACGGACACCCAAAACTTGCTGACAACGCATCCATTCGATGACGACAAACTCCGTGAGGAGTGTGGCGTATTTGGCGTAACCGGAGCCGATTCGGCTGCCGCTATGGTCGCCCTTGGCCTCCACGCCCTGCAACACCGCGGGCAGGAAGCCGCCGGTATTACCTCGTGGGACGGCGCGCATTTTCATTCGCACCGTGCGATGGGTCATGTCGCAGGGAACTTCGATCAGGACGAGGTCATTCGCGGCCTCCCGGGTGATTCGGCCTGTGGTCACGTCCGCTATTCGACGACCGGCGAGACTTCGATCCGCAACGTCCAGCCACTTTATGCCGACCTTGCCAGCGGTGGTTTCGCTGTCTCGCACAACGGCAACATTTCGAACGCGATGGCGATCAAGCGTGAGTTGATCCGCCGCGGTTCGATCTTCCAGTCCACCAGCGACACAGAGGTCATCATCCACCTCGTCGCGACGAGTACCTATCGCACTTTGCTCGACAAGTTCGTCGATGCGCTGAAGCAGGTCGAGGGTGCCTATTCTCTGGTCTGCATGACCCCCGAAGGCATGATCGCCTGTCGCGACCCGCTTGGCATCCGTCCGCTGGTAATGGGAAAACTGGGCAAGGCCATCATCTTCGCTTCGGAAACCGTCGCGCTCGATGTCGTGGGTGCCGAATATGTCCGCCAGATCGAACCCGGCGAAATCGTCATCGTGACCACGACCGGCGAACTTCGCTCGGTCAAGCCGTTCGCCAAGGTCTTCCCGCGCCCCTGTATTTTCGAGCACGTTTATTTCAGTCGGCCCGATTCGATCGTCGATGGGTCCAGCGTCTATTCGGTTCGCAAGGCTATCGGCGCGCAACTGGCCATCGAAAGTCCCGTGGAGGCGGATCTCGTCATCCCCGTCCCCGATTCGGGAACGCCTGCCGCAATCGGATACGCCCAGCAATCGGGCATTCCGTTCGAACTCGGCATCATCCGGTCGCATTATGTTGGTCGCACATTTATCTCGCCCGGCGATCAGGTCCGCCATCTCGGCGTGAAGCTGAAACACAATGCCAACCGCGCTTTGATCGAGGGGAAGCGGATTATCCTGATCGACGATTCGATCGTTCGCGGGACGACCAGCCTGAAGATCGTGCAGATGATGCGCGATGCCGGGGCCGCCGAAATCCACCTGCGCATTGCCAGTCCGCCGACGCGCCACAGTTGCTATTACGGGGTGGATACGCCCGAACGCACCAAACTGCTGGCACATCGTCTGGACGTTGGGGAAATGCAGGACTTCATCCACTGCGACAGCCTCGCCTTCGTTTCGATCAACGGCCTGTACAAAGCCTTGGGCGAAGCACAGCGCGCCGACGTCCGTCCGCAATATTGCGACGCCTGCTTCACCGGCGACTATCCCACGCGGCTAACCGACCAGGACGAGACTGCCGTCGAGGACCAGTTCGAGATGCTGGCCGAACGGGTCGTCTAATGGGTAAGTTAGACGGCAAACTGGCGCTGGTTACCGGCGCGTCTCGTGGTATCGGCGCGGCCACGGCAATCGCGCTGGCAGCAGAGGGCGCGCACGTCGTCATCACTGCGCGCACGACGTCGGGCCTTGAACTGGTCGAGGAAGAAATCCACAATGCGGGGGGCAGCGCGACCATCGCGCCGCTCGACCTCACCGACGGCGAAAGCATCGGGCGGCTGGCTGGCGCGATTGCCGAACGCTGGAAGGCGCTCGACGTGCTTGTCCTGAACGCGGCGATGCTCGGCAGCCTTGGTCCCGTCCCGCACATCGATCCCAAGGAATTCGCCAACATCGTCATGCTCAACCTGACCGCACAGGCCGCGATGATCGCCGCCTTCGACCCAATGCTGCGCGCCAGCTCAGGCGCGCGGGTGATCGGGCTGACCTCGAGCGTCGCGCGTACCCCTCGCGCCTATTGGGGTGCCTATGGCGCATCAAAGGCGGGGTTTGAAACTTTGCTCGATACCTATGGCGACGAATTGGCCAACATCGGTCGCGTCCGTGTCGCGATCGTCGATCCCGGCGCAACCCGCACCGCGATGCGCGCGAAAGCCTATCCGGGCGAAGATCCCGCCTCGCAAAAACCGCCCGAGGCCGTCGCCGCACGGATTGCCCAACTGGCTATCGACGGATTCGAGACCGCCCACCGCGAGCGCATTAACTGACTTCGTGAACGGCAAGGCAATGTTTTCGGCCGATTGATACGGCAGGATGCAAGGTGAATTGCCATGGCTATGCTACTGAAATCACACGACGCTTACAGCATTGCAGCGCAGGAAGACCGCTCGGCTCAGCGCTATCCCCTGGCGATTTCCGCGATGCTTCGACCGTCAGGATCGAGCGGATTCCAGACGCTCGTGACAGATCTTTCGCTCAGTGGCTTTGCGGTCCGGGCGATCACGCAGATGCACCCGGGAACCTTGTGCTGGCTGACGCTGCCGGGTTTGAGCGGGTTACAGGCCGAAATCGTCTGGAACGACGGCAACACGGTCGGTTGCGCGTTTGCGACTTTGCTGAACCAGGCTGTGCTGAATTCAATCATCGACCGGCAGGCGCTCTAGCCCTGCTTGATGAGCGTTACCTGAGACACGTCGATGCCACCGCCCCGGAAACCGCCTTCGCAATACATCAGATAGAAACGCCAAAGCGCGACGAATTGCGCGTCGAAATTCGCCGGTAATCTGCCCTGCTCGACCGCCGCGTCGAAACTGGTGCGCCAGCGCCGAAGCGTTTCCGCATAGTGCAAACCGAAGTCGTTCTGGTCAGTCCACGCCAATCCGCGCTCCTCGGCCAGCGCGCGAAAGCGGCTTTCGGAAATCAGCATGCCACCGGGAAAGATGAACGTCTGGATAAAATCGGCGCTTGCGGCGTAATACTCGAAAATATCGTCGGCAATCGAGATAAACTGGATCGCGGCGCGCCCTCCCGGTCTCAGGCAATTCGCGATCGCATCGAGGAAATCAGGCCAATATTTCTGGCCGACCGCCTCGACCATTTCGACGCTGGCTATCCCGTCATATGTCCCGGTAAGATCGCGATAGTCGAGCAGGGCAATCGTCGCCGCACCGGCCAGTTTCTGATCTCCGAATTTCTTTTGGCTTGGCGACAGGGTCAGTCCGGTCGCAACAATCCCGCGCGCAGCGGCAGCACCCAGCAACCCGCCCCACCCACATCCAATCTCGACCATCGTCTGCCCGGGTGACAGTGCAAGCCGGTCGAGTATCGCGCCGATCTTTCTTTCTTGGGCACCCTGCAGGGGTTCGGCGAAATCGGCCCCTTTAAACAGCGCCGACGAATAGGTCATCGTTGGATCGAGCCATTGCGCGTAAAATTCGTTGCCGAGGTCGTAATGTTCGATGACGTTGCGACGGGCACCCGTTCGGCTGTTACTACGCAAGGCGTGACGGAGCCGCTGAGCCATCCGGACCATGCCCCCCGCCCGTGCAACCTGTCCGAGCGTAACCCTGTTGCGCATGAACAGGTCGAAGAGCGGCACCGGATCGGGGCTGGACCATTCACCAACCGTCCATGCTTCATACCATCCGACCGACCCGGAAATGGCCAGCCTCGACAGCGCGCGCCACCGGTGGAGTGTCACCAGTACATTCGGCCCCGGACCCCGCCCGCCAAGCACGCACACCGTACCATCGGGAAGGCTTGCCTCGATCGATCCGGACGCCAGCCCTGCATCGATCCGGTCGAGCATGATGCCGAACAGTCTTGCCGACACGCGCTTGGTCAATCCGGAGCGGCGGGCGGAGTGGCGATCACGAGTGGAGATTGACACATTCATCGTTCGGCGGCTTGTGCCGATGACGGGGCGCGGCGGCAAGGGCTGCTAGGGTTTCATGGCCCGATAAGCAGCCAGCGCCCGTTCGCGACCTTCGCGATGACCGATCAACGGCGCGGGATAATCAAGGGGCGCAACGCCCGCCCCGTGCGGGTCGTGGATCGTCGCGTCGGGCAGTTTCGCAAGTTCGGGCACCCATTGGCGAATATAGTCACCGGCATCGAACTTCTCGGACTGGACCAGCGGAGCCATGATCCGAACGAACATGTTGGAATCGACCCCGGTCCCCGCGACCCACTGCCAGTTCACGCTGTTGGAATTGTAATCGGCATCGACCAAAGTGTCCCAGAACCACCGCTCGCCGCGTCGCCAGTCAATCAGCAGATGCTTGATCATGAACGACGCCGTGATCATGCGGAGCCGGTTGTGCATCCAGCCTGTCGTCCAGAGTTGCCGCATCCCCGCATCGACAATCGGATAGCCGGTCCGGCCCTTCGTCCAAGCCCGGAAATCGGCATCGGCGTCATTTCCAGTCCGCCATGACAATTTGTCGAAACTGCCGCGCGCGTTCGCCGTGCCGTAGTCCGGAAACTGGTCGATGGTGTTGGCGGCATAGTCGCGCCAGCCGATCTCGCGAAGATAGGGCTGGCCGTTGCCGTCGGCCTGCGCAATGCGGTGCCAGACCGTGGCCGGGGAAATCTCGCCATGATGCAAATGGGGCGAGAGTTGCGACGTGCCATGTTCGGACGGCATGTTGCGCGCGCGATCATAGTCGCCGACTTCGCCTAGGAAATGCCGAAGTGCCGCCTTTGCGCCCTCCTCTCCGGGGGTCCAGACGTCAAACCCCTTCGACCAGTCGGGTCGGGTCGGCAACAGTTTCCAGTCCTTCAGGGCGTCGGTTTTAGCGGCGACACCCTCAATCGCGTGGGGCGCTCGTTGCGGCAACGCGGGCGGCATGTGTTGCGACAGGGCGTTCCAGTAAGGCGTAAATATCTTGTAACGACCACCGCCGCCGGTGCGGATCGTCGTCGGCGGGGCAAGGTAGTTACCGTCGAGCAACGTCAGCCGATCACCGAGTTTCGCGTCAATCGCTTTCCACCATGGCTCATACAGCCGCGTCGCGAAAATCCGGCTTGCCCCGGTCGCTTTCGCCAGCGCGTCGAGTTCGGTAACGCTGTCACCGCGCCGCAGGATCAGTGTCGCCCCTTTCGCCTCCAGCGATTCGGTCAGCGCGGTCAGGCTGTGGTGCAGCCACCACCGCTGCGCGCCACCGATGGCATGTTCCCCCGGAGCCTTGTCGTCGAGAATATAGACGGCAACCACCGGCCCCGCGTCCACCGCCGCGAGCAGGGCCGCATTGTCCGAAAGGCGGAGGTCCTGCCGGAACCAGAGGATCGAGGGGGCGGTCATGCTGTGCCGATCAAACCGATCAGGCGATGGTGGGTTCCCGTTCAGCCCCGATAGGCCGCGCACAAATTCCGCATCGTCCGCGCGTGACGGGCGGCAATCGCGTGAACATCGTTGCCGTACCCCCCGCCCATCGCGCTCGCCAGCGGGATGCCCAAGGACCGCGCGCGCGTGGCGACCAGTGTATCGCGAGTGGCAATACCTGCATCGCTCAGGGCTAGGCGACCGAGTTTGTCATCTGTGTGGATATCAACACCCGCCTGAAACAGGATGATTTCGGGTCGCGTTCGGTCGATCATCGCTTCCAGCGCCGGAGCGAGCGCGGCCAGATAGGCATCGTCGCCAGTGCCATCTGGCAACCCCACGTCGAGCGTCGAGTGCGCCTTGCGGACCGGAAAGTTCTTGTCAGCGTGGAGCGACAGCGTCGTGATATCGTCGCGGCCCGCCAATATGGCCGCCGTGCCGTCGCCCTGATGAACGTCGCAATCGACGATCAGGATGCGCGCGACATCGCCCTCCCCGACCAGTCGCAATGCCGCGACAGCAAGGTCGTTGAACACGCAAAACCCCGCACCGCTGTCAGGCAGCGCATGGTGGCTGCCCCCCGCGGCGTTGGCAGCAAAGCCGTATTCGAGCGCGAGTTTAGCGGCGAGCCATGTGCCGGCGGGACTGAGCACCGCGCGGCGCGAAACGGTCGGCGTGACGGGAAAGCCGATGCGGCGTTCGATGGCTTTGTCGACGGTGGCGGTGAGGACGGCTTCGACATATTCGGACGTGTGGGCAGCCTCCAGCCAGTCTCGCGGCATCGGTTCGGGGCGGTATTCCGTCAGGTCACCCTCGGCCCGGAGTATGTCCATGACGACGGCATATTTGCTGAAGTGGTGCGCGCTGTCCGGGCTTTGGACAACATAGTCAGGGTGGTGGACGACCTGGAGCATAGGTTGGTCTAGCACGACCCATACGCTATCGCTGACCGCCACTTCGCTCTAAATGACCGACACCAACGGAGCCTATCCATGAACACCCTACCCTATCGCCCTGCCGCAGCGGTCATGCTGATCAACGCCGACAGCAAGGTGTTCGTTGCCCAGCGCATCGATTCGAGTTTCGACGCGTGGCAGATGCCGCAGGGTGGCCTCGACCAGGGCGAAAGCGCGCGCGACGGTGCGCTTCGGGAACTCGAGGAGGAAACCGGCATCCCGCCGCACAAGGTGGAGATCATCGCGCAGGCCTCGCGCGAACTGATCTACGACCTGCCGCCCGAACTCCAGAAAAAGCTGTGGAAGGGCCGTTATGCGGGACAAACCCAAAGCTGGTTCCTCGCGCGGTTCCTCGGGGTCGATGCAGACGTAAATCTGGAGACCGAACACCCCGAGTTTCGCGCGTGGCAGTGGATCGATCCGTGGGAGCTCCCCCAGTTGATCGTCACCTTCAAGAAAAAGCTCTACGAGGACGTGCTTGAGGAATTCAGGCCGTTCCTGCCTTCGCCGCCTGCCTGAACTTGTGGAGCAGCGGTTCGGTGTAACCGTTGGGCTGCGTCAATCCTTCGAACACCAAAGCGCGGGCGGCGGTGAATGCGATGCTCGCCGCGGGATCGGGAGCCATTGGACGGTAGAGCGCGTCGCCCGCGTTCTGAGCATCGACCTTCGCCGCCATTCGCAGGAGCGCCGCGTCGACCTGCTCAGCGGTGCAAACGCCGTGGAGCAGCCAATTCGCCATATGCTGTGACGAAATCCGCAACGTCGCGCGATCCTCCATCAGCCCGACGTCGTCGATGTCGGGAACTTTCGAACAGCCGATCCCCTGATCGATCCAGCGCACGACATAACCCAAAATCCCCTGCGCATTATTGTCGAGTTCGCGCTCGACCTCGGCGGGCACCCAATTGCGACCGACCGCAAGCGGGATCGTCAGCAAGTCCGACAGGGGCGGGATCGCCGCGACCTCGGGCTGGCGCGCAAACACATCGACCTGATGATAGTGCATCGCGTGCAGCGTCGCGGCGGTCGGCGATGGCACCCATGCGGTGTTCGCGCCCGACATCGGATGCCCGATTTTCTGCACCATCATGTCGGCCATGCGATCGGGAGCGGCCCACATGCCCTTGCCGATCTGCGCCCTGCCCGACAGCCCGCAGGCGAGGCCGATGGCAACGTTGCGGCCCTCGTACGACTTGATCCATGCCGATGCCTTCATCTCGGCCTTCGGAACCATCGGTCCCGCGCGCATCGACGTGTGCATCTCGTCGCCGGTACGGTCGAGGAAGCCGGTGTTGATGAACGCGATCCGTGTTCGCACGGCATGGATCGTCGCGGCGAGATTGGCCGAGGTCCGGCGCTCCTCGTCCATCACGCCGACCTTTATCGTGTTGCGGGTCAGGCCGAGCAGATCCTCCGTGGCGTCGAACAGCGCGTTGGTGAACGCGGCTTCCTCCGGACCGTGCATCTTGGGCTTCACGATATAGATGCTGCCGGTGCGGCTGTTCCCGCCCCGGTCGTGCATCGCGACCAGCGACGTGACGACGGTATCGAGGATGCCTTCGGGAACTTCCGAACCATCGGGCAGCAGGATCGCCGGGTTGGTCATCAGATGCCCGACATTGCGGATGAACATCAGGCTGCGGCCATGCAGCGTAAACGCCCCGGAGACGCCCTGCCATTCACGGTCGGCATCGAGTGCGCGGGTCAGCGTCCTGCCGCCCTTTTCAAGCGTGGCGACCAGATCGCCCTTCATCAGTCCGAGCCAAGTCCGGTACGCGGCAACCTTGTCTTCTGCATCGACGGCGGCAATCGAGTCTTCGAGGTCGATTATCGTCGATAAGGCGGACTCAAGAATGACGTCCGAAATCCCCGCCGGATCGCTCGCACCGATCGCGCTGTTCCGGTCGATGACGAGTTCGACGTGGAGGCCGTTGTGGCGCAACAGGATGGCGGACGGATTGCTGCGGTCGCCGCGCCAGCCGATTGCAGGTACATCGGCGACAGAGGTCAGGTCGGCCCAGCTTCCCGAAGCCAGCGGCACCGCGCCATCGAGAAATTGCTTGGCATAGGCGATGACCGCAGCGCCACGGACGGGATCGTAACCGCCGGGAACTGCAGGCGCGGCCTCCAGCGCATCGGTGCCATAAAGCGCATCGTACAGGCTGCCCCAGCGCGCATTGGCGGCGTTCAGGGCAAAGCGCGTGTTGAGCGATGGCACGACCAGTTGCGGCCCGGCCAGCGTCGCAACCTCGGCATCGACGTTCCCGGTCGTGATGGCGAAAGCGGCAGGCTCGGCAACCAGATATCCGATCTCGCGCAGGAATGCCTCATAGGCCATGGCGTCATGCGGTTGCCCGGCCCGCGCGATGTGCCACTCGTCGATCCGGCCCTGCAACGTGTCGCGCTTTCCCAGCAACGCGCGGTTATGCGGCGCGAAATGACCCAGAATATCGGCCAGGCCGCTCCACAGCACGTCGGGCGCGATGCCAGTACCGGGCAACGCTTCATGCTCGACAAAATCGATGAGGGCGGGTGCGACTTTCAGCCCCGAACGGTCGAGATATGCGGACATGGTAACTCCTTGGCTGGACATGAATACTCGAGTGCGCCGGGGAGGAAGCGACACGCGCTATGCCGCCAATCGCGCCCTTCGACAAGCCGAGGCGTCACGGCTAGACGGAGAATATGGAAACGCTGAGCTTACACGAACGTGCGATGATCGACCGGGCGCGGGGTTTCCCGACGCTGGCGCTGGTCGAGCAATGGGCGGGGATCAATTCGGGGACCGGCAATCTGGCGGGGCTGGCCACGGTCGCTGCATTGCTGGCCGATGCGTTTGCCGCGCTGCCGGGCGAAATCAGGCTGGTCGATGCCGCGCCCATCGATGCGGTCCTGCCCGATGGGTCCAGCCAGTCGCGCGTTTACGGCCAGCATCTGCACCTGAGCGTTCGCCCCGGGGCCAACCGGCGTGTGCTGCTGACCGGTCACATGGACACGGTTTTCGCGGCGGACCATGCTTTCCAGACGTTACGGGAGGTCGAACCGGGCGTCATCAACGGACCGGGCGTAGCGGACATGAAGGGCGGCATTGCAGTGATGCTGGCGGCGCTAAAATCGTTCGAGACCAGCGATGCGGCGTCCGCGCTTGGTTATGACGTGCTGATCAACAGCGACGAGGAAACCGGATCCTTGTCATCGGCGGCGCTGATCGCCGAACTGGCGCAGGGCAAGATCGCGGCGCTGACCTACGAACCCGCCGCGCTGCCCGACGGTACGCTGGCGGGCGCGCGACCGGGGAGCGGGAATTTCAGTTTCATCGTTACCGGCAAAGCCGCCCACGCGGGGCGTAATCCGGAAGATGGCCGCAATGCGCTGCTCGCGGCAGCGGCGCTGGCGTTGCGACTTGCGGCGTTGAAGGCTCCCGGATTGTCGGTCAATCCCGCTAAGATCGATGGCGGCGGCCCGAACAACGTCGTGCCCGACCACGCGGTTCTGCGCGTCAACATGCGGCCATCGACACCGCAGGAAGAGGGCCGCGCGATCGCCGAAATCGACCTTGCCATTGCCGAGATCGCAACCCTGCACGACGTTGCCATCCACCTGCACGGTGGTTTCAGCCGTCCGCCGAAGCCAATGGACCCGCCCGCCGAAAAACTGTTTGGGCTGGTCCGCGACTGTGGCGGCGCGCTGGGCCAGTCGATCGCGTGGAAGCCCACCGGAGGCGTCTGCGACGGCAACAACATTGCGGCTTGCGGGGTGCCGGTGGTCGACACCATGGGCGTGCGCGGGGGTGCCATCCATTCGGCGGAGGAATATCTGATCGTGGGATCATTGGGGGAACGCGCGATGTTGAGCGCATTGGTCCTGCATCGCATTGCAAGCGGGGCGTATTGAATGGCATTCCGGATACGCGCTGCGCGCACGTCGGACCTTGCGGCTCTTTATGAGATGGCAAAGCTGACCGGCGGTGGTTTCACCAATTTGCCGCCCGACAAGCCTGCGCTGATCGCCAAGCTCGAACGGTCGGCGGCGGCGTTCGGCCGTATCGATGACACGCTCGGCGAAGATCTGTTCGTGCTCGTGCTCGAGAATACAGAAACCGGGCAGGTTCGCGGCACGTGCCAGATATTCAGCCTGGTCGGCATGAGCGCACCATTCTACAGCTATCGTATCGGCACGCTGACCCAGCATTCGAAGGAACTCGCGCGCACGTTTCGCGCCGATATGCTGACGCTCTCCACCGATCTAGAGGGCACGAGCGAGGTCGGCGGCCTGTTCCTCCACCCGCACGAACGCGCCGGTGGCCTCGGCATGCTGATCGCCCGTAGCCGCTATCTGTTCATCAAACAGCACCGCGCGCGCTTTGCCGATACGACGATTGCCGAACTGCGCGGGTTGATCGACGAAAGCGGCGGGTCGCCCTTCTGGGACGGAGTCGCGGGCCGGTTCTTCGGCATGAGTTTTCAGGAAGCCGACGAGTTCAACGCGATCAACGGCCACCAGTTCATCGCCGACCTGATGCCCAAGCACCCGGTCTATGTCGCAATGCTGAGCGAGGCCGCGCGCGCCGCCATCGGCCTGCCCCACCCATCGGGCCGCGCGGCGATGCGTATGCTGGAGGGCGAGGGATTCACCGCGGACGGCTATGTCGATATCTTCGACGGCGGCCCGACGATGCGCGTCCGAACCGATCGGATCCGGTCGATCGCCGATGCGAGAGCCGTGACGATCGCGTCTGTCACCCCCAACGAAGCGCCCCGCGCCATCGTCGCTTGCGGACAGTTGCAGGATTTCGTGGCGACATGGGGCTGTGTCGACGGCGGGACGATCGATCCCGAAGCTGCGAAAACGCTCGGCATCGGCGCTGGCGATGAAATCCTGGTGGCACCGCAATGAAGCTGGTGGAGATCAACTTCGACGGCATCGTCGGACCAAGCCATAATTACGCAGGGCTGAGCGCCGGCAATCTCGCTTCGGCCAAAAATGCGGGAGCGGTGTCGCGTCCTCGCGCGGCGGCGTTGCAGGGCATTGAAAAAATGCGCGCCAACATTGCGCTTGGGCTGACACAGGGGTTCTTCCTGCCGCACGACCGCCCCGATGGTGCCTGGCTCGCCGCGATGGGAACTGAGGAAACCACGGCGGATCCGCATATCCTCGCCGCGTCGATGTCGGCCTCGGCGATGTGGGCTGCCAACGCCGCGACCGTCTCGCCCGCTCCGGACACGCATGATGGCCGGTGCCACCTCACGCCCGCGAACCTGCTGACCATGGCGCACCGCGCGCACGAGTGGCCGGGGACGCTGGCGCAACTGAAAATTGCGTTCGCAAGCCCGGTATTTGCCATCCACGACCCCGTTCCCTCTCCGTTCGGCGACGAAGGCGCAGCGAACCACATGCGCCTGTGCCGTCATCACGACGCACCCGGCGTCGAGGTTTTCGTGTACGGCTTGCCCGGAGGCCGCTTCCCCGCGCGCCAGCATGTGGAGGCATCCAAGGCCGTCGCCCGGCTCCACGGAGTTTCGGAGGCGCTGTTCGTCGCGCAATCCGATGCGGCAATCGCAGCGGGTGCCTTCCACAACGACGTCGTCGCTGTCGCAAACGAGCGCGTGTTGTTCACCCACGAACACGCATTCGCGGACAAGGGGCGCTTTTATAACGACCTGAAAACTGCGCTGCCCGAGGTCGAAATCGTCGAGGTTCCCGCCGATGTCGTTTCGCTGGGTGATGCCATCACCAGCTATCTGTTCAACGCCCAGCTCGTGACGTTACCCGATGGCGGCATGGCGCTGATCCTGCCGAGCGAGACCCGCGACAACGTTCGCGTCTGGGGCTGGCTTCAAACTTTGGTCGCCGGCAACGGCCCAATCCGCCGCCTCGTGCCGGTCGATGTGCGCGAATCGATGGCGAACGGTGGCGGCCCAGCCTGTCTCCGCCTGCGCGTGGTTGCGGACCCGGCAGACGTAGATGAGCGATTCCTGGCGAACAACGCGAGACTGGACCTGATTGCAGGGGTCGTCCGCCAGCATTGGCCCGAAAGGATCGCGCCACACGACCTTGGAAATCCCGCGCTGATCGCCAAGATTCGTAACGCCCGCGCGGCGCTGATCGAGGCGCTGAACCTGCCCGAATTGTCGCGTTAATTTACAATTTACTGTGCTCGTTAAGACTTGTTTACGGATTTCTGCGATTGGCCTAACAATTGCTCTATGCCGGACATGCTCAAGAAGATCAGTCGCCTCTTTACCATTAAGACCAAATGGGAAGCCTATCTCATCATCTACTCCCTCGCGACCGGCGCGATGGAGCGCGGCAAGGGCTATCTTGTCGCCTATCCCGGCTTTGGCGGATATTTGCTGATGGCGGCGTGTTCGGGTGCGGTGTTCCTCGGCGGCGCGAAGATACTGGACGCTATCACGATGGCGAAGGAACGCGCGCAGTTGGACACGTCATCGACGCGATGATGTCATCGGTCTGATGCAAGGTTTCACGACCGTCGAGTGACAATCACATGACTATCGACGATCGCGACCCCAAAAAGGATAGATCAGCTACGCACTTCTAGCTGTAATGCCGTTGCACTCTCGCCGGCCGAAACCTTCGTGATCGCCATCGCGATGTCGGCTTTTGCGCGTTCCATCGAGTTGTGCCTGCAGGTCAGAGTTGGTCTAAGCTGCGCCAGATCGGTATAGTTTCGCGGCGCGCATACCTCCCGAACTGCGGATGCTACGCGCGAGGTGAGTTTGGCGACACCAGCGTCTTTATGCAGGTTTAGGTCGGCATAGCTCACTGCAACCGTCCGAAGGCTATGATTGATCGAGGGGCTGGAAACCTGAAGATCGGATGATCGTGCATTCGCGGACGCCGACATAAGCGGCAGTGCTGCGACGGCGGCGACGGCGAATGCCATCTGGAAACGCGTCATGATGTTCTCTCCTATTTTAGTCTTTGTTTTTTTTGTAGTGGCCGATGCTCCGAAAAGCGACGGGCCAAAATGATAAGCTCTCTCGCTCGGGATTGGAATATAATTCGAGCTTTTTGGTTCGGATGGCAGAGTTCGAGCCAGCCTGGTTGCCTGCCGCCCTTGTTGATCTCGCCAATTGAAAACGGGCAGCTTTCGCTGCCCGCCTGACCCGTTTATTCCCCGAAGGAAAATTGGTGCGCCCGGAGCGATTCGAACGCCCGGCCCTCAGATTCGTAGTCTGATGCTCTATCCAGCTGAGCTACGGGCGCACTGGGATGGTTCCTGTAGGCGGGGGTTTGCCGGGGCGCAACCCCG
>JAQGKX010000169.1 GCA_028289885.1 Sphingomonadales bacterium
TCGGCCGCAAGGGCAGTTAGCAATTCGGTTCATTGAACGCTAAGCCCGCGCCGGGCAAAGCGCTCGACGACTTATTCACGGAGCGATTACGATGCGTTTGATGTTGGGTTTCCTCGCGTTTGCGGCCTTGTCGGGTGCCGCTTCCGCAAAGCCTGCCGTGCCAGTGCCCGCTCCGGGGCCGGCTCCGGTCGCACCGCCTACCGATCCGAAATATATCCTGCACCTCGACCTGTCGACTGGCGGCAGCGTTGTCATTGCGCTCCGCCCCGACAAGGCCCCGATCAACGTCGAGCGTGTCCGCACCCTCGCCCGTGCCGGTTTTTACGACAACGTGGTATTCCACCGCGTGATCGAGGGTTTCATGGCGCAGACCGGGGACCCCAAGGGGACCGGCGAAGGCGGCTCGCCGCTACCCGACGTAAAGGCCGAATTCAACGACCTGCCCCATTTGCGCGGTGCCGTGTCGATGGCGCGCCCTGCGGACATCAACGGGGCCAACAGCCAGTTCTTCATCGTCTTCATGCCGGTCCTGCGCCTGGACGGTAAATACACCGTTATCGGACGCGCAACCTCGGGCATGGAATATGTCGATGCCATCCAGCGTGGCGAGCCACCCGCCAACCCGTCGAAAATCCTCCATGCATGGATGGAATCGGATGGGCCGACGGCTGCTCGCGTGCCGCTGGTGATCCCCGCGCCGGTCGCAGCCGCGCCTGCCGCACCATCGGCTCCGACGGGCACCGGTTCACCGGTCACGCCGACAACGCCTGCTCCGGCGACCGCGGCTCCGGCACCCGTTCCGCCGAAATAACACCCGCCTAAAGCACGTCACCCTGAACTTGTTTCAGGGTCCATCGATCGACCCGCAAGAGCCTCGACGACGGAGGCATGGATCCTGAAACGAGTTCAGGATGACGGACGTGGCGAGTGGCTATCCAAGGAATATTTCACTGCGCGTCGACCTGTTTGATTTCGACCTTCCCGAAGCCAGCATCGCCTTGCGCCCGGCGTTCCCGCGCGATTCGGCGCGAATGCTTGTCGTGGACGGTTCCTACCAAACCGATCGCCTCGTCAGCGACCTGCCGTCGATCCTGCGTCCAACCGATTGTCTTGTCTTCAACAATACCCGTGTCATCCCGGCGCAGTTGCAGGGCCGTCGGGGAAACGCGACCATCGGCGCGACGTTGCACAAACGCGAAGGCCTGCGGGCGTGGCGCGCCTTTATCCGGAACGCCAAGCGCCTGCATGAGGGTGACGATATCGACTTCGGCAACGGTGTCGCCGCCATCGCCAGCGCGCGGGCCGAGGACGGCAGCTGGTTGCTGACCTTTGGGGGAGCCGAACCGGTCGAAATCCTGCTCGAACGCGCCGGGCAGATGCCGCTGCCCCCCTATATCGCCAGCAAACGCCCAACCGACGATCGCGACGCCAGCGACTATCAGACGATGTTCGCCGAACTTCCCGGGGCCGTCGCTGCACCCACCGCGGCATTGCACTTCACACCGGACCTCATGGCCGCGCTCCATGCCGTCGGGATTGCTCACGAAATGCTGACACTTCATGTGGGCGCGGGCACGTTCCTGCCGATGAAAGTGGAGGACACGCTCGATCACAAAATGCATGCCGAATGGGGCAGCATCGACGCCGCCACCGCCGCCCGCCTCAACGCCGTTCGGGCATCGGGCGGGCGGGTGATCGCGGTCGGCACCACCTCGCTGCGCCTGCTCGAAAGCGCGTGGCGTGAAGGGGAGGGGATTGTTCCCTTTGAAGGCGACACGGCGATTTTCATCACCCCCGGCTATGAGTTTCGCGCGATCGACGGATTGCTCACCAATTTCCACTTGCCGAAATCGACGCTGTTCATGCTGGTTAGCGCGTTGATGGGTCGGGACACGATGCAAGCGGCCTATGCGCACGCGATTGCTGACGGCTATCGTTTTTACAGTTATGGTGACGCCAGTCTGTTGTTGCCCGCCAAATAACGGGAGCCATGGGTCGGAACCTGGGGAGGGTAAGTCTGTTACCAAGCACATTGCCCCCTCGGAGTCGCCATGATCATCGATATCGACGTTCTGCTGGATTATGGAATTCCAGAACGCCACGACGTCTTGCTGCAGGTCGAGGCCGCCGCAATGGCTGACCAGCGCCTGCTTGAAAGTCATCTTACCGTGACATCACCCGAACGTCTGCGCGCT
Source organism: Sphingomonadales bacterium (assembly GCA_028289885.1). Lineage (GTDB taxonomy): Bacteria > Pseudomonadota > Alphaproteobacteria > Sphingomonadales > Sphingomonadaceae > Sphingomonas_O. Next base: position 2,196 of record JAQGKX010000169.1, read on the forward strand.
GTCGAGGGTGAGGAATCGATCGGGCAGCGCACTTGGGCCGCAGGGCTTGGCCAGTTTCGCGTCGAATATCGTGCCAGGGTCGCGATCGACCGCGCACCCGTGGATCTTTCCAATAAGCAGGCGAACGACCCGCGCATGCTCCCCGCGTTAGTCGTGCCGTATCTGCTGCCCAGCCGCTATTGTGAGAGCGACAAGTTCGAGGCGTTCGTCACGCGCGAGTTTTCGCACGTTGGTGGCGGCCAGAAGATCATGGCGATGCTCGACTGGATGGCAACGCACGTCGACTATGTTTCAGGGTCGTCGAGTGGTGACACGACGGCGGCGGGCACGTTTGTCCAGCGTCAGGGCGTGTGCCGCGATTTCGCCCATCTTCTCGCCAGCATGTCGCGCGCAGCGATGATCCCGGCGCGCCTGGTCGCTGCCTATGCGCCCGGTGTAACCCCGCCGGACTTTCATGCCGTGGTCGAGATCTGGCTCGACGGTTCATGGCATCTGGTCGATGCGACCGGCATGGCGAAAGCCGAGGAAATCGTCCGCATCGGCGTCGGTCGCGACGCCACCGACATAGCCTTCATGACGGTCTTCGGCAGCGCGCAAATGTTCGAACAGCGGGTGACCGTCACGCGCGGTTGATCAGCGGGGCCCCAGTGCCGACGCGGGCAGGGGGCCGATGAGCAAAGGACCGTTATCCGGTACGCCGCCACCCAATCCGCGCTCGTGCAACATGATCGGCAGGTTATGGAACGCCTGTTTGCGGAAAAGGAAGACGGTCCGCCCTGCGGCATAACGCGGAAGGTCGGTGACTGGCACTTTGGGCCCGTCGTACAACCCCAGGCCCCAAGCGTCGTAGGGGTCCCGCTCGACCGTGGCGGCGACCACGATATAAGGACAGGGTGTCGACAGTTTTCGCCGACATACCGAATCGGCCAGCAGCGCCATCGCTTCACCCTGCACGAGGAGGAGTGCCCCCGGATAGCGGGACATGATCTGAACCGGCGTGTTCCAGTTCTCGTCCTCGATCGTCTGACGCAAGCGGAACATGTCGATCGCGAGCGCCGCAACAACGATCGCCAGCACGGTCCAGCGAAGGCGCACCGCTGGCATCCCCGCAAGCGCACCGGCAAGCAAGATCGATAGGATGCCGGAAATCCAGAAGATGGTGCGCGGCACGAATATCGGTACGACCATGCCTATGCAGGCGAGCGCGAACAGCGAAATTCCGGCCAAAGCGGCAAGCAGGCGAGTCTCGGCGCGCTGACGGTCGGACATGGCAAAACGTATGATCAGAAATGCCAAAAAAGGGGCGAGTAACGACGGCAGCCATTCGGTTCCGATCGACAGGAACAGCGTCTTCAACGAATATGCCGCTATCTGCCCCAAATCGGCCAACCCGATCGCCGAGATGTTGTCCCGACCGTAGATCAGTTGCAAAGCCGCAATCCGAATCGCCCATGCCGACAGGATACAGACCGCAATGTTGGCGACGATGAGCGGCAATAATTGTCTCGGGTGCGAGCGATACCGGGCGGGGTCTGAGGCGATGACCGCAACAAACGCGAAAACGGGAAACAGGATCATCGTCGTGTGAAGATAGATCGCCGCCGTTGCCGCAACCGTATAGAGCGCCAGGGCGCGTCGGCGGGACGACAGCTTCGCACCGGACAAAGAAATGGTGACCAGCGCACCGACCGCGACGAGGACCGCGCAGAGCACGAAGATGTAACCCCGTGCCAGTTCGGCAAAATACAGGTGACGTCCCGATATCCCGGCCAGCCCAGCCGCGATGACAGCAGCCGTCGTGCCGTATATCCGGCGGGTAAGCGCATAGAGCAGCACGATCGCGCAAAGGCTCGCGACAATCGTTGGCACCCGGATTGCCCAGTCCGACGATCCCGCAATCGCGCGCCATGCTCGCAGTATCGAGTAGTACAGCGGTGGATTGGTTTCGCGCAGCATCCAGTCGCTCCACAGGCGCGCATAGCTCTGGTCGCTGAAATAGACCGATGCGTGCTCGTCGAATTGCAGCGAGTGACTGGCGGAGACGAAGCGCAGCAGCGCCGTTGCCACCAGGATCAGCATCAAGGCTGTGAGTCCGAAAACCCGCTCGCGTGACGGTCTTTTTATCAATGTGGCCCCCACATGCCGTCGTGCCCAGATCGGCTATCGCTTGCGCTGAACAGATCGACCAACAGTGTCAAGGTTTGCACAGGCGGGCACCACTGCAGCTGGCTCACTCGACATCTTCCTGCAGGCGCGGCATTGGCGGCTCATGACCCCCGCTCCCCGCTTCAATTTTTCGATCACCGCCACCGATGGCGCGGCGCGTACCGGCACCATCGCCATGAAGCGCGGCGAAATCCGCACGCCCGCCTTCATGCCCGTCGGCACCGCTGCGACCGTGAAGGGCATGACCCCCGACGGTGTGCGGGCTACTGGTGCCGACATCATCCTTGGCAACACCTACCATCTGATGCTTCGGCCCGGCGCGGAGCGCATGGCGCGGCTTGGCGGACTGCATGCGTTCATGGGGTGGGACCGGCCCATCCTGACCGACAGCGGCGGTTATCAGGTCATGAGTCTGGGCGACCTGACCAAGATCACCGAAGAGGGCGTCGCGTTTAAATCGCATCTCGACGGGTCGCGCCACATGCTCACCCCCGAACGCTCGATGGAAATCCAGCGGCTGCTCGGCTCGGACATCGTTATGGCGTTTGACGAGTGTACGCTATTCCCGGCTACGCACGAGGTCGCGGGCAAGTCGATGGACCGGTCGATGCGCTGGGCGCGCCGGTCGCGCGACGGATTCGACAGTGGAGCCGATCATGCGGCGGAGGCGGCGCTTTTCGGTATCCAGCAGGGCTCGATGTTCGCCGACCTGCGCCGGAAATCGACCGATGCACTCGTAGATATCGGCTTCGACGGTTACGCGATCGGGGGACTGGCTGTCGGGGAAGGGCAGGAGGCGATGTTCGGCGTGCTTGACTATGCCGCCGACATGTTGCCAGCTGACCGCCCGCGCTACTTGATGGGCGTCGGCAAACCTGATGACATCGTGGGAGCAGTGGAGCGCGGCGTCGATATGTTCGATTGCGTCCTGCCGACCCGTAGCGGGCGCAATGGGCAGGCGTTCACATGGGACGGCCCGGTCAACATCCGCAATGCGGGACATGCCGAGAACCAGTCGCCGCTATCGGCCGATTGCGCGTGCCCGACCTGCACCGGCTGGAGCCGCGCCTACCTCCACCATCTGGTGAAATCGGGCGAGATGCTCGGTGCGATGCTGATGACCGGGCACAATCTGTGGTTCTATCAACAACTTATGCGAGGTTTGCGCGACGCTATCGCAGGCCGGAAACTGAGGGATTACGCCGACAGTTTCCGGTTGCGCTATCGTAGAGCTTAACGGCGCGTCTTGCCGGGAGGGGCGATGGTGATCTTTACCGTCTCGCCCGAATTGCCGGGGAAGCCGGTAAACATGGCGTCGATCAGGTTCGGCACAAGCGTCGTCAAATCGTTATCGGTCGATATGGCTTGCGCCTTGCCCTCGAACACCCGCTCATGCGTGCCGCGACGCTCGATCGTCATCTCCAACTGCGAGTTATAAACGGTGTAGCTTTCGACGGTGTTGTAATCATCGAACAGGAACGGATCGTAGAACCCGCCGACAAAGGCGCGCCGGCCATAGCCATAGCCGTAATAAGGGCGACCGAAGCCACCATAGCCGCCGAAGCGGCTATAGCCGAACCCGCCGCCATAGCCGAAGCCACCGAACCCACCGGGCGTCGAACGGATCTTCTCACGTCCGCGATCAACGCCGTAATTGATCGAGACGATCAGATTTGCACCGGTCGAGGTGCCGGCGCGGACATAGCCGACTTGCTGCAGGCGATTGGCGACCATGTTGGCATAGGTCTGAAACTCGAGCGAACTGTTCTGACGCGGATCATCGGAAACCACGGCAAAGCTCTGCCCCTGCGGAACAGGAAGCGCCTGATAGCGCGATACGCGGGCCTGGAAAGGCTCGGCGCAACCGGCAATCGTCAAAAGAGCGATTGGCGCGGCGTATTTAAGAAAACGGATCATCGGAAACGACCTTTGTTGTAGCGTTATCGCCATTGCGTAGCAAAATGCGACTCATCTGGTGAACGCTTGTTGAACGTGTTCGATCCGTCGCGGCTTAGCCCCGGTTCGACCTTTGAAGCCCGGTTGCGGCATAGGCGGCCCCCAGCGTGGGTTGCGCTAACACTCGCGCACGGGCTGCGCCATCTTCCAGAATTGCATCGATTTTCGCGTCGTCGCGCAACTCCAGCATACGCTCGCGGATCGGCGTCAGGGTGGCGACCAGTTGCTCGATCAACCGCGCCTTGAAAGGTCCGAATTGCGATCCGCCGAATTCCGAAAGAACCTGCTCGCTGGTCGAATCCGCAAGTGCGGCGAATATGGTGACGAGATTTCGCGCCTCCGGACGTTCGCTCAGGCCCGCGGGCTCCGAGGGCAGGACGTCCTGATCGGTCTTCGCCTTGCGGATCTTCTGCGCGATCACGTCGGCATCGTCGATCAGGTTGATGCGGCTCATGTCCGAAGGATCGGACTTCGACATTTTGGCCGTCCCGTCCCGTAACGACATGATGCGGGCGGCGGCGGGTGGAATGAACGGTTCGGGCAGGGTGAACAGATCGACCCCGAAATCGCCATTAAATTTGGTGGCGATATCGCGCGCGAGTTCGAGATGCTGTTTCTGGTCGTCGCCCACCGGAACGTGCGTCGCGTTATAGAGCAGCACGTCGGCGGCCTGCAGAACCGGATAGGCGAAGAGGCCGATGCTGGCACCTTCACGATCCTTGCCCGATTTTTCCTTGAACTGCGTCATCCGGTTGAGCCAGCCGATCCGCGCGGTGCAGAACAGCAACCAGGCCAATTCGCTATGGGCGGGAACACGCGCCTGGTTGAACAGGATCGCGCGCGCCGGATCGATGCCGCTCGCGATTAAGGCCGCCGCCATCTCGCGGGTATTGGCGGTCAGCGTCCTCGGATCGTTATAGACCGTGATGGCGTGCAGATCGGCAAGGAAGAACAGGCATTCCCCCTCGACGCTGTCCTGCATTCGCACCCAGTTGCGGATCGCGCCGAGATAGTTGCCGAGGTGCAGGCTGCCCGTTGGCTGGATGCCCGAAACGACCCTCATATTATCCCTTTCGCGTGAATTGCGTGCGGAGTTCGCGCAAGGAGAATGCACCGACCACGACCGCAACCGCGCCATAGACCGCCGCGCCGATACCGCAAAGGGCGAGCAACGCAATGACGCGATCGACCGTGCTGCGCGCCATATAGGGATCGACCAGCGGGTTGAGCAGGGTGAGCGCGATCCCCATCGCGACGCTGGCGGCACCGATCCTTAGCGCCTTGGCCTTGAACCGGGCATCGAAGCGCAAATGATCGCGTTTGTGGAGCGTCCAGTAAAGCAGGATTACATTGACCCACGCCGCGCCCGCCGTGGACAGGGCGATCCCGACAAATCCGGCATTGAAGACGAGCACCGACAGGAGGTTCCCCACGAGGTTGAACAACATCGACACGACCGCGAGCCGGACGGGCGTTTTTGTGTCCTGTCGCGCGTAAAACCCCGGCGTGAGCACCTTGATCAGCACATAGGCCGGGACGCCGACCGAAAACGCGGCCAAGGCACCCGCCGCGCCAATTGTATCGACTGCCGTGAAGGCTCCGTGCTGGAAAACGCCCCGGATCAGTGGAGTCGCGGAAATTACCAAGGCCACCGCTGCGGGCAGGGCGAGGAACAGGCTGAGTTCCATAGCGCGGTTCTGCGTGTGTCCGGCGGCGACGGCATTGCCCGAGACGATCTGGCGCGTCAGGCTGGGCAGGATGGCCGTGCCGACGCCGATCCCGATCAGGCCGAGCGGAAGCTGGTTCAGGCGATCGGCATAGTAAAGGTAGCTGACCGCCCCCTGTTCAAGGAAACGGGCGGCAAGCGAGGTCGAAATCAGCAGGTTGAACTGGATAGCACCCTGACCAATCGCGGCAGGTCCGATCAGGAACAGCATCCGCCGCACGTCGGGCGACAGGCGCGGCATTTGCAGTTTCAGGATAACACCCGCCTGCCGACACGACCAGATCAGCCACGCCAGTTGCAGCGCACCCGCCACCGTCACCGCGATCGCCTGGGTTTCCGCCGTCTCGACGCCAGTGCTTCCCCGGAAAAGCAGAATAGCGAGGATCATCGCGATATTGAGCAGGATCGGTGCGGCCGCATTGACCCAGAACCGCCCCAGCGAATTGAGGATGCCACCAAGCAAGGACACCAGCGAAATCAGCGCCAGATACGGAAAAGTGATCTGCGTAAGGTGGCTGGCGAGCGCGAACTTTTCCACGCCACCATCGGGAAAACCGCCCGTCATAGCCCAGACGATCGGCCCGGTAGCGGCGATCATGATGCCGGTGAAGACGACCAGAAAGGGGAACAGCACCGACAGCACTTGTCCGGCAAAGTCGGTCGCCGCGCTCAGGCCCGATCCCGGAACCTCGGCATCAGCTTCGGCGATCCGCCGGTTGAACATTGGCACGAATACGGCGGAAAACGCGCCTTCTGCGAACAAGGCGCGAAACAGGTTTGGCAACCGCCACGCGATCAGGAAAGCGTCGGAGGCAAACCCCGCGCCGACGAACCGCGCCATCAACATGTCGCGGACCATGCCGAGTATGCGACTGACAAGCGTCAGGCCGCCGATCGACGCGGTCGCGCGAACAAGGTTCATGGGGTTCGGCGGCTGACTATGCTTCGCCGGCGGGCGTTGCGAAGGCCAGAGCGTCGGTCTGTTCGGCCTGCGACACGTAAAGCTGACCGAAGTCGATCGGCTCGAGCATCAGCGGCGGGAACCCACCGTCGCGAACGGCATCCGCAAGAACGCGGCGCGCGAAGGGAAACAGGATGCGCGGTGCTTCGGCAAGAAGGAACGGCTGAAGCTGGTCCTCGGGAATGTTGCGAAGCGCGAACAGACCGGCATAGGCCAGCTCGACCTGAAACGCGGTCTTGTCAGCGGCGGTTGCCTTCACTTCGATCTTCAGGATGACCTCATACGCATCGTCGGCGAGCTGGTTCGATCCGATATTGAACTGCACGTCGATCTGCGGCTGGCCCTGCCACTGATAAACGCCGGGCGCGTTCGGATTCTCGAACGACAGATCCTTGACGTACTGCGACAGGACGCCAGCCTGTGGAGTGGTGTCCTCGCCATTGGCGAGCGCTTCGGTGCCCATTTCTTCGGCCATTTCGTGTCGGTCCTGCTGTTCGATGCCATGAATATGGCGCGCGACTAGCAGGCGAGGGGGTGACAGGGCAATGCCAGTTTCAAGTCGCATTTGAAGTCGAGGCAAATCGTGCCTATATCCCAGATAGTCGTTCGGAGGTTTTGTGGTCGGTATCGTACTTCTTGCAATGGTTGCTGGGTTTCTGGCGCTCCGGCTTTACTCCGTGCTCGGTAAGCGTACGGGGCATGAGCAGACTTTCGTCGCCCCGGTAGAACAGGGACAATTGGTCCCGTCTGCGCCCGGCGACGAGGCTCGTCCAACGGTCGTGATCGAAAACAGCAACGTCTTCGAACCATCCGCCGCCGCCGGTATTCGCGCGATCATCGCAGCGGACAGTAACTTTGACGTAGCGCGGTTCATCGAAGGGTCGAAAGCGGCCTATCGCATGATCCTGGAGGCGTATTGGCGCGGCGACGAGGTCGAGTTGGCCGAACTGACCGACGACGATGTGCGCCAGTCGTTTGCCGCATCGATCGCCGAGCGCAAGGCTGCTGGGCATGTCCTCGATAACCGGCTCGTACAGATCGAAAAAGCGATCATTTCGGCGGCCAGGCTGGAAGGCAAGACTGCCGAAATCACTGTCAGGTTCGATGCCGATATCGCTGCCGTGACGCGCGATGCCGATAATAACGTCGTTGCCGGATCGTTGAGCGATGCCGTGCCAACCCACGACGCATGGACGTTCTCGCGTGCCGTTCGCTCATCCGATCCCAACTGGATTTTGACCGACACCGACGAATCCGCATGAGGCGAATTCTTTGCGTCGTGCTGGCGGCGCAGGTGCTTGCCGGGTGCGCGAACAGCGTTGTGCCACGTTCGGCGGGTTCAGCGCCGATTGCTGACCGCGCAGGATCCGCGACCGCAATTCCGACCCCGGCCTATCGCATCAAGCCCGCGACACCGATCATGCCCAGGGCGGTGACCCCGGCGCCTGCAGGACCAACCGCTTTGTCCACTGGCGGCGTTGCAGGGCCGGATATCGCTTCACTGAACATCGACAAGGCGGCTGCTAGCCGCGCGCTGGTGGCTTTTCAGCTTAGCTGCCCGGCACTGCTCCGGCGGACGGACTATTCGGGTCTTACCAACAATGCCGACTGGTCCAGCGCTTGCGCCTCGGCTGCGACATGGGACCGGTCGCGGGCAATCGATTTTTTCACCGGCAATTTCGAGACTGTTCAGGTCGGCGACGGCAAATCCTATGCGACAGGCTATTACGAGCCGGAAATTGCAGGCTCGCGCGTCCGTACGCCGGGCTACACGGTGCCCATCTATGGCCGCCCCGCCGATGTGATCGATGTCGATCTTGGTAAGTTTTCGGACAAGCTGGTTGGCAAGAAAATTTCGGGCCGCGTCTCGGGAACGACACTGATCCCCTATTACACGCGCAGCGAGATCGAAGACGGTGCGCTGGCGGGGAAGGGGCTCGAACTGGCATGGGCCGCCGACCCGGTGGAGTTCTTCTTCCTTCAGGTACAGGGATCGGGAAAGCTGCAGCTTCCCGACGGCAGCACCATGCAGATCGCCTATGGCGGCCAGAACGGGCGCGATTATACGGGCATCGGCGCATTGATGCGCGACCGTGGGCTGGTCATGCCGGGTCAGCTATCCATGCAGGGTATCATGGCTTATCTGCGCGCGCATCCCGATGAGGGGCGTGCGATCATGCGCGAAAACAAGAGCTGGGTGTTCTTTCGCGAGATCACCGGGGACGGCCCAATCGGCGCGCTTGGAGTAGCGGTGACGGGGCGGGGCAGCGTGGCTGCAGATCCTGCCTTCGCGCCCCTGGGTGCGCCAGTGTTCCTGTCGATGGATCGTGCCGACGCATCGGGGCTGTGGATTGCGCAGGACACAGGCGGCGCGATCAAGGGCGCGAACCGGTTCGACACCTTCTGGGGTGCGGGGGCCGATGCGCGTGTCATTGCCGGCGGGATGTCTGCGCGAGGCACGGCGTTCATTTTTGTACCAAAGGGCGTGCTGGCACGATTGCAGAGCGGGAGCACAACTGGTGGCGGGACGACGCCTTAGCCCCGAAGAACGCGCGATCTGGGGAAGGGTCGCCATCACGGTACGCCGGGCAAAGGGCGTCGCTGCCGACGCGACGCCGGCATCGATCGAACCGCCCGTGCAAGAGAAAATCCGGATCAAGGCAAAACCCGTCGCCGCGCCGATCGTCCGAAAGGCTGGTCCTGTGGCTGCAAAACCCGGGGTCACGCTCGACGGCAGCTGGGACCGGCGCATCGCGTCGGGGGCTGCGGCTCCAGAGCGGACGATCGACCTCCACGGCTGCACCGTCGATCAGGCGCATCGACGATTGCTCGACGAACTTGACCGCGCCCTGGCCGACGAGGTCCGTGTCCTGCTGATCGTCACCGGCAAGGCACCCCGCAGCGACGCAAGCCGCATCGACTTGCCCCTGCGTGGTATAATCCGGGCCTCGATCCATGATTGGGTTGCGGCATCGCGTCATGCCAGTCGTATCGCTGCAATCCGCGCCGCACATCCACGCCACGGCGGTGCCGGTGCGCTCTATATCATCCTGAGACGCCCGAAATATGGGTCCGCTGCAAGCCCTTATTAACCCAAACATGTCATGCAGATAGGAGATTTCGTATCGGGCGATTGGTTCGATAGCTGTGGGGACATATTGGCGCGATGGAAGGAGTTACGCTCAAATCGCGCGCCATTTCCTTTGCCGCATGCGTCGGCGCGACTTCGTTCATTCTGGCGCTTCTGGCGACGACCGATTCTGCCTATGACAACAACGCCATTACCCGCGCCATAATCGTCGCGCTAGTTTGTGGCGTGATGAGCTGGGCATCGGCGGAACGCTCAATCTCCGGTATCGCTGGATCGGTCGACGCTGCGAGCGAGCGCATTATCGCGGCGGCACAAGGCGATCTGACAAGCCCAACGCCTCCCGAAGTCGCAAAATCGCTGCCCGAGCTTTCTGTTGCGCTTGATAGTATGTTTCGACAGGTTCGGGCCAACATCGACAGCGTCCATGCGCTTGCAATGTTCGACCCCGTTACGTCGTTGGCGAACCGCACAAATTTCAGGCGGGAGGCCGACCGCATCCTGCGTGCGCTTCCAACCGGTCACGAATGCGCGTTGTTTTTTCTCGATCTCGATAATTTCAAGGCCGTCAACGATACTTACGGCCACGCGCAGGGCGACCAGTTGCTTGGGATGGTCGCCAATCGGTTGCGCGTCGTTGCCGATGCCGAAGGGCTACGTTCTTCAGAGGTCGGCAATCCCATCGTCGGCAGGCTGGCGGGCGACGAGTTCACGATCCTGTTTCCGCTGGTCCACGGCATCGCGGGCGCGACGCGGATTGCGCGTGGCTTGTTGGCAGTGATGACCGAGCCCTTCGACCTGGCGGGTCATACGCTCGATGTCGGAGCCTCGATCGGAGTGGCCATGCGATCCGGCGGGGGCCAACAGCTTCCCGGCCTGATGCGCGCAGCCGACGTTGCCATGTATCATGCCAAGGCAAGCGGGCGTGCTCAGTTCCAGTTCTACAGCGATGCGCTGGCGGCGCGCGTGGCAGACCGTGCGCGCCTGGAGAACGACCTGCGACTGGCGGTCGAGCGCGATGAGCTGACCGTCGCCCTGCAGCCCCAGATCTCATTGGTGGATGGTTCGGTCATCGCGGCGGAGGCATTGCTGCGGTGGAATCACCCCACCGACGGGCAACGAACGCCCGAAACATTCCTTGCCACTGCCGAGGAAAGCGGACTTATTTTCGAGGTTGGCAACTGGTCGATCGACGCGGTCGGTCGGATGGCGGCCGGGTGGGCAAGATCGGGTGTGCCATATCGGCTGGCGGTGAACCTGAGCCCGCGCCAGATCAATCGTGCCGATTTTTTCCCACGGCTGAACGAAGCGATGGTTCAGCACGATATCTCACCCAAGATGCTCGAGTTCGAGATTTCGGAGGCGCTCGCGATGTCGTGCGGAGAAGCCGTGCTGGCCGAGATCGCCAAGCTTCGCAAGGCCGGCGCGTGTATTGCGCTCGACGATTTCGGTGCAGGCTATTCGAGCCTCACCCGATTGCGTGATCTACCGATCGATCGCATCAAGATCGATGGCAGCCTGATTGAGGATATCGTTAGGCATAACGGGGCGCGGACGATCGTGCAGTCCATCATCGGCCTCGCGCACGGGCTTGGTTATGAGGTCGTCGCCGAGGGCGTCGAGACGCTCGACCAGATGGAGATGCTCCGCGTCATGGGCTGCGACGCGGCCCAGGGCTTTGCCATCGCGCACCCGATGACCGAAGCGGAGTTTCTCGACTGGGGTCGGGAAAAGCAGGACATGCTCGTCGGCTAGACAAAAACGCGGGTCAGTATTTTTTCATAGATATCGGTCAACGCGTTGAGGTCGGTAATCGACACCGCTTCGTCGAGTTTGTGCATCGTCGCGTTGCAAAGGCCGAATTCGACCACCGGACACAGCGCGGCCAGATACCGTGCGTCGGATGTGCCGCCGGTCGTCGAGAGCTCGGGCACGATCCCCGTCACATCGGTAACCGAGGCCGCAACCAGGTCACTCAACGCGCCGGGGAAGGTAAGGAAGGCCTCTCCCGAGATACGCCCTGTGATGGTCGCTCGCGCACTCTCTTGCGCGGCGATATCACGGATAAGTGCGACCAGGGCCTCGCCGCGCTGCTGGTCGTTGAACCGGATACTCAGGCGGGCGCTGGCGTTGGCGGGGATGATATTGGTTGCCGGATTGCCAACGTCGATCGAGGTGACTTCGATGTTCGATGCCTGGAACCAGTCGGAACCCGTGTCCAGCACCAGCTCATCGATTGCCGACAGTATCCGAACCAGCGCGGGGATCGGGTTGTCGGCGAGGTGGGGGTAGGCGACATGGCCCTGTGTTCCGGCGACGTCGATCCAAATGTTGACCGATCCGCGTCGCCCGATCTTGATCGTGTCACCAAGCCGGACTGCCGAGGTGGGTTCGCCGACGAGGCACAAATCGGGGATCAGCTTCTGCACGCGCATCCGCTCGATCAGCGACTGCGTCCCGAACGTCGCAGGGCCTTCCTCGTCACCGGTGATGATCAGTGTCAGGCGGCCCTTGTGATCGGGAATGCGCGATGCCGCTTCGACGAACGCCGCGATCGATCCCTTCATGTCCACCGCGCCACGACCGTGGAGCAGGTCCCCGCGGACCTGTGGGTCGAACGGCGCGGACTCCCAGCCTTCGCCGGGGGGGACGACGTCGAGATGCCCTGCAAACGCAAAATGCGGTCCAGTGTCGGAGCCGCGGCTCGCAAGGAGATTTTCGACGGGACCGTCCGGTGCCTCTCCAGCGATGAATCGTTCGACCTGGAAACCCTGTGCCGACAACGCGCTTTCGAGAACTGCGAAAACCTCGCCGGTCGCGGGCGTCACGCTCGGCGCGGCGATCAGAGCTTTGGCAAGGGCGAGCGCATTGGTCATGGCGCTGCGGTAACGGGAGGGCGCGGGTTTGCCTAGGTGTCGTCCTTGTTTAACCCTCGACGGGTGCCTCGAACTTTTCGATAACCCAGTCCTCTGCCTGTGCGCCGGCGATCCAGTCCTGCATGAAGGGATGGGCAATGATGGCCTTGATATAGGCATGGGCAAAGCGCGCGACGGGCAGCGAATAGGTGATGAAGCGGGTGACGACGGGCGCGAACATGATGTCCGCCGCACCGAATTCGCCGAACAGGAAATCCCCGCCCGACCCGAACCGCGCGCGCGCCTGCGCCCACAGTTCCATGATGCGGTTTATTTCGGCAATAACGGCTTCGGATGGCTGCTGCGGTGGGTAGATCTGGCGAATATTCATGCCGTGTTCGCGGCGAAGTGCGGCGAAGCTCGAGTGCATTTCGGCGGCCATCGACCGTGCCATCGCGCGCGCGGCTTCGTCCGCGGGCCAGAACAATGTGCTGCCGGTCTTCTCGTTCAGATATTCGACAATGGCGAGGCTGTCCCAGACGACGATCTCGCCATCCCAGAGAATCGGAACCTTGCCCTGGCTCGGCGCGAATTCGTCACCCTCGCGGCGCTTGTCCCATGCTTCGTCGTACAACGGCACGACAGCTTCCTCGAACGACAGGCCCGATTGCTTGCAGGCCAGCCAGCCACGCAGCGACCATGATGAATAGGTCTTGTTGCCGATGAAAAGCTTCAGGGTCATGCCGTCGCTATCGCCTCAAGGACTGCGGCGCGCAACTCGGGGATGCCCATCCCTTTTTCCGAAGACGTTATGATAAGATCGGGGTGGGCCGCGGCGCGCTTGCGAATGACCTCGGCGGTGCGTCCGGAGACTGCTGCCAGTTCGGTCGCCTTGATCTTGTCGGCCTTGGTCAGGACGACGCGGTAGCTGACTGCGGCGGCATCGAGCATGTCCATGATATCGTTATCGACAGGCTTGATGCCGTGGCGGCTGTCGATCAGCACGAAAGCGCGGGCGAGCACCTGTCGTCCACGGAGATAGTCGTTGATCAGGAACCGCCAGCGCTTGACGACCTCCTTCGGGGCCTCGGCAAAGCCATAGCCGGGCATATCGACAAGACGCAGCCGCAGGGGTTCGCCAACCTCGAAAAAGTTCAACTCCTGCGTCCGGCCCGGTGTGTTCGAGGTGCGCGCGAGGCCGTTTCGGTTGGTCAGCGCGTTGAGCAATGACGATTTGCCGACATTCGAACGCCCTGCAAAAGATACTTCGGGAACTGTCGGCTCAGGTATGAATTCAAGCGTTGGCGCCGATTTCAGGAATGAAACCGGCCCGGCGAACAGCTTGCGCGCTATCTCGAGTTCGTCCTCGTTGAAGCCGGTCTTTTCCGGGTCGAATTCGCTCACTTTGCTTCAGCCGGTTGAGCATTCAGACCCGGGTGCCGCGAGTAAAGCCACTTCTGCTGAAGGATCGTCAACGTGTTCGACGTCATCCAGTAAAGCTGCAGACCTGCCGCGAACGGTGCCATTACGAACACCAATATCCACGGCATAAACTTGAACACCTGCGCCTGTGCGGCATCCATCGGGGTCGGGTTGAGCTTGAACTGCATATATTGCGTCACGCCGACGAGGATCGGCAGCACGCCGATTGCAATGGCGTGAGGCACCGTAAACGGGATGAGCCCGAACAAATTGACCGGCGTCAGCGGATCGGGCGCGGACAGATCCTTGATCCACAGGACGAACGGCTGGTGACGCATTTCGATCGTCAGCACGAGCACCTTGTACAAGGCATAGAAAATGGGAATCTGCAGGAAGATCGGCAGGCAACCCGCGAGTGGATTGACCTTCTCGGCCTTGTAGAGTGCCATGATCTCTTGCTGCTGGCGGGCCTTGTCGTCCTTATAGCGTTCCTGGATGGCCTTCATCTTTGGCTGGACGACGCGCATGCCCGCCATAGACGCGAACTGGCGCTGGGCGACCGGAAACATCAGTCCGCGAACCGTCAATGTCAGCAGCATGATCGCGACGCCAAAGTTCCCTACGAGGCCGAACAACCAGTGCAGGTAATGGAAAATTGGTTTTTCGACGATTTCGAACCAGCCCCAGTCGATGCCCTTGCCGAACAGCGGGATGTCGAGACTGGTTTCATAGCCGTCGAGCGTATTCACTTCCTTGGCCCCGGCAAAGAAGCGCGTCGAGGTGGCGACCTTCATCCCGGGCTGGATGGCCATTTCAGGAGCCTTGAAATCAGCCTGATATCCTCTTGCCGTCGCCCGGAACGAGGCCTCGGACTTGCCCGAGTTCGGCATCACGAGTGCAGTCAGCCAGAATTTATCGCCGAAGCCGAGCCAGCCGCCGGTTGTCGTGCTGCTGTTGACGCCAGCGACGGCGCGCGTCCCGAAAACCTTGGCGAAGAAGCCGGGTTCGCTGCCCGTTAGATTGTCGAAGTTGATATCGTAATTCGCCGCATGGTTGGACACGCCGATCGGGCCGACGTGAGCAGTCCAGACGTCCGGATCCTTCGATTTGCCCGCGCGACCGATGTACGCGAAACTTTGAGCGCTGAACGGGACCGATCCGGCATTCGCGACACTCTGTTCGACGGTGAACATGAAATTGGCGTCGACCGAAAACTTCAATGCGAATATCTGGCCTGAGGCATTTTGCCAGCGCAACGTCACGGGCTTTCCCGGAGTTAGTTCGCTGCCATCCGCCTGCCAGACCGTCGTCAGATTGGGTGCGGAGCGTCCGTCACCGGTCCATCCGAAACCGGCATAATAAGCGTCGGCGCTGCCGTCGGGGGCGAGCAACCGGATCGGCGGCGAATTCTTCTCGATGGTTTCGCGATAGGTGCTGAGGACCAGATCATCGATCCGGGCACCGGTCAGGTTGATCGAGCCTTTCAGCTTCGGCGTCTGGATGACCACGCGCGACGTCGCAGCCAACACTTTTGCCCGATCCTGAAGGACTGGTGCAGTCGTCGGCGCGGGCGTGTTTGCAGGCGTAACCGCTACCGATTGACCATCGACGATCTTGGTCGCGGGCGGATTCGCCACGGGAAAATACTTGCTCGAAATCGTGCTCCATCCCAGCAGGACAAGCGCCGACAGCACGATCGCCAGTATCAGGTTACGCTGGTTTTCCACGCGGCAGGTCCTTTGGGGTGATGTGTATCAGGGTACTGGGTCGAAGCCGCTGCCGCCCCAGGGGTGGCAACGCAGGATGCGTTTGAGGGCAAGCCATCCGCCCCGCAGCGCGCCGTAACGCTCCAATGCTTCGATGGCAAAGGCTGAACAGCTTGGGGCATATCGACAGGACGGCGGCAGGATCAGCGACGGTCCCCGCTGCCAGCCCTTTGCCATCCAGATAAGCACTTGTTTCATGGAGCAAGTTTGGCGACCGCCCGTTTCAGGTCGTCGCGTAATGTCGCATAGTCGCGTTCGACGCCACCGGCACGACCGATCAGGATATGATCGCTGCCGACCAGTCCACCCTCGGCGATGACTTCGCGAGCAAGCGCGCGAAAACGCCGTTTCATGCGATTGCGCACGACAGCGTTGCCGATCTTCTTGGTGACGGTAATTCCGAGTCGCTTGGTGTCGTCACCGTCTGAACGGTCACGAATCAGCAGGACGAACCCGGAAGTCGCGCGGCGCTTTGCACCATTGGCGGCAAGGAAATCCTTGCGCGCCGATATAGTCTTTAGGCGGAGAGCTTGATGCGTCCGCGAGCCCGGCGGGCACGGATCACTGCCCGACCGCCGACTGTCGACATCCGGTGACGAAATCCGTGACGCCGTGCGCGGACGAGGTTGCTCGGTTGAAAAGTGCGCTTCATCGCTCATGCCCTGATACGAAACTTTGAAAAGAAAAGGTCGCCCCTGGGGGGACGACCGTTGGGGCGGCACTATGGCCGGTCCGTACAAAAGTCAATCGACTCCTGACTCGTTCAGCTGCGCCTTTCGTTCGGCCCTGCGCTTTGCACTGGCGCGGCGCAGGCCCCAGTCGGTCCAGCGACCATGTTTCGGCCAGCGGCGCTTGAACAGCACGTACCGCTTTTTCACCCATTTCGAATAGCGCAGCATCAGGCCGAACCCGGCTGCGAACACAAAAACGCCGCCGGGGCCCGGAATTGCGCCGACGACCGGGGAGAGCAGAACGAGAACGCAGCCGAGCGCGAACAGGCAACTTCGTACGGCTGGCTTGTGATCGACGCTGCGGATTCGGTCGGCAATCTTCATCGTCTTCATTTGGGTTCCGCGTGTTGCATTGGCAAGACGGCACCCCGCGCCTAAGCACCAGTCCGAAACGGGGGCGTAACAATGGTCGCGACGGTGCCGACAGTGGCTTATCTCGGCCTTGAGGCGCGCGCGGTCGAGGTGCAATGCTCGCTGATCGCGGGCGTTCCGAACTTCAATGTGGTCGGATTGGGCGACAAGGCCGTCGCCGAAAGCCGCGAGCGGGTGAGGGGAGCTATCGCCGCCATCGGCCTCGCGCTACCGCCGAAGCGCATCACCGTGAACCTGTCGCCCGCCGATCTCCCGAAAGAGGGATCGCACTACGATCTCCCTATCGCGCTCGCACTGCTGGGAGCGATGGGGATCGTCGATGCCGAGACTCTGGCGGGCTATGTCGTGGTCGGGGAATTGGGACTCGATGGGCGAATCGCGCCGTCCCCGGGTGTGTTGCTGGCGGCAATCCACGCCTCGGAACAGGGCAAGGGGCTTGTCTGTCCCGTGTCGCAGGGCGCGGAAGCCGCATGGGCGGGCGACGTCGAGGTCATCCCCGCGCCCGATTTGTTGAGTTTACTGAATCATTTCAAGGGCTCGGTCCTGTTGCCGGGTGCCGTCGCAGGAGAAGTGGAGGAGCGCGTCCACGGTCCCGACCTGAAACAGGTCAAGGGTCAGGAAACCGCCAAGCGCGCGCTCGAGATTGCGGCGGCTGGCGGGCATAATCTGTTGATGGTGGGTCCGCCGGGCGCAGGGAAATCTCTGATGGCCGCGTGTTTGCCGGGTATCCTTCCCGATTTGACGGCGGGTGAGGCGCTTGAGGTCTCGATGGTGGCGAGCGTTTCGGGGGAACTGACCGCTGGCCGCCTGAAGCGCACGCGACCGTTCCGATCGCCGCATCATTCTGCGTCAATGGCGGCGCTGACGGGCGGAGGTTTGCGCGTGAAGCCGGGCGAAGTCAGCCTTGCCCACCTCGGCGTGCTGTTCCTCGATGAATTGCCCGAGTTCCAGCGGGTTGCGCTCGACTCGCTGCGGCAACCGCTGGAAACCGGCAGCGTGAGTGTTGCGCGCGCCAATGCACACGTCACCTTTCCGGCGCGGGTGCAATTGATCGCGGCGATGAATCCATGCCGATGCGGGCACCTTGGCGATGCGGCGCTGGCATGCTCGCGCGCGCCGAAATGCGCTGCGGACTATCAGGCGAAGGTTTCTGGCCCGATGCTCGATCGCATAGATTTGCAC
Source organism: Sphingomonadales bacterium (assembly GCA_028289885.1). Lineage (GTDB taxonomy): Bacteria > Pseudomonadota > Alphaproteobacteria > Sphingomonadales > Sphingomonadaceae > Sphingomonas_O. The sequence goes on from JAQGKX010000169.1 coordinate 20,421, forward strand.
GTAGATGTCGCGGCGGTCAGTGCCGCCGATCTCGTCCTGCCGCCACCATCGGAAGGCAGTGCCGAGGTTCGAGTCCGCGTCGCCGAAGCACGGGCATTGCAGACAGCGCGTTACGGCCCGGACGGACCACGCACCAACGCCGAAGTCGATGGCGATTTGCTGGAAAAATATTGCAACCCCGACGAACCGGGACGCAAGTTGCTGGCCCAGGCCGCAGAGGCCATGCGGCTTTCGGCACGCGGCTACACCCGCATATTGCGTGTCGCCCGGACCATAGCCGACCTGGGCAATGCCGACACGGTCGGACGAATCCATATTGCTGAGGCACTGAGCTATCGTCGGCAAGCTCCGCGAAATTGATCGATAAAGCAGGATTGCCCTGAACGAAAAGCCGCATTAGTGAGCGTCGCAGTGCGGGCGTGGTGGAACTGGTAGACGCGCTGGACTCAAAATCCTGTTCCGAAAGGAGTGTGGGTTCGATTCCCACCGCCCGCACCAAAATTGGCTCCCAGGGGGTGCCAGGATCGCATAGATATACGAGGGGGGAAATGGCGTTCAGGCCATGGGCTGGATGTGGCCGCCGATCATGGCCGAGCCCGCGAACGCGTCCTGAAATCCGTGTGCGATGCGCGGTGTCGACAAAATCCTGCAGCAGGAGTCGCGGAACGCCCTCCTGACGTCGCTGACGAATTCAAAATTCAATGTTCTGCTGCTCGCCGTCAGGGACGGTTACACATTCATCCCATCGGCAACGAGCAGAACCCGGCCGCTGACATAATCGCTCTCCGGAATACACATCAAATAAATGCTTCCGGCGGCTTCCTCGGGCGTACCCTCCCTAGGCGAAATGATAAATGTAAATGGCGCGCGATCGTGGCGCACGTGCCCTGAATACGATTGGCGATATGGCCTCAGCGGAAATGCGACGGCGAAAGCTTGAGCCGTAGAGGCTGGAGCCACCTAATGGCGCCCATTCCCGACATTTTTCCACCCGGAAAGCAGCCTTTGAGCGCATAACAACCTGCTGAGAGCAGAATTGACAATTCTCAACGCTTTACAGGCTGCGCGCTCCATTCCTCAAAGGAACTTTCCTTAGCAAGCATCGGCATTGCTTCTGCAGAAATGGTGGTGAGGCCCTCAAACGGCTGCAACCAGTTCTCCTGGTTAGCGTTGAATGCTTAATGGGTGGTACATTGGGGGGAGGCTTCACTGCTGCAAGTCGAGTTACTGGCGTTCTTGAACAGTCCGGGTGAGATCAGTTCACGTATTGCTACTTTTGACTGGGATGCCACGAGCATCGGGCCGATCAAGTCCTGGCCAGAAAGCCTCAAAGCTATAATCGGCTTCATCGTCCGCTCGCCCGTCCCGCTCGTCCTGTTGTGGGGCGAGGACGGCGTCATGATCTATAACGATGCCTATGCCGTGTTTGCGCACGGATTCGAAAAGCTCGGCATGAAGGTGCGCGAAGGTTGGCCGGAGGTCGCCGATTTCAACGATAACGTACTGAAGATCGGTCTGGCGGGCGGGACATTGTCCTATATCGATCAGGAGCTGACCCTGACTCGCAGCGGCAAATCCGAACCTGTCTGGATGAACCTCGATTATTCCCCCGTGCTTGACGACAGCGGAGTTCCTGCCGGCGTGATGGCCATCGTTGTGGAAACGACTGCGAAAGTGATGGCTGACCGCCGGTCGGCCGACGAACAGGCGCGACAGCAACGGCTGTTGGCGCAGATGCCCGGGTTTGTTGGCGTCGTCAGTGGCCCCGATCATGTTTATCAATACGTGAACGATGCCTATGTTCGCATTTCAGAGCGTCAAAACTTTGTCGGACGGAAATTCCGCGAGGTATTCTCCGATCTGGAGGGTCAGGCGTTCGCACCATTGCTCGATCAGGCATATTCAACCGGTGAAACGTTTGTCGCGCGCAACATGGAAATTCGGCTTCACGGCAGTGTTGAGGCTCAATGGATCGACTTCGTGTTCGAGCCAGTCCGAGACCAGGCAGGATCTGTCACCGGTGTGTTTATTGGTGGCTATGAGGTCACTGAGGCACAGCGTGCCACCGCAGCACTGCGAGAGAGCGAGGCGCGGCTGCGGGCACTTAATGCCGATCTCGAGCGACAGGTTATCGAGAGAACACAGGCTCGTGGCCGAACGTGGCAGGTCACGCCCGACCTGATGGGCGCGCTTAATTCGGAGGGGTTTTTTGAAACCTCCAATCCGGCATGGCAAACTATCCTGGGGTGGACGGAGGAGGAGGTCGCCTCGATGTCGATCTTCGACCTTTTGCATCCGGACGATGTGGAGCGGACCCGCGAGCGCTTTGCGTTGACCCAGCACGGCCAACCGGCGATCCGATTCCCGAACCGCTACCGCTGCAAAGATGGTGGCTATCGCTGGATTTCCTGGGTGGGAGTGCCTGAGGACGGCATGGTCTATTGCACGGGGCGGGATATCACGGAGGTGAGGCTTGCAGAGGAGGAGCTCGGCCTTGCTCAAGAGGCACTGCGCCAGGCGCAGAAGATGGAAGCGGTCGGCCAGCTTACCGGCGGCATCGCCCACGACTTCAACAACTTACTGATGGGGATCAGCGGAAGTCTCGAACTGCTTGAACGCCATATCGCCGACGGTCGCACTGATCGGATCGCCCGTTACATCGATGCGGCACAGACCTCGAGCCGACGCGCGGCGTCACTCACCCAGCGGCTGCTCGCATTTTCGCGGCGTCAGACGCTCGATCCCAAGCCCGTCGATGTCAATCGGCTGATGGGTGGAATGGAAGAACTGCTGCGACGAACTGTAGGTCCGGCGATTGCGATGGAGGTGGTCGATGCAGGCGGCCTTTGGCTGGTCGAGGTCGACGCGCCTCAGCTCGAAAGCGCGCTGCTTAATCTCGTTATCAACGCGCGCGACGCGATGCCTGATGGCGGACGGATCACAATCGAAACTGCCAACAAATGGCTCGATGCGCGTGGCGCAAAAGAGCGCGATCTGCCGCCCGGACAATATATCTCGCTGTGCGTTACCGATACGGGCACTGGCATGACCCAGGACGTGATCGATCGCGCCTTCGATCCGTTTTACACGACGAAGCCGCTGGGCCAAGGAACGGGTCTTGGCCTGTCGATGATCCACGGCTTTGTGCGTCAGTCCGGCGGACAGGTGCGAATCTATTCAGAGGAAGGCGAGGGTACGACAATGTGTCTTTACCTGCCGCGCTTCGTCGGGGAACTGTCTGACATCCAGGATGGCGACGTTTCGGCGGCCGATGCCGGGCACGGCGAAACCGTCCTTGTCATCGACGACGAGCAAGCGGTTCGCATGCTCGTGACTGATGTGCTCGAGCTCGCCGGTTACCGCGTGCTCGAAGCCGATGACGGGCCAAGCGGGCTGAAAATCCTGCACTCGGCGGCGCGGGTCGATCTGTTGATCACCGATGTTGGGCTACCCGGCGGCTTCAACGGACGGCAGGTGGCCGACTCCGCTCGGGTTTCGCGTCCCGGACTCAAGGTCCTGTTCATAACGGGCTACGCCGAGAATGCCGTCGTCGGAAATGGCCATCTGGATCCTGGCATGGCAGTCATGACCAAGCCATTTACGATTACCGACCTCGGCGTGCGTGTAACCGAAATGCTGGAAAGCCAAGAGGCTGGTCTTGAAGGATAGGCCACGGTGGCTTGAAGACGTGCCCGGCATGGGGCGGATCTCCACGGTGAGAGAGGTCGCTGTCCTGTACCGAAGGCGGAACTTGAGCCTTGTTGCTCAATACATACTCCGCCGCCCCAGCATGGCCAGCGTTCTTGTTATCCGGGCTAAAATTCAAAGTGGATATTGGCAGCGGCGGTGCGTGGTTCGCCGGGTATTACCGTGGAGCTTCCGTAGGTCCAATAGCGTTCATCGCTGACATTCTTGATGCCCACCCTGACAACCGCCTTATGCCCCGCGATGGCCAGAGCATAAGACGCGCCCAGGTCCACCGTCGTATAAGAGGGAAAGCGCAGCGTGTTGAGCGTGTTGCCATAGCCCGCGTCAGTGTATTTTACATTGGCATTCAGGCGCAGCGCGGGGAGGATGGGCAACTGGTAGCTGGCTCCGAACGTGAGCTGGACTTCGGGAACGCCGGGGACGCGCTTGCCGGTATAGACCGGTCCTTCGTTCAGCAATTCGGTGTGAAGATAAGCAGCGCTGGCGGAAAGCGTCAGGGGCGCGGTCAGCCGGACTGCGACGCTGGCTTCGGCTCCCTGGTAACGGACCTTGCCGCTTTGCACGTAACGATTGTCAACGGTGACGTAATTGGCGTCCTGCTCGGTTCGGAAAATGGCAACGGCACCGTTCCATTTGCCGTGATCGGCTTTCAGCCCGGCCTCATATTGCTTGGTCTCGATCGGCCCGAAGGTCTCGCCGTTGTTGACGTTGGTAGCGCCCGCCGCGCCGCCGTTTTGCAGGCCTTTCACGAAACTGACATAGGCGCGTGCACTGGGGGCGAGTGAGTAGGTCAAGGCGATGGTGGGAGAGATCGGATGCGCCTTGTAAACCGCCGTTACCGCATCGGTGGCACTGCGCACCGTGTCCTCGTAATCGGTGTAGCGCAGGCCGAGAAGCAGGGAAAATTTGCCAAGCGAAATCGTGTCGGCTGCAAACAGGCTCTTTTGGATATAGTGGTTGAGTTCATAGACGACCGGGCGGTAATTTCCCGTTGGATAAGCGTTCAGGTTGATGTTGAGGTTGGTGTAGATATTACCTGACCCAATCGGATGCTGGGTCAGTGATTGCGCGTCGCTGAACTGCCCCTGCACTTCATATTCTGCGCCTAAAATCAACTCGTGGTTGAAGGGGCCGGTACTGACCGAGCCATCGACCGTCGACTGCACCTGGTTGAATTTGAAAATCCGCTTCACGAAAAAGGCGTTCGAGGTGAAATCGCCGGCGTTGTTGGTTATGGTGACCAGGTTTCCGGGGAAATCCTCGTCAAGTTTCGACCAGCGATAACGAAGCTTCGCCGTCCAGTTTGAACCGAGATTCCAGGCCAGGCCGGTCGTACCGACACCCATCTCGTTGGTTTTCCAGTTGCCCTTTGCGCCGAAGCTTGCACTACCGCTGACGGGCGCGAGATGGGTGACGGCGGCACCAACGGATACGGTGTTGACCTGATCGTCCTGCCGGGTCTTCATGTAGAAACCGTCGGCGCTCCACGTCAGGTTATCGGTGATCTTGTAATCGAGCGCGACATCGACCGAATAGTTCGAGTTCTTGGCGCTGAGGTAGGTCTTGCCAAACTCCCCCTGAAGATTGACGCGGTAGCCGAAGCGGCCATTGGCCAGCCGGTCGCCGACATCGACATGGCCGCTGAACAGGCTATCCGAACGATAACCGGCATCAAGGCCGAGGTTGAAGCCTTCGCCTGCGCGTTTGGTGACGAAGTTGACGACACCGGCGGGGCTGCCGAAACCGTACATGAAGCCCGTTGCGCCCTTGAACAGCTGGACCTGGTCGAACTGTTCGATGGGAAAATCGATCGACCAATAGGGGATGACCAGTCCATCGATCTTGAAGCTGTTCAGTTGGTCGAGCGCGACACCACGAACACGAAAGACCGCGCCAGATGCGGCCGCAACGCTGCTGTTCACTTCACGGATCGAAGCATCGCTGCGGAACACGCCGTTGATGTCCTTGGTCTGCAAGTCCTGGATTTCGTCGGACGTGACGGCGGTGATCGAAAATGGCGTGTCCAGCACCGATTTATTGCCGAGGACGCCGATGGTAACCGAGCGGGCGAGCACGGACTTTTCATTGCGACCGACAACGGTGATCGAGTTGCCGTCGCTGGCGTCTGCGTCGGAAGCGGGCGCTGCGGCCAGCGCATCGCTCGTTGAAGATGCGCTGCTTGACGAGGGGCTCGCTGCCGACGTGCTGGCAGTCGAGGCAGCGCCGATGGCGAGGGCCAGAACGGAAAGGGAAACGGCACCGCGCAACTGAAACATCAAAAACTCCCGAAATAGTCGTGGTTCATCGGGGCATGTGCGTCGCCAGTAATGACGGATGCACGTGAGCCCTCTGTGACTAACGAACCGAGCGACATGCCCGGTTGAAGCTGCCTATTTCGGTTGCTTGATCGTTTATAACGAGAATTTCGAATGAAGCTGAAAGCTCTACTTATAGTGATCGTTCACAATGCTGTGCGGCAGATAGTTCATCCCATATTTATACTAGCCAATGTTTTCTAATGATGTGCGTAGGATTTGTTTCCCGATCTGGCGCGCATTAAGTCAACCGGTGGATTCAACAGAAGTTCGAATAAAGACTATGAGAAGCGCTCGTTATTCCTGCCTTCTGCGATGACCTATCCCGTGATCTTCTTCCCATGGAAGTCGAATTCACCGCCCCGCATAGCTGCTGAACAGGATACCAACCGATGACCAAGCCCCGCCAACTTCACCTTGGTGCCATACTTACCGGCGTCGGGATCTCGCAGCACCAGTGGCGTCATCCCGAGCAGGTCGGCGACGCGAGTATCGACATCGGCTGGTATATCGACAATGCCCGAAAGGCCGAACGGGCCAAGTTCGACCTCGTCTTCATTGTCGATTCGCCGTACATCACCCCGGATACCGCGCCCCATTTCCTCAATCGACTGGAGCCGCTGACATTGCTGTCGGCGCTGGCCGGGGCAACCTCGCACATCGGTCTCGTCGCCACGCTGACGACTTCCTACTGGGAGCCTTATAACGTGGCCCGTCAATTCGCCTCGCTGGACCTGATCAGCAATGGCCGTGCGGGCTGGAACGTGGTGACGACCGGGCTCGAAGGGGCCGCGCATAATTACGGACGGACCGAGCATTTCGACCATAAGGTCCGCTATGCCCGCGCGCGTGAATTCGTCGAGGTCGTGCAGGGGCTGTGGGACAGCTACGAGGACGACGCGTTTCCGCGAGACAAGGAAACCGGAGTTTTCCTCGACAAGAGCAAGCAGCATCGGCTCGACCACAAGGGCGAGCACTTCTCGGTGGCCGGACCGCTGGCGATCACCCGTTCACGGCAGGGGCAGCCGGTTATCTTTCAGGCGGGCGACAGTGCGGAAGGGCGCAATCTCGGCGCGCATATCGCCGACGCCACCTTTGCCAGCGCCGCGACGTTCGAGGATGGGCTGGCCTATTCGCGTGACTTGCGGGCGCGAGCTTCGGCACTGGGGCGTGACGCCTCGCTGATCCGGGTGTTGCCGGGGATCGACCCGATTATCGCCGACACTGATGAAGAAGCGCGCGCGATCGAGACCGAACAGCTGGGGCAGGTCGATTTCGACAAGGCGCTGGCCCAGCTGGGGCGACCGTTCAACTATCACGACTTCTCGCAATATGAACTCGATGCGCCCTTCCCCGACGTCAGCAAACTGTCGCTGAACAGCTACAAGGGCCACGCCGAGAACATTATCCGGATCGTCACCGGGGAAGGGCTGACACTGCGGCAGGCCGTGTGGCGTTTTGCGACGCGGACCAACCCGTTCGTTGGCAGCGCGCAAACCGTGGCAGACGAAATCGAACGCTGGTTCGTGGGCGGGGCGAGCGACGGATTCAACATCCACGTCGGTGATCCGGTGAGTTTCGGACTGTTCATCGACCGCGTTGTGCCCCTGCTTCAGGCAAAGAGCGTGTTCCGGACCGAGTATGAGCACCAGACATTGCGCGGGCATCTGGGCGCGCCCATTCCTGAAAATCGCCACACATATGCGCGACGCCATCAGGGAATTGCGGCGGAGTAACTGCGCGGGCGTGGAGTTACGACCATCCAGCGCAAGCCCGGTGCCCTGCGCGATTGCGCGCGTCCTACGAATGCCCGAGGCGTTCCGCCCGTTGCAAGCCACTCTGATCAGGAGTCAGCGCGGCGACAGGAATACGGTCGAATGCTCGCGCTTGTGCTTCAGCATGACGAGCAGGCGGGGCCTTCACAATTGTCGCCATCGTTCATGGTGCGCGAGCGAGCAACGCCGGGTTCCATCTGGAAGCAGGGCGTCGCTTAAATTAAGATGACGCCGCCCTGCCGTCTACGACGTGATATGCGAACGCATATGCAGGGCGACGTCCGTTTCTTCGCCTATTACATTGATCTGCGAGAAATAATCATACCATCCGGACTGGGCAATCTGGGATTCGAAATTAGTCGCAGATGTCGTCGAATCGAGGCGATAGACGCAGAAAAAATCATACGGGGCACGTTGGGGCGTTTCGATTTCATTGCGGCCAAACGCGATGATCTCCAGACCCGCTGCCTGACCGGAAGACAGTGCCTCGATGACGGCTTCGATGAAGGTGGTCTGCATGTTGGTTGGCAGGGCGCGCCAGGCAGGCCGGGCAGTGTAAAGCTCCAGAAAAATAGCGGGCATCGAAGGTGCTTTCTTGCTGGGCATTAAGCCATGGGGAGGTGATCAATCGGGTTCGGACTATGCCGGACTGCCGGAGCGGCATCCGATTGCGTCACCTCAGATGCTGGACCAAAAAATACGCAACGAACATGACAACGCGCCGTCAAATTCTGCCAGGGCCACGCTCCGAGCGCTAGCGCCGCGCACGCTGGCGATCCTGTAGTCTATACGACCGCATTCGCGGCATGGCAGAATCTGATGCCTTAATGTCCTACTGCAATCCCAATGGTGTGTGCACTGTTGGCAATGCCTGCACATGAACACAAGGGCGCCCCCCGTCTGGGAATCGTGCGATACTTCTTCGACGGGGCAGCGCCGCCTGACCGGCGCCCGCACCTGCTCGGCGGTACGGGGCAGCCATTCCAAACGGCGATAATCCAGGCACCAGGTAATCCGGCACTACCGAGGCAGCACGAAAATCACACCTGGGTGACCGCAGCATGGGCAACGCCGGCGATTTATCAACGAAAACCCATGGAGGCTCATTTTGGCATACGACGGTCCTTTTGCAATCAACCCGGAGGTTGCCGCCTTTATCGATCGTGCGCCGCGCCTGTTCATCGACGGCATCTTCACCGCAAGCGACGGGAACGCGACGCTGAATGTCTATGATCCATCGTCGGGCAAGGTCATCGCCGAAGCCGTCGATGCGAGCCCGACCGACGTGGATCGCGCGGTGCAGGCCGCGCACAGGGCCTTTGAGGATGGCCGCTGGCGTCTGATGCGCCCGGCCGATCGTGAGCGCATTCTCCTGTATTTCGCCGACCTCGTCGCCGCCCGCAGCGAGATTTTTGCACAGCTAGACACCCTGGAACAGGGCAAATCGATCCATCTCTCACGCGGCCTGGAGGTCACCTACTCGATCGACTGGATGCGTTATATCGCGGGACTTGCCACCAAGATCACCGGCAAGACCTTCGACACGTCGCTGCCCGGGGGGCCGGCTCACTGGACGAGTTTTACGCGCCGCCAACCTATTGGTGTTGTTGCCGGAATCGCCCCGTGGAACTTTCCTATGATGATTGCGCTGTGGAAGATCATGCCAGCGCTGGCAGCAGGGTGCAGTATCGTCCTGAAGCCCTCCGAAGTCACTCCGCTAACCGCGCTGATGCTTGCGGAAGTTGCAATCGAAGCAGGGGTGCCAGCCGGCGTTTTCAATGTCATCACGGGCTGCGGAGCAGTCGCAGGCAGCGCGCTGGCGAGACATCCCCTTGTCGCCAAGATCAGCTTTACGGGCTCTGTCGCGACGGGCAAGGCGATCGGCAGGGTCGCCATGGAAGACCTCAAGCGGGTCACGCTTGAACTCGGCGGCAAGAATCCCGCCATTGTTCTCAAGGATGCGGACCTTCCATCCGTGGTTGAGGGACTCATGGCGGCAGGATTTCTCAATGGCGGACAAATTTGCGCAGCCGCCTCGCGCGTCTATGTTGAGGCGCCGCTGTTCGACGACCTCATCAGCGCCATCGACGTCGGCTTCAAGGGCATGCGGGTGGGGGCGGGCATGGACCCCGATGCCCAGATCACGCCGCTTGCCTCGCTAGTGCATCAGAGGAAGGTACGTGCCTATCTCGACGAGGCACGCGCATCGGGCAGCGAGGTTCGTGTCGGACCAGATGTTCCGGACGAAGGCTATTTCGTGCCACCGGCCATGGTCCTTAATCCTGACGCAGCCCTGCGATCGACTTCGGAGGAGGTGTTTGGCCCGCTCCTTGGACTGACGCGCGTCGCCGATGCCGAGGAAGCGATCGCGCGGGCAAATGCCGTTGACACCGGCCTGTGTGCCAGCGTGTGGACCAAGGATCTGGGGGCAGCCATGACAATCACGCCGCGGATCAAGGCGGGCACGGTCTGGGTAAATGCGCATCTGCCAATTGACGCCAACATGCCATTTGGAGGGTTCAAGCAATCCGGCATCGGTCGCGACTTCGGCGTGGATTGGCTGGATGCCTATACCGAGGTGCAGGCCGTTTGTATCAACCACTGATTCTGAGCACTCATGTGCCTTTATATTGGCAATGAACTCCTGCGATGGAACGCCTGACCGCTGGCTTATGCACCGCATGGGGTTTGGGCCTTCAGTCTAAGACGAGACTGCAATGGCGGTGAACTAAGGACGCTCACGCTCAATGGCACGGACATTCACGTCCGCCAGGCAGGGCAGGGGAGAGCGGCGCAGCAAACGTCGTCGTCAGTCGCTCCGCATAGGCTGCAATTGTTTCATGCAGATAGCGGGTGTGAATGTTGAGGAGACCTGCCCGGCGCGACAGCGCCTCACGAGATGGGGTGGCAATGCCCGACATGGGATCGTTATAGAACAGGGGGATGTCGACCGAGCACGCCCTTCAGGCCTTCAAGGAGACTGGCTACATCGAGCATCAGTTCGCAAACGCGCTGATAGGGGCAAGAGTTTAGGGTCGGAAGGGCCAGATCAGCCGCTCGGCCATCTCATCGACGAGGAGTTTTTGAAAGTCGGTCACCCGCGACCCCTGTTCCATCGCCCTAAAGAGGTCTAGGACCGGGTCCACCACGGCGGTGCGTTCGCCGCTCAGAGCCTCCAGAATGGCATGGCCACAAAACGGCGAGTAAGCCTCCGAATAGCCACCTTCCTGAACGATCGCCAGACGACCGCCGCACAGCCGGGCGGCGGCGTCCTTCATCCGCTCGGTCATAACGCGAAAACTCTCGCTGTGAAGAAGCATACGGGCAAGTGGATCGACGTTATTGGCGTCGAGACCGCTAGCGACGATGATTAGTTCGGGCTGATAGTGTTCGAGCGCGGGAAGAACAATCGTATCGATCGCATGGAGATAGGTTTCGTGGCCGCTGCCGGCAGCCAGTGGGATGTTTATATTATAACCAAGCCCATCGCCCGCGCCATATTCGTCATCGCCGCTGTATCCTGGTGGGAAACAGCGATCCTGATGGATCGAAATAGTCAGAACATCGGATCGATCGTAGAATATTGCCTGAGTGCCGTTGCCGTGATGGACATCCCAGTCAACAACGGCGATCCTCTTGATGTCGTGTCGGGCCCGCGCCGCCTCGATCGCGATGCCGATGTTGGACAGCAGGCAAAAGCCCATCGACATATCGGGCAGGCAGTGATGTCCGCACGGGCGGCAAAGTGCGTATCCGTTATCGACGACACCGGAAAGGACGTCATCGACCAGGCTCATTGCGAGCCCGGCCGAGATTTGGGCGATCTCAAATCCGCCCTTGCTGAAAGGGGACAATTGACCGAGGTCCCCACCATCGGCATCGCTGGCTGCCTTGAAGCGATCGATGTAATCGACAGTGTGCACCCGCAGCAGATCGTCCCGGGCCGCGGGGCTCGACGGACGCATCACCATCTTGTCGGCCAGACCCGATACCTGAGCCAGATTAAGAATGCGGCGTTTGGAATCGGGCGTGTCTGCACCCGTTGCGCCGTTGGGAGGCTGAACCCAGTCGCCAACCGGCAAAAAGAGAACCTGAGCGCCTGTGCTGTGCCAGAAAACGCGTTCATTGCTGTACATGGCGGTCTTGGTCATGACTTTGAAGTTCCCTTGAGGTACGTCGAGAGACGGGGATTATTGCGATTTGCCAATTAGCACCTGACGGTTTGACTTACCTCGATCAAAGCCGTCTCGACGTTCTCGTCGAACGCTTCATCAGTGTGGAAGCTTAAAGCAATATGCGGTCGCTCGACCTCATCGAACAGGACAATGGAACGTCAATTTGCGACATTAGGACAGGCAGCGATGTTGGGCTGCCCCTCACGTCTTCAGGGACGGAGGGTCTCTGCGCCCGCAAACCCCACCAGCCTGGACCGCTCAGGCGTAAAGAGGGTTTGGCGAAGCGGCGCGCGTTGGCAGTGCGTCGTCTTCTTTCATCCTTGATGTCTGGCGAAACTGTTCGGGAAGGATGCCCACGGAACGCTGGAAGGCGCGACGAAGATTTTGCTCGTCGCCAAAACCACACATCCTCGCGACGTGTTTTAGCGACGCTTCCGATTGCAGCAGCATGCGTTGAGCGGCCTCGATCCGAAAGACTTCCACGGTCTTTGCCGCACTTCGTCCGATCTTTCGCGCATAGCGGCGGGTAAAGGTTCGTGGCGTCATGCCTGCATAGTCCGCCAAGACCTCGAGCCGCAGATCGTTCGCCAGATTTTGCATCATCCAGGCATGGAGACGCATAAATGTCGGGTCGCCTGAACCTTGCGTGGAGAGCGCTGACGAGAATTGTGGCTGCTCTCCCGGCCGTCGCAGGAAAAGAACCATGGATCGCGCCACTTCCATCGCAATCTCGCTACCATGATCTTCTTCCAGCATGCCCAGCGCCAGGTCGAGACAGGCCGTCATGCCAGCAGAACTCCAGATATGTCCGTCCTGGATGAAGATCGGCCGAGCATCGAGATTCACCGCAGGGTAGCGGGCAGCCATAATTGGTGCCGACCGCCAGTGCGTCGTCACGCGAACGCCATCGAGCAGTCCGGCTGCGGCCAGGATGAATCCACCTGTGCAGAGCGAGCACAAACGTGGCGCTTTTGCTCCATGAACCATAAGCCAGGCCACGAGATCCTCCGGAATGGGAGGATCCTCCGGGGGGCCGTTACCCGGAACCATCACCGTATCAACGGTTTCGATCGGGATTTCACTCAATGATCTTGTTTCGAACAAAAGTCCGGACGAGGTGCGCACGAGACCGCCCCGCACGGATGCGATGACGAAATCATAAGGGCGACCAGAGGCTGGAAGGAAATATTGGCTCGCGATCCCGAACACGTCAGCGGGTCCGCTAATATCGGTAAGCGTGAAATTGTCCGATACCAAAACCAATATCACGCGTGGCTCGTCGCCTGCACTTGCCTTTATCTCGATCATCGTTCCTCCTGACAGGGAACACCGGGCTGCCGCGCCCATTCACAACGAATGAAAACAGTGGCAGCCAGAGCAGGTGCAGCATAACGCAATCGCGGACATGCGCCATATCTATCGCGAAAGGCGTTTTTGGGAGTTGCGCACGACCGCGCTAACTCCGTAGGGCCGAGCAAATCGACCGTTTTTGAAGAAACACAGATGATTCCGAGGCGACCGCGCTTCACGCTATCAGATCGAGGATCGCCTTATTGCAGGCGCTAACATCGTGACCAAATGATCATCAGTTGCTCAAATGAACCGGCTGAATCCTCCACAAGCGTCATCGGCCGGTGTCGCTGATCGAAGGAGAGCAGAGTGCCTGCCGGCATACAATGACGATCACGGGCCGCATGCCACCCTATCCGCGTTTACGTCGATGGTGACCGGACTGCGGAATTCGGTCACCACAACACACCCCTGGAAAATCAGAACGATAGTTTTTCGAGCACGTTGCGCGTGATCCGCGATACCTGTGAATCCCGCAGCGCATAGGCCCAGTCAGTCGTGCCTGCGCTGAAGACAGTGCCACCGGCTGGCGATGTGTAGCTGCCCATCATGGCATGGCCGTGGACGAACTTTTCCACCGTTTGCGCGTCGTGGGCCCCGGCCACCTGCTCGGCAACCAGTTCCACGTCGGGAAGCTCGCCGTCGGGAAACAGCCCCTCGGGTGCTGTCTCTCGAGACCAAAGCGTTACCGGTGCCATGGCAATGATCTCGAAGTTGGCGGGTGTGCCATCCTCCCCGGTGGGCCGCGGCAGTCCATATTCCATCTGGAACAGGCAACCATCGCATTCGAAGCCGACAAGCGAGGAGGAGCCGCCCAGGAGATCGCCATAGGCCAGGGCCGTGCCCGCCAGGGCCCAGTGACGGTGCCGATAGATCGAATATCCTCCCGATGAAGCGGGAGTCGCACCAGCGAAGCGCGCATAGCCGCCCCGTGTAAAGCTCAGCCCTGTCATCTGATTTTCCGGGCGGCGCGTGCGCCAGTTTGACCACATGCCGGTGTTGCGACGCTCATCGTCGGTCCCGATGACCGGATCACCTTCGACATTTGTCTTGAACGCGACCATCTGCTCGCCGCCGTTTTCGAGCCGCACCTGCCAATAGGCGACGTTGCCGCTGAAAAAGGCGACATTGCCGCCGCGCGCGACAAACCCTTCGATCGCGTCACGCATTTCCCATGACCAATATTCATCATGCCCAACAGAGACGACAAGCCGGTAATCGGCGAGAAGCTCAGGAAAATCCACAAGGTCGGAATTGACGGCCAGATCAACTTCGATCGACTGATCCTCCAGCCAGTCGGAAAAGCGACAGCCCCAATGGGCCCAGCTTGCCGCACCGGTCCATCCGGTAAGTCCCTGGGTTTCCGCCCAGATAAAATAAGGGACGTCCTTGTCGACCACGCCAACGGTAGCAAGTCGGTGCTCGCTGTCGGGCAGGCTCAGAAACCCCCTGGGCAATGGACGCTGGAATGAAACGCGAGGCGCCCCGCCAGCATAGACATCGCCCCCCGTTGTGTAGGTGCTGGCACCTCCAAAGTAATTATAGGCGTTCCAGGTGTTGGTTTCTATCACCCACAGGATCTTGGATACGGCTTTAGCCGCTCGCAGCACAAAGAAAGTTTCCGTCATCTCGCCCGCGCTGCTGAGACGGACCAGATAGAAGCCGCTCGGCCAGTCGGCGCCGATATCGATTGTAAGTGCGACAGGCCAGCCACAGCCATTTTCGACCACGTCGTCGGGGATGGGGTGGCTGACCCCGGTAATAGCTTCCATCCGCAGCATCTCGACGGGTGCGCGGGCATGGCGGACGATAGCGAGATCGTAAGCGGGGGCGTCCGTTGAGACCTTCAGTTCGAGGGTTCCACCGGGCAAATAGGATCGCCGACCGCAATAGGCTTCCAACATAAACTTGATTCCTCCTGGAAAATAGTGCCGCTCGTCAAGCGAGCGGCACTCGATGGATCAGAACTTGAAGCCGGCGGACACGCCGTAGGAGCCCGGATCGCCATAGATTTCGACGCGGTTGAAGCTGATATTGTTGATGTAGGTAAGATACGTCCTGTTCCAGATGTTGCGGCCCCAGATCGCGAGCTCCCATCCTGCCTCCGGATTGGCGAGGGTCAGGCGCGCATTCTGCAGCCAGTAGGCTGGTGCCCGGTCAAAGGGCTGATCGGTCGTTTCAAGGAAGCGCGCGGAGATAAACTTTGCGTCGGTTTGCGCGATGATATCGAGCGAATCCGAAATATGGACTGCTTTCTGCACAAATGTCTGTGCCGTCCATTTAGGCGTGTTCACCGGGCGTTTGCCGAGCAGCGCAACCTCGCCGATGTAGGTGGAAACCGACCTATCAGTCTTGACATATTTGGCGTCGAGATAGCTGCCACCCAACCTGACGACCATCGTGGGCGTAGGGCGCCAGGTAAGGTCTGCCTCGGCTCCCCACGTCCGCGAGGCACCGATATTGCGCGTGATCGGCACGACCGGCGACAATGGATCGTCTACATTTACCTGAAGATTTTTATAATCGTATCGAAAGCCCGCCACGTTGAAATCGAGCGTGCGGTCGAGCAACCGCACTTTATATCCCGCCTCGTAGGAGGTCAGCCGCTCAGGTGAAAAGCTGGTGATGATCGCACCAAAGGGTATGCTGTAGCCGCCGCTGCGAAAGCCCCGCGCGACCGAGACATAGAGCATATTGTCGGGCAGAAGTTTCCAGTTCACACCCCCGCGGAACGAGACGTTGCCGTCCGTTCGATGCGCATCTATCGAATCCACCGGAACGACTGGGGTTACCCGCTGGGTAATCCCGACAGGATCATTGGCACCGAAATAGGTTGAACCGTCGACCGCCGTGCGATCACTTGAATAACGCACCCCCGCGACGATCGAGACGGTGGGAAGAACCTCAAATTCATTGTGCGTGAAAACCGCCAGCGACCGCAGCTTTTGATGGAAGGCAGTCGCAAAACGCGGAAACCCATCGGGCAGGCCGATGACGCTGTTGCCGAGCGCAAGCGCGCTGTTCACTTCCTGTATATCGTCATGTTCGAAAAAGCCGCCGACCAGATAGGTGAGCTTGCCGGCTTTGCCGCCAACGCGAAGTTCCTGGGTAAGCTGTTTGATACGGCTATAAAAGAACGTGTCCTCCGTCTGATAGGGAGTGTTGTCGCCATCCTCGGTCTGCGCCCGGCGGAAATAATCGAAAGACGTAATCGAGACGAGATTGGCGCTGCCCAGGCCCTGTTCGATTCTCAACGAGGCGCCAGCCGCCTGATTGTTGGCAAGCCAGTCAACCTGCGCGTTCGTGGTGCGCACATTCTGAGTTTCTCTCAGGCCACTGGGATCGTCCTTGTTCGCGCCCGCCGTGACACCGCTGGGGAATTTGAGGCATGCCGTACGGTCGTCATCGATATGGCCGGAGAGCAATTGCGGACAATAGGCGCCGGCAGCCGTGAAGAGACCGGGCGCTTTGTAGGGTGTCAGTTCGCTCTTGTCGCGGAAGCCATAGCCGATTAGCTTTATGGTGGTGTCGCCGCGCGACCATTTGGCCTGCACGCGGCCAGCCAGCTGGTTCGGAGCGCCATAATCAGTACCTGTAAAGAGATTGTGATATGGGCCGCCATTGCCTTGAGCGATGTAATAGGAGGCACGCACCGCGAGTTCGTCGGTCAGTTTCTTATTCACGTAGCCGTCGACGTGGAAGCGCGCGAAATTGTCGCCGTTGAGGTTGAACGCGCCGCTGTCCTCGAGTTCAGGTTCCTTGGTATAGAAGTTGACCGATCCGCCCGTCGTATTGCGGCCAAAAAGAGTGCCCTGCGGCCCTTTTAGGGCTTCGACGCGCGCAATATCGTAAAACGGAATCGAAGCCATGTAGGGCTTGCTCTTGTAAACTTCGTCAATGTGGATCGCGACTGGCGAATCGAAATTCGACGCAAATTCATTGAGCCCGACGCCACGGATGGTAAACGCGGGGAGGTTGACGCTGGTCGTAGCGACGACATTTGGAATCTGGTTCGCGATCGTGCCGACGTCATTGGCTTGCAGCCGTCGCAAATCAGTGCCGCCGATCACAGTCATGCTGATTGGAATGTCCTGTACGGATTGAGCGCGCTTTTGGGCGGTTACGACAATGTCGCCCTGAGTTTCCGTTGACTCCGGTGTATCGGGTGCTGCCGATTGAGCCCGGGACGGTGCGGATATAAGAGCAATGGCGCAGCCTAATGCGGTCGAAGCAAGCAGTTTCTTCATGTGATCCCCCATGATTTACGATGGTTGCGCCGCTTGCGAAATCTGGTGTTTCACTGGTCGGCGAGATTGTCCTCCCGCAATGAGATCTAGAAAAGTGAAGTGTGCGTCAGGCCTCCACGCGCAGCGGCATGCCTGCGATGGGCCTGTGCGCGCGGTGCACCTTCACGAGTGGCACAATGATAATGGCGGCGCCAAAAAACATCAGGATCGCGACGGACGCGGTGATGGGTCCGAAATCATTTCCTCGCAAGATGAGCGCCCCGAGGAACGGGCCGACCGCCAGTCCCGACATTTGCACTGCCACTATCCGCCGGACCAGACCTCCGTGCGGATCGAAATCGGCAGATGCTGCAAGGTAAAGTGGCTGCACGCTGTTCCAGGTAAAATTGAACAGGCACAACAGCAGCCCGAAAATAACCGACGTGCCCGACACCGGGAAGCCCAGCAAAAGCGCGACGAAGCCACCGAGGAGGATCAGCGCGGTGAGCGAAAGCGGTCGCGGAATGCGCGCGCCCAGCACGCCGACGCTGAGGGCGCCAGCCACGCCGAAAAATTGAGAGATGCCAAGCGCGTTGGCGACGGATTGTGCAGCTACCCCTTTCGACGCGCCTATCAACGAGGCGAAGGCCCAGAGAATGCCGCAGCCCAGCGAGAACATAAGCGACGACACAATGGTGGCGCGCTTCCAGCCTTTTGAAAGACCATGCGTCGCCGTCGTCGCCTGCGCGACCAGCCGGGAGGTTATTGGCATAAAACGCGCAATCGCCACGCCGACCAGGCTCATCCCGGTCACGATCGCAAACAAACCGGACAGCCCCACAAGATGCAGTATTGCTGGCAGGGCCATGAGACCGACTGCGCCGTACCCAAGGATCCACATGAGGAAGTAGCCGAACGATCTGTCAGGCTTTGCGGTTTCTCCAATTGCGCCAAAACTTATCGACGTCAGGCCACCTGCGCCCAGTCCGGCAATGAACCGAAGTACAAGCAAGCCGTTGAAATCCTGCCGCCAGACCGATGCAAGATTACACCCGGCCTCAATCAGCGCGAACACGACGATGAGCCGTCGCCAGGAAACCTTGTGGCCGACATAGGAGAGGACGACCGTCGTCAGCGCCAGACCCGCCATTTCGGCAGCGGCCACGTACCCAGCCTGCTTGCTGGCGAATCCTGCTTGATCGACTAGCGCCTGAACGATACCCGGCTGAATCATGAAGGTTGCGGCTGCGATGATCCCGAGCACCGTCGCCGCGACGATCGCTGCTCGATCATCCATGGTCGCCGGTTTGCCTGTCATGATTTTGTCACCGGCACAGCTTAAAGGAACATGGATGATGCACGGATCGGTCATCGGACGCCGTGCGATACGGTGTGCGGGGTTCCGCGGTCTGCTCTGCGGCAAAGCGATTCGTCAGCACAGGAAGTATACTCCGTCATGGCGGCGCGCCTTGGTTCTGCCAGAAACGAAGCCACGCAAGGGTTGAACGCGAATACTATTATTGGTGGACCCGCCCGTATGCGGAGCTGATATTCCATGATGAGATACTGCGCGGTTTGTATCGGTTGGAGATAGGACAGAGTCGCGTCATTTCCGGCCATCAATGGACGTGATCTGAAGTCCATTGATATGGAAGGCGTCACGCACACCCCGCCGATGAGCAGACACGTGAGATAAGGGGCGTAATTTGATTTGCGTCCCGTGATTTCCAGTGCTTTGTCGCTCGACGGCATCGTGTGCCTGTCGAGTTCCCTACGACGCAGTCAGTGTCAAAGACGCATGGGCAACGGACCTGATCCGACGACATCGGACTGTGGCCGGCGTTGCCATCGATGCCGCTGCGCAATACCTCGAATTACTAATCGTATTGTCCCCGGAGCACGGCCCGACCACGCCAGCTCGATCCGACGTCGGAGCGACCTCCGAAATCTGGAGCGGGATGAAGGTCTGGGCGCACCCGGCAACCTGACACCAATCCGCACTCGATCGATGCCGCCCGCAAGCGTGTCTCCAGTGTTGCGGGGTTGAGTGCAAGCCATCCTAATAGTCCCTTGATTACCAATAGAATGCTAGATATACCCATGAGTATAAAAGCAAGCTGCGGCGAGACGCGGCGCAATCGTTAGGGGAGTACCAATGAAAATTCGCCTTCAGTATTTTTGTCACGCCACGTTGGCCGTGCTGATCCTGGCACCGACCAATGCGACTGCGCAGGCGGCCGCCTCGCCGCAAGCTGCGACCGATTCCGCCGATTCCATGGACATCATCGTCACGGCGACGCGGACGAACACTCCACTGAGCCGCGTTGCCGCTGCCGTTACGGCGATCAAGGGCGACGATATCGGCCCGGGCGGCATTCAGAATATCGGCGATCTTCAGGTCGTCGTCCCCAACGTCTCGATTGGTGACCAGTTCGGCGTCAACCGCACCTTCATCCGCGGAGTCGGGCTTAACAATTTCGATATCGGAGGCGAAGGCGCGGTTGCCTTTCTCCAGAACGCCGCTCTCCTGCCACGTCCGGCGCAACAGCTCAGCGGCTTCTTCGATCTCGAACAAATCGAAGTGCTTCGCGGCCCCCAGTCGATCCTCTACGGACGGGGTGCCACGGCGGGCGCGATCAACATGGTCACTGCAAAGCCGACCGAAGAACTGCAGGGCTATATCCGTGCGACCTATGGCAATTATAACGCCAAGATCCTTGAAGGTGCCATCGGTGGCAGCGTCACCGGCAACGACCGGCTGCTGGTCCGCATCGCCGGCAAATACGAAAAGCGCGACGGCTACGGCAAAAATTTGTTCACCGGCGCGGATGTGGACAATCGCGATGCCTATTCACTGCGCGCCACGGTCATCGGCAAACTGAGCGACACCATCAAGGCGACCGTCGTCCTCGATCACTTCCACGAAGATGACAATAATTACGCTTTCCATTATTTCGGGCCGTCGGTCGTACCTGAAAGCAGCCTGCCGCACACCGCGCTCGGCGGCCAAACGATCTTCGGTTATTATAATTCGATCGGCCAGAAGCCCGACCTGCGCAACACCTATTCCGACCAGGAGGCGATCAACCGCCGCAAGGGTTATGGCGCCACCGGCACGCTCGACTTCGATCTGGGTGCCGCCTCGATCAAGACTATCACTGCCTATCGCTCGTTCGATCGCTTCCAGCGCGATGACCTCGATTCTTCGCAGGTGAACCTCGCCGGCCAGAATAATTATGTCGAAAAGAGCCGCTCGGCGAGCCAGGAAGTCACCGTCAACTACCAGGGCAACGGCTTCACCCTGCTCGGCGGCGCGATGTACTTCCATGAGAAACTCGACGGTCAGGTGCTGGTACCCACTACCAACCTGGGCGTATTATTCGGCCTCCCCGCCAACACCTTCGACAGCGGCGCGTACGAGCAAAATGGCCAAGTGAAAATCGACGCCTATGGTGCCTATCTTCAGGGCGCTTTCGATGTGACATCGACGGTCAAGTTGACTGCCGGTGCGCGTTACAATTACGAACATCGCAAGGGTGTCGGCTATTTCCGTTTCGATGCGATCGGCATCAACATCCCGACCAACGTGTCTAAGGGCTGGTCGTCGATCACGCCGAAGGCACTCATCGAGTATCGCCCGACCGACACGACGATGGTCTACGCAAGCGTTACCAAGGGCTTCAAGTCGGGCGTGATCAACGTCGGAAGCACCGACGCGGCGGTCAACCCGGAAACGGTGTGGAGTTACGAAGCGGGGTTCAAGCAAAAGCTGTTCGACAACCGCATATTGTTCAGCGGCGCTGCATTCTATTATGATTACACCAATTTGCAGGTCAGTTTTGTCAATTCGAACAGCATCGTTCAGACGATCAACGCCGCATCCGCCCGCAACTTCGGTGGCGAGCTCGAACTCGAGGGCAAGGTCACTCCGACCTTCTCGATCAACGCCAATGCTTCGTACCTGAACGCCAAGTTCAAGAAATTCTGCAACGCATATTACGGCGCGGGCTTTCCGGCACGTCCAGGCATCTCCTACGCTCCCTGCCCAACAGACCCTGGTCTGGTCGACCTGAGTGGCAAACGCCTTCCCAATGCGCCGAAATATTCATTCGGGGCTGGTTTTGCTTGGGACATTCCCATCGGCGACAGCAAGGTTACGATCAACGGAGACGCCAAGTGGCAATCGATGGTTTTCTTCAGCGAATTCAACAACCGCGATGCCGAGCAGAAGTCCTATTTGCTGGCCAATGCGGGCGTGACCTTCCACGCTCGGGACGATCGTTTCACGGTTGGTGCCTGGGTCAAGAACCTGACCGACAAGTTCGTGATCGCCAATAACATCGTTGCGGCCGCGACCTATGCTTACCCACGCGTCGGATCCGTGATGCCGCCGCGCACCTATGGCGCGACGGTCGGCTTCAACTTCTGAAGCTGACCTGACCGTCCCTTTTGCCGGGAGATAAGATGGATCGCTTCAACATTGGCGATGTCCGGGTTCACCGCATCGAAGAATGGCGTGGAACATTTTCTTCTCCGGGCGAACTCTTTTCGGGATTCACGCCAGAGGGGTGGGATCCGCATGAGCAGGAGTTCGTGCCCGACTTTTACGACCCGGGCGAGGGCAAGCTGTTTGCCTTTCTCCAGAGCTGGGTGCTCGATACCGGCACCCAGCGGATTCTGTTCGACACCGGCGCAGGTAACGACAAGGATCGGCCCAACCTGCCGATCTTCGGTAATTTGCAGACCGACTTCCTCGGCAATCTTGGCCGCGCGGGTTTCCAGCCCGAGGATATCGATATCGTCGTCTGCTCGCACATCCATGTCGATCATGTCGGCTGGAATACGCGGCTGGTGGACGGAAAATGGGAACCGACATTCCGAAACGCGCGCTATATCCTGCCGGTCGGCGATCGGGAGTATTGGGATCCGCTGATCGCGGGGCCGGGGCCGGGCGAGATCGGGACAATCGTAAATGCCGGCATGTTCGAGGACAGCGTTCGGCCCATTCTGGAGGCTGGACGCGCCGAATGGGCCGATGACGGCTTCGAGGTTGCGCCGCATATCACGCTCAATGCGCATCCCGGCCACACGCCCGGTTCGATGGTGATGCATGTCAGCTCGGACGGCGCCAACGCAATGTTCTGCGGCGATATCGTCCATCATCCCGCGCAAATCTACGAACCCGAATGGAACAGCATCTTCTGCGAGCATCCCGAACAGGCGCGCGAAACCCGCCGCCGCGTGCTGAGTCAGGCTGCCGATCGCGAAGCCCTGTTGATCCCAGCGCATTTCGGTGGCGACCACCTCGTCCGGGTGGCGCGCGAAGGCACGGGCTTTCGCCCGATCCTGTCGCCAAGCGTTAAGAGCTGATCAGGCCGCGCGCAGCTTGTTCTCACCGACCAGACGGTCGATCAGCCCCGCATCCATGCCCCAGTCGCGCAGGCGATCGGCACCGCGTTCGCCGGGCAGCGGCGGCCCGCTCGATATCTCTGACCGTGTGCGACCGAACCGTGGCGCGGGTGCGGGTTGAACGGCACCGTCGATCTCGACATGGACGTGCCGGGCGATGTTGGCCGGATCGGTCACTGCCTCTTCCGGGCTCAAGACCGGGGTCAGGCAGGCGTCCACCGCCTTATAGACCTCCGCCCATTCGGCACGGCTACGCGTAAGCATGATCGCGGCGATGGCGGTCGCCCGCTCGGCCCATGACGTGGGATCGAGGTGGTCGCCATAGCCTGTAGGGTCGATCCCTAGGCCCATCAGAAAATTGTCGTGGAATTGCGGTTCGAGCGCACCCACGGCGACGAACTTGCCGTCGCTGCATTCGTAACAGCGGTAGAAATAGGCGCTGCCGTCGAGCACATTGCCGCCCCGGCCCGGTCGCCAGCGGCCCATTTGCTCCCAGGAATAAATCTGGGTGATCATCTGCGATGCACCGTCGATCATCGTTGCATCGACCAGCTGGCCGCGTCCGCTGATGCCACGCTCGACAAGAGCTGCAAGGACGCCTGTGACCATTAACATACCGCCGCCGCCGTAATTCGCGACGAGGTTGATCGGCGGCATTGGCGGGCCGTCGAACGGACCCATCAGGTACAGCGCGCCGGTCATCGACAGATAGTTGATATCGTGCCCGGCCTTGTTCGCCTGCGGCCCGTCCTGACCCCATCCGGTCATGCGCGCATAGATCAGCCGTTCATTCGCCTTCATCACCGGCTCAGGCCCGAGGCCCAGCCGTTCCATCACGCCCGGGCGGAACCCTTCTATGACGACGTCCGCACGATCGATCAGGTCGCGGGCAAGCGTGACCCCGGTGGGGGATTTCAGATCGAGCGCGATCGAGGCGCGGCTGCGATTGAGATAATTATGTCGTTCATCGCCGCCGCCGAAATTGTCGGCACCCAGCCGTTCGATGCGCAGCACCTCTGCACCCATGTCGGCCAGCATCATGCAGGCGAACGGGGTCGGGCCAAGGCCGGCGAATTCAACGATCCGGAGGCCGATCAGGGGACCACTCACGCCGCCGCCCCGACCATCGTCGCACGGATCACTTTCTTGTCGATCTTGCCGGTGGCAGCCAGAGGGATTGCATCGACGAAGCGAACCACGTCGGGCATCCACCATTTGGCGATCTTGTCCTGCAGATGGCTCAGCATCTCGTCAGCCTCTGCCGACTCTCCCATTTTCAGCTGGACGATGAGCAGTGGCCGTTCGCCCCAACGGTCGTGCGGCATGCCGACCACCGCCGCGACCGCGATCTTGGGGTGGCTCATCATGGCATTCTCGATCTCGATCGACGAAATCCATTCGCCGCCCGATTTAATCAAATCCTTCGCCCGGTCGGTGATCTGGACGAAGCCGTGGGTGTCGATCGTCGCGATATCACCGGTGTCGAACCAGCCGTCCTTATCGACGATGCTGGCCGCTCCCTTGAAATAGCCGGAGGCCGCGGTTTCGCCGCGGATCAAGAGATGGCCGGGTGTCCTTCCATCATGTGGCAGGATGCCGCCGTCTTCATCCTTGAGCGCGAGTCCCAGCCCAAACATCGGGCGACCCTGTTTGAGCGCCTGTGCATTGCGGGCCTCGCGAGGCAAGGACAGGGTCGATCGCGTTGGCGCGTTGCTGGTGGCTACAGGCGACGTTTCGGTCATGCCCCAGGCATGAAGCACCTCCACGCCATAATCGTCCTCAAGCGCGCGCATCAGTGCGGGCGGGCAGGCGGATCCACCGATCAGAATACGCTTGACGGTGGCGAGCGTGCCGCCGGTCTTTTCGAGATGCTGGAGCAGCCCCTGCCACAAGGTCGGTACGCCTGCCGCGAAAGTCACGCCCTCCTCCTCGATCAGCCGGTGCAACGATGCGCCGTCGAGGCGAGCACCGGGGAGAGCGAGCTTCGATCCGGCGGCAGGTGCGGAGAAGGCGATGCCCCAGGCGTTGGCATGGAACATCGGGACCGCTGGCAGGATCACGTCCTGTGCCGAAAAGTTAAGGAAATCGTGCTGCAGCGTGGCGAGTGCATGGAGATAGTTGGACCGGTGCGAATAAAGCACCCCTTTCGGATCGCCAGTTGTTCCAGACGTGTAGCACAAACCGCAGGCCGTCGATTCGTCAAAGTCGCCCCATGGTGCCTGTGTGTCGCCTGCCGAGACGAGAAATTGGTCATAGTCGGTGGTTGCGAACGCTGCTGTCTCGGGCGAACCGTCGGGAATGACCAGAATGCGTTCGATTGTCGGGCAGTGCGGCAGAATTCGTGCCACCAGCGGCAGGAAGGTGGCGTCGGCCATCAATATACGGTCCCCCGCATGGTTGATGATATAAATAATCTGCTCGTCGAACAGCCGGGGATTAACCGTGTGGCAGACCGCACCGATGCCCATGATGCCGTACCAGGCTTCAATATGGCGGATGTGATTCATCGCCAGGGTCGCGACGCGATCGCCCGGCTGGATACCATTTGCAAGGAGTGCCCCCGAAAGCAGCCGTGCACGAGAGGCGATCTCGCCATAAGTGGAGCGTTCGGAGGAGCCACCGACTTGCCGGGCCACGACTTCGGTATCGCGATGCCATTGTGCGGCGAATGATAGAAACTGGTCCACCGTCAGTGCATTTTGCTGCATCAGGCCCGACAGGATCGGTTGTCGGCTCATCTATCTTCAACTCCCAGCTTCGACGTCTTCCCGTAGCCCGCCCGTGTCGATGACGCCTTTACGGTCGCACACTGCTGGGCGGAGAGCAGAGCATCTCCCTATTGACCTACCTGCCGGTAATTGGGTCGTCAAGCAGATCGCATTATCTTTCAAACTCATGGTCTGAAATTATACTGTACAGTAGATTGGTGCTGTGGCACTGTTGCTCGGTACCGGTTACAAGGATAAAATGGGATGCAGGAGACTGTCGTGGGTAACATCGCAGAAAGCCAGATGACCTTTACCACGACCGAGCGGGTAACGATGGGCCGCCCGGCGCGAGATGTGATAGCCGAACAAGCAGAGATGATGGGTGCGCGCAGGGTTTTCCTGTTGGTGTCGACCACAATGCGCGAGTCCACGGACGAGATCAGCAAAATCGAGCAGGCGCTCGGCGATCGGCACGCGGGAACGCACAGCGGCATAGCGTCGCATGCTCCCCGGTCGGACGTGATGGCCGCCACGAATTTTGCGCGTGAAGTCGGTGCCGACCTGATCGTCACAATCGGCGGTGGATCGGTCACCGATGCGGGCAAGATCGTAGCGCTGCTGCTCAAGCACGATGTGCGCACGATCGAGGATTTCGAGCCGCTGCGTACCTTTGTCACCGAGGACGGGCAGGTTATCAATCCGATCACGGTCGGACCCGACGTCAGGGTGGTCTGTGTGCCGACCACGCTGTCCGGCGGCGAGTTCAACGCGCTGTCGGGTTCGACCGACGAAGTGACGATGCACAAACAGGGATACGAGCACCGGTCGATGGCGCCGATCATGGTTGTGCTCGATCCGGCGCTCACCGTTTACACGCCCGACTGGTTGTGGCTGTCGACCGGCGTCCGCTCGGTCGATCATGCGGTCGAGACAATGGCGTCGGACAAGTCGAACGACTTCGCCAACGGCCTTGCCGACAGTGCGTTGCGGCTTTTGGTCGAGGGGCTGTCCCGTTCTAAGGCGGACCCCAGGGACATCGAGGGCCGCCTCAAATGTCAGGTCGGCGCATGGCAGTCGATGATCTCAATCATCGGTGGCGTTCCGATGGGTGCCAGCCACGCGATCGGACATATTCTGGGCGGTACTTGTAACGTGCCGCACGGTTATTGTTCCTGCGTTATGTCGCCATCGGTGCTGGCGTGGAATGCCGAGTATGACTCTGGCCCCCAGGTTCGCATCAACGCATGTCTGGGCAACACCCACGAGACCGCGTCGGACAGTCTCGATGCGTTCATCCGTGGACTTGGCATGCCACGTTCGCTCAAGGAGGTCGGGGTCCAAGAGGATCAGTTTCAAAAGGTAGCGGAATATACCATGCTTGATATATGGGGGAGGACCAATCCACGACCGGTTCGATCACCAGCGGATATTCTGGAGATATTAAGAAGGGCGGCATGATCAACCCTGTTGTCGCCATTGCCAAGCGCCAGCCTGCTTCCCCCCCAACGGGTCGGGAAATCAAGCCAGGCGTCGTGGCGTTCAAGAGAGCGCGTATCCTCGAGGAAGCGAGTGCGCTATTTTGCGAGCGGGGTTATGAGGCGGCCACGCTGGAAATGCTGGCCGATCGCCTGAGCGCGACCAAGCCATTCCTTTATACCTACTTCAAGGGCAAGAGCGCGATCCTCAGCGCGATCTGCGAAATAGGCGTGCAGGAATCGCTGGCCGCGCTGGATCGGATCGCGGAAACAGAACTCAATTCGCTTGATCTGCTCGTCGCCTCGTTGCGCGAAGCAGCCGAAATCATCGTCGCCCGGCACGAAGATTTGCTGGTTTACCAGCGTGAGATGATGAATCTGGAGCGGACCGACGCGCAACGCATACTGCGTTTGCGTCATGAATTCGACCTGCGCATCGGACGACTGATCGAGGATTGCGTGCGGGATGGCTATGTCACGGCGGCGGATGCGGCTTCGATGTCGATCTGGATCGGCGGCCTGTTGAGCTGGATAACATATTGTTTTCGGCCAGGCGGCAAACGCTCCGGAAAAGAAGTCGTGGATCAGGCCGTCACCGCCTGCCTGCGGCTCATCGGTATCAACTGAACCACTGCGTCACGCCTTCCCTGAAAAGGGCAAAGGAGATTAAATGTGATTGTCACTGAAAGTAGCCCGCGCGATTTCACCGATCCGCGCATTCCGAACCGCAATGCGTGCGTGCTGCATTATCTTATTGACCGCTGGGCGACCGAGCGGCCTGACAAAACGCACGTTATCTTTGAGGATGGCGAGGAGTGGAGTTTCACCGAACTGCGCCGCCGTGTGATCGCAAAGGCGGCGGGACTGCAGAAGCTGGGCGTCAAGCAGGGCGATTTTGTCGCGGCGTTCATTCCCAGCGGTCGTGATGGTCTGCTCGCCTTTTATGCGATCAATTATCTTGGCGCGGTGTTCGTGCCGTTCAACACTGCCTATCGCGGCAATCTGCTCGCACATGTCGTCCGGAATTCCGGCGCAAAGCTGATGATCGTTCACCCCGATCTCGCCCCGCGTCTGGCCGAGGCCGAACTGGCGGAGATCGAGCAGCTCGTGGTCACGACGAGCGGCGCGGTGCCGGACCTTGGCATGCCGGTCAGCCGGTTCGACGATCTGGCGGGCGACAGCGTCGAGCCGCTCGGTCGTCCCATCGAGCCTTGGGACATCCAGTCGATTATCTACACTTCGGGCACGACCGGGCCGTCGAAGGGGGTGCTGTCCTCCTATTTGCATATGTTCAGCAATGCCGGCCCCGAATCCTGGCCGATGGTGGGAGAGGACGATCGCTATATGTGCGTCGCCCCGATTTTTCATATCGGTGGCATGGGACCGCCCTTTGTGATGCTGGCGCGCGGCGCGTCCGTCGCGCTCATCGAGTCCTTTTCGACCGAACAATTCTGGCACATCGCCCGGAAAACGCAGTCGACCATGGTATTCCTGCTCGGCGTGATGGCCACCTTCCTGATGAAGCGGCCAGCCTCTCCGGAAGATCGCAACCACAGTGTGCGCACGGCCTTCATGGTGCCGCTTACCGAAGTCGCGCCGGCATTTGCCGAGCGTTTCGGCATCGACATCTACACGATCTTCAACATGACCGAAATTTCGTCGCCGATCGTGTCGGAAGCCAACCCCACGAAGCGCGGCACCTGTGGCAAGGTCCGACCGGGGGCCGAAGTCCGTCTGGTGGACGCGAATGATTGCGAAGTTCCTGTCGGTTCTATTGGCGAGATGCTGGTCCGCTGCGACCGGCCATTTGCAATGAACAGCGGCTATAATCGCGATCCGGAGGCGACCGCCAAGGCTTGGGCCAATGGTTGGTTCCATACGGGCGATGCGTTCCGGTGCGACGAGGACGGTTATTATTATTTCGTCGATCGGGTGAAGGACGCGATCCGTCGCCGGGGTGAGAATATCTCGTCCTTCGAAGTCGAGGTCGAGGTTTGCGCCCATCCCGACGTCCGCGAATGCGCCGCCATCGCAGTGCCGAGCGAGTTCTCCGAGGACGAGGTGATGGTGGTGGTGGCACCGGTTCCGGGCAAGACTATCAACCATGAGGAGTTGGCGACCTTCCTCATGGGGACCATGCCTTATTTTATGGTCCCCCGGTACATCCGGATCATGGACGAGCTGCCCAAGACACCATCAGCCAAGGTGCTGAAGACCGATCTTCGCCTGCAGGCGGTCACTGCGGATACATGGGATCGCGAGAAAGCCGGCCTGCGGGTCCGCCGAGAAGTCTTCGCGGGTTAAAGTCAGCCGCGCACGCCTGCCGCCTTCAGGATTGGCAGCACGTCGCGATTGAAGCGGCCCAGCCCATCGAAATAGTCCACATAGCTCATGATCACGCCGCCAAGTCCGGCTGCTGATAGCGCGAGCAGCTTGTTGGCGACGGATTGGGGGGATCCGATCAGCGGGAAGCCCGATCCCAGCACCGCATTCCGGCGGAGGAATTTCAACTGGTCGCTCCCTTCGGGAACATTGTTCTCGCGGGCGAGAGTCGTGACGAAACTGTCGATGGCGGGTTGATCGGGCACGTCCTCACAATAATGGCGGTAAAGTTCCTGCGCCTCGGCATCGGTGTCGCGCAGGATCGTCGGGGCGTTGGTCCAGACCTGAATTTGCTTGCCGAATTCGTCCTGGGCGAGCGCCTTGTATTTGCCGATCTGCTCGGCCCAGTCTGGCTCGCTTTGCCCAAACAGGCCGATCAGGCCGATGTCGCTGTTACCCGCCGCAAAGCGCATGCCGGTAGCTGAGAAGCCCGCGTTCATGATCGGCACTTGCTTGCGAACCGGCTGCGGGCGCGACAACGCGCCCTTCATCGAGAAATGACCGCTGTCGATATCGATCTCGCCGGTCGCGGCCCAAAGCTTGCGGATCGTGTCCAGCCATTCGGCGAGATAGACGTAGCGCGCCGAATGATCGAGCATCTCGATTCCGAACATGTCGAACTCGCGGCGGTTCCAGCCGCCGACGACGTTCATCGCGAAGCGCCCCCCCGAAATGACGTCGATCGTCGCGGCCTGCTTGGCAACGATCAGCGGGTGCACCGTCGGCGCGTGCGTGGTGGCGAAGACGGCGATGTTACGCGTCGCTTGGGCAATCCCGGCTGCGAAAGTGAACGGTTCGAGCACA
This sequence comes from Sphingomonadales bacterium, assembly GCA_028289885.1. Taxonomy (GTDB): domain Bacteria; phylum Pseudomonadota; class Alphaproteobacteria; order Sphingomonadales; family Sphingomonadaceae; genus Sphingomonas_O. Next base: position 50,748 of record JAQGKX010000169.1, read on the forward strand.
TAGTTCGACGCATGGCCGAAGGCGTCGTCGATATAGCCCTTCCACCGGGCGATCGGAACAAAGGCTTCGAGGCCTGCATCGTCGGCCATCTGTGCCAGCCGGACGCAATCGTCCCAGATCGGCTTAAACTGCTCCGGTGCGGTGGTGAGCGCGGGCATGGTGTTCATGCAGAACACGCCCAGCTTGAGCATGTTGGCATTGAAGACCGGGTTGGTGGTTTTCATGCCAGCACGCCCTGATCATGGGAGGCAACGATCTCCCCGTCAAAGACCGCTTCCGCTGCAGCAAGGCGCGGCCCGTAGTCGGCCATCGCCGCCATCTTGACCGGGCCAAAGCCGCGTACCCCGCTGACAAGATCGAGCGCGATTGCGGCGGCATCGATCGTTGCCGGGCTCAGGCGCGTTGCGATACGATCGACGAGTGCGGCATAGTCGCTGGCCAGCGCACGTTCGGCCTTTCTTTCCCCGGAATGGCCAAAAGGATCGACCATCGTCCCGCGCAGCCCCTTCAGTCCCTTGAGTACACGAAACAGCGGCAGAACGGCCCACGCTGGGAATTCACGCTTGCGCGGGCGGCCATCGGGGCCGGTGCCACCAAGCATCGGCGGCGCGAGGTTGAAGCTCAATTTGGCACCATCGGCGAAGCGGGTCTTAAGCCGCTCATGTAAGGCGGGCAGGGTGAGCAGCCGCGCGACTTCATATTCGTCCTTGATCGCCAGCAGTGAACCCAGATTCCGTGCAACAATCCTCGCCAGCCGCTCTGAACCCGGCACGACCGCAGTTTCCGCGCCGGCGATGCCAGCGACGACAGCGCGATACTGTTCTGCCAGTGCCGCATCCTGATAGTCTGTCAGGTGGCGAGTGCGGAAGGCCACGATCTCGTCCAGCGTCTCGGGCAATGGCACCGGGGGCGCGGCACTGACCGCGATCCGGTCGGGCGCAAAAGCCGACAGTCGTCCCAGCCGGAAAGCCCGTAGATTGAGCGGCACCGCCACGCGGTTCAGCGTGATCGCCTGCTCGATCGCCGCAACCGAAACCGGCAGCAGCCCCGCCTGCGCGGCGTGGCCGACGACGATCATATTCGCGGCAACGCTGTCGCCCATCAGTCGTGTCGCCATGCCTGCCGCATCGAGGATGTGGATCGCATCTGAACCGACCGCCTTGCGCAGCCGTGCCAGCAGCACTTCGGGCTCCAGTCGAAAATCGCGGTTGAACTGGAAAGCGGAGGTTGGAACCACTTCGGTGTTGGCGATGACGCGGGTCCGGCCATTACCGAGCGACCTGACCGCATCGGCCGACAGGGCAGCAACCAGGTCGAACGCGAGCATCAGATCGGCTTCACCTTCGCCGAGCTTCTGGCTGTGCAGGTCGCCCACGCTGGCGGCAAAGCGCAAATGGCTGAACACCGCACCGTTCTTTTGAGCGAGACCCGTCATGTCGAAAGCAGACGCGGCAAGTCCGTCGATATGCGCGGCCATGCTCAGGATCGCGCCGACGGTGATGACACCGGTGCCGCCGATTCCCGCGACCATCATGTTGATGCTGCCGCCCAACACTATTGGCTCTGGCAGGTCGGCGAACAGGCTGTCGTCGAACGTCGTCGTTTTCGCCTTGCGCAGGCCTGCGCCCTTTACCGTGATGAAGGACGGGCAGAAACCGTTGGCGCAGCTATAATCCTTGTTGCAGCTCGACTGGTCGATCGCGCGCTTGGTGCCGAGTGGGGTGTCTTTAGGCACGATGCTGACGCAGGTCGACTGGACCGAACAGTCGCCGCAGCCTTCGCAGACCTCCTCGGCTATAAACAGCCGCTTCACCGAATCGACCATCGTACCGCGCTTGCGGCGGCGGCGCTTCTCTGCGGCGCAGGTCTGTTCGTAGATCAGCACCGAACAGCCCGACATTTCGCGCAGGTGCCTCTGCACGGTGTCGAGTTCGTCGCGGTGGCCGATCGTGACACCGGCGGGCAGTCCTTCGCCCTTGCCATATTGGCCGGGATTGTCGCTGAGCAGGACGATCTCGCCCACGCCTTCATGCCGGACCTGCTGGGCAATTTCGAAAACCGAGATCGGCCCGTCGACCGGCTGTCCACCGGTCATCGCAACGGCATCGTTATAGAGTATCTTGTAGGTAATGTTGACGTTTGCAGCGACCGCAGCCCGGATCGCGAGCAGGCCCGAATGATAATAGGTGCCGTCACCCATATTCTGGAAAATATGGGGCATGTCGGTGAACGGCGCGAGGCCCAGCCAGTTTGCGCCTTCGCCCCCCATTTGTGTCGGCAGCATCGCCACATCGGGACGAACGAAATTCGCCATTGTGTGGCAGCCGATGCCGGTCATGCTCAGGCTCCCCTCGGGGATGCGGGTGGAGCGACTATGCGGACAGCCCGAACAGAAATAGGGGGTGCGGCTGGCATCACTATTGGTGCTGACCCTGTCGACCGATAGCGGAGCCCGTTCCTCGATGCCAAGCAGCCGTGCGATGATGCGGGCGAGGTCGGCGGGTTCCAGCTGCAGTGTCGAGGATAGCAGCGGATTGCCGTCGATATCCTTTTTGCCGATCAGTTGCGGAGCCGCGCGATCGTTGACCAGCGCGGTCGCAACCTGAAGCTCGATGAAGCTTTTTTTCTCTTCGATGACGAACAGCGTTTCATGGCCGCGCGCAAAGTCGGCGAGTGATTCGCCGTCGAGCGGCCAGATGCAGCCAACCTTGTACAGCGACAGGCCGAGGCTGGCGGCTTCTTGCTCGTCGAGGCCAAGGAGGTCGAGTGCCTGACGCACGTCGCCATAGCTTTTGCCAGCGGTAGCAATCGCGACCCTTGGTTGTTCGGCGCGGAAAATCGCGCGATCGATCCGGTTGGCGCGGACATAGGGAATGATCGCGGGGAAGCGGTTCTCGATGACGATCTGTTCTGCGCGTAACGGGTTGAACGGGCGAACCGCCGCATGCAGCCCTTCAGGCGGAACCGTGGTGATCGCTGGCAAGACAGGCGCAAAATCGGGCAGGTCGATGTCGATCGTCGCGGTTTGTTCAACCACCTCGTTCACGCATTTGATCGCAACCCACGACCCGCTGTGCCGCGACAGGGCATAGGCGTGGAGACCATATTCGACGATCTCGCCGACATTGGCGGGGTAGAAGACCGGCACCATGCAGGCCGACACCGCCTGCTCGCTTTGAAAGGCGACGGTCGAGGATTTGCCGGCATGGTCGTCGCCGTAAAACAGCACGACGCCGCCCTTGGCATGCGCACCGGCATAATTTCCGTGGCGAAAAGCGTCCAGCGAACGGTCCACGCCCGGGCCCTTGCCGTACCACGCCGCAAACACCCCGTCGAAACGCGCGCCGGGGACCTGATCGATCTGCTGAGACCCTGCGACGGCGGTAGCGGCAAGATCCTCGTTGACGCCGGGCTGGAAGTGGATGTGTGATGCCTCGAGCCGGCTGCCGATTGACCAGAGTGTGTTATCGACATTGCCCAGCGGCGAACCGCGATAGCCCGAGACATAGCCTGCGGTTTTCAGACCTGCGCGCTCGTCGAGCCAAGCCTGCGCGAGCAGCACCCGCGCAATCGCCTGTGTTCCGTTGAGCAAAATTCGACCGGAGACGCAGTCCCATTTGTCGTCGAGCGTGATCATTGCACCCATCCCATACTTGTAAGACGGACATATCATCGTACAGCGAGAAAGAGTGTCGCATATGTGACAGCAGAAGCACGGTTGCCCGATTAGGGTGAAGACAAAAGCAGGAAACGGAGGAAGCGACCATGAAGCTCGCACGCTGTCACAACGTCGCCGCCCTGCGTGACCATGCGATTGGCCGACTGCCGGGCCCCGTGTTTGATTATATCGATGGCGGTTCCGAGGATGAGATCGCGCTACGCGAATCGATTTCCGCCTTTGACGATCTTCGCTTGATGCCTCGCACACTGGTCGATGTGTCCGCGCTCGACCTGACAACGACACTGTTTGGCCGCCGCATCTCAATGCCGCTCATGCTGGCGCCGACCGGTCTGACGCGACTGTTCCATCCCGATGCCGAGCTTGCCGTCGCACGTGCGGCAAGTGCGGCCGAACTGCCCTATTGCCTGTCAACGCTTGGCACGACGACGATCGAGGATATGTCGTCTCAGACCAGCGCACCGAAGCTGTTCCAGATCTACATCTTCAAGGACCGCGGCCTCACCGAAGAGTTTATCGAACGCGCGCGTGTGGCGGGTTACGATGGGCTGGTGCTGACCGTCGATACGCTGGTCGCGGGCAAGCGCGAACGCGATATCGTCAACCGCTTCGGCCTGCCGCCCCGGCTGACGCCGCAAAGTTTTTTGAGCTATGCGGCCAAGCCCTGGTGGTCGCTCCCGGCTCTTTTCGGGCGCAAGTTCGACTTCGTCAACGTTGCGCACCGGGTCGCGGCGATGGCGGCTGGACCCACGACGCTGGCCGATTACGTCGGAAGTCAGTTCGACCGTTCGCTGGGCTGGAAAGACGTCGAATGGCTCGCGCATAAATGGGGCGGGCCGCTTGCGATCAAGGGCATCGTTCGAGCTGACGATGCCGACCGTGCGGTCGGAAGTGGTGCCGATACGATCATGGTTTCGAACCACGGCGCGCGCCAGCTTGGCACTGCCTGCGCACCGATAAACGCCATTCCTGCGGTTGCCGACGCACTGAAGGGCCGCGGAACGATCATCTGCGACGGTGGAATCCGGCGCGGTGAGCACATTGCCAAAGCGCTTGCGCTGGGCGCAGACGCCGTGTCGATCGGGCGCAGCTATCTTTATGGGTTGGCGGCGGGCGGGGAGGCGGGTGTCACCCTTTCGCTTGCGATCCTGCGCGATGAACTGGAACGAACGATGATCCTCCTTGGCGCGCCCGACTGCGCCTCGATCGACCGCAGTCTGGTCGCCTGATAACCGTGGCGCAGTCGCCCCCCACCGCCTTCGATTTCACCCAGTGGTTGACGCCGGATGCGCTGACCGCACTGTCCGAGCGGGTGCGGCTGCGACACGTGCCTGCACGAGGACTGATCTACGGTCAGGGCGAGATTGGAGATGAGATGTTCCGTATCCGCACCGGGCTCGTTCGGTTGTCGGTCATGCAGCGCGACGGGCGCGAGCTTCTGTATCAGTTGTTCGAGCCCGGCGACTGTTTCGGTACCAGTACCGTTGTCGACGGCGAACCCCGGCCGCAGACCGCCGAAGCCTTTGAGGATGTGGAGGTTGAAGTATATGGCCGCAAGACGATCGACGAACTCCGCCTGATGCATCCCTCGATAAACGACGCATTGCTGCGGCTGTTGTCGCGCCACATGCGGCTGCTCAGCGATTATTTCGCGGGGTTCGCGTTCGACGAACTATCGTGCCGGCTGGCACAGCGGATCGTCGAGGCTATCGACACGTTCGGCGTGCCCGTCGAGGGCGGCCACGGCTTCTCGCGCGAGATTACCCAGACCGAATTGTCGTTGATGGTCGGGGGCACCCGCCAGTCGGTGAACCGCATATTGGGACAATTTCGTAAGGCGGGGTTGGTCGCTACGCATCGCAACCAGCTGGTGATCCGGAACCTTGCTGAACTGCGCCAGATCGCCGCGCGCGGCTGGAAGCTGCGGCATTTCCCTGCGGGCAGCGCGCCCGGTGCCACCAGGAGATAACCGAGGGATATCGCCACGTATAGGGATGTCCGAGGCGTGTGAGATTAGCGTATCCCGACATCTTTGATTGACTCGGTATACTGATCAGTAGATATTGTTTATCGATAGTATCACCAGCGCTTCGGTCATTTCCATCGGCCAGAAGTTGAAAGGCAGTTATTTGGGCTGCGTGAGGAGAGACATGACGGCACAGAACATCACGGAACCCGGGAACCGCATCGACACGGTTGATCACGTCAGGCTCCGCGACGGCGTCAACCACGCGAATATCCCTGCTCTGCTGCTGTGCCTTGTTCAGATGACCGGCCACAAGACGTGGCTGGAAAGCCCTTATGCGCCACGTCGCGGTCGTGGTCTCGATGACAACGATTCTGGCGGTCTCGCCGACGATTTACAGCGCGAGATTCGCGATGCCGCCTATAGTGCGATCGTCGCTTGGCTAAATGGATGCCCGCTGGCATTGGCGCGTCCGACCAACAAGCAACTTGCCGAGATGTTGAGCGTGTCGATGAGCGAGGTCGTTCCCGATGAATATGGGGACGTTGTCGCCGCGTCGCTGCGCCTCGATCCGCCCGCGCCGCCGCCTGCGAAGTCCGACAAGCCGCTGAAGGCGATCATCATCGGTGGTGGCATATCGGGAATTTGCGCCGCGATGGAGTTGCGCAATCTGGGGATCGGCTATCAGTTGTTCGAGAAGAACAGCGAGTTCGGCGGCACATGGTTCGAAAACCATTATCCGGGCTGTGGCGTCGATACGCCCAACCTCACCTACACCTTTGCAAATCGACCGAGCGACTGGACACGCTATTTCCCTGGTCAGCCCGAAATCGAAAAATATCTGCTCGATACCGCGCGTGAGAAGGGGCTGTACGACAATGTCACCTTCAACGTGAAGGTACAGCGCGCCGAGTGGAACGCCGCGACCAACCAGTGGAAGGTCACCATCGCAGCGGAAGATGGGACGGAAAGTGAATATATTGCCGACATTGTGATCAGCGCTGTCGGTATCCTCAATATGCCGCAGATTCCGGTGATTGAGGGCATTGAGAGCTTCACCGGACAGGTTCTGCACACCAGCAACTGGCCCGATGATATCGACCTGGCGGGCAAGCGAGTCGCCGTGATCGGCAACGGTGCCTCCGCGATGCAGGTCGTCCCCGCGATTGCCGATCAGGTCGGGGCGATGACGATTTTCGCCCGTTCGAAGCAGTGGGCCGCACCTTTCCCGCAGTTCAAGAAGCCGGTGCCGGAGGGCGTGCGCTATCTGATGGAGACCTTTCCGCTGTATCGCGGCTGGGTCGAGCAGCGGCTATCCTGGACGTTCAACGACCGGGTTCACGGCACCCTGTTCCGCGACCCGGATTGGCCCGAGCCGAAGCGCGCGGTCAATGCGATCAACGATGGCCACCGCGAATATTTCACGCGTTATGTGCAGGAAGAATTGGGCGATCGGCAGGACCTGCTGCCGCTGGTGCTGCCCGACTATCCGCCTTTCGCAAAGCGCATGCTGCTCGACAATGGCTGGTATCGAACGCTGCGCAAACCCCATGTCCAGCTGATCCCGGAGCGGCTGGCCAAGGTGCACGGCAGCACATTGTCCAGCGGTTCGGGCCAACAAGTCGAAGCCGACATCATCATCCTCGCGACCGGTTATCAGGCATCGAACGTGCTTGGATCGTATGACGTGATCGGTCGCGAAGGCCGTGTGCTGCGTGAGTTTTGGGAAGGCGACAATGCGTCGGCCTATCTGGGCACGCTGGTCCCGGGTTTTCCGAACTTCTTCATCCTGCTCGGCCCCAACGTGGGCGCGGGCCATGGCGGCAGCATGATCCGCAACATCGAGAGTCAGGCTCATTATGCGATGCGCATCATCGAGATGCTGATCGCCGAAGGCGCGACGTCGGTCGAGGTGCGTGAGGATGTCTATAACGATTATGTGTCGCGGCTCGACGCGGCGCATGAGAAACTGGTCTGGACCCATCCGGGCACCGAGAATTGGTATCGCAATTCCCGCGGTCGTGTCGTTGCGATCACGCCGTGGCGTAACGACAGTTTCTGGCGAATGACCCGCAAGGCCGATCCCGATGAGCTGACTTTCAGCGATGCGCGGGTTGGTGAAGACATCGAACAAACCGCCTGAAACCGCGCCGACAGAGCGCGGACAGGCATCAGCCAAAGGGAGAAGTGTCATGGCAACTCTGGTCGACGTCCAGCCTTTCGATCCGTCCGCGCCTGAACTGTTCCCGGATCCCTATCCGGCCTTTGCCGAGATCAGGGAGAATGATCCGTTCCACTGGTCGAAGTTCGGTTATTGGGTGGTTTCGCGCTATGATCATGTTCGCGAAGTGCTGATGAATCGCAAGGATTTCGGCACCGGAGATTTCGTCGCCAATCTGAAGCTGTTCTATGGCGCGGACTATGACGTGATGGCGAACAGCGGTTATCGCTGGCTGTCCGAAGCGTTCATCATGCTCGATCCGCCGCAGCACACCCGCGTTCGCGGCCTCGTGACCAAATCGCTCACGGCCAAGCGCGTCCGCGGGCTGCAGGATCGCATCGGCGAAATCTGCCAGGAACTGACCGACAGCTTCATCGCCGATGGCCATGCCGATTTGATCACCCAATTCTGCTACAAGCTGCCGGTCATGGTCATATGCGAGCTGATGGGCATCGATTATCGCCACCCTGCGATGGGCCAGCTGGTCGCCGCCATCCCCGAAGCCTTTGTGGTGATGGAAGCCCGGATGCTGACGTCGGAGGAGCAGGCCATCGCGAACCGGCGGATCGACGAGCTCGAAACCTTTTTCAACGCACAGTTCGAAGACAGTCTGGTCAATCCGCGCGACGATTTGCTGACCGCTTTGGCCGAGACCAGCCGGACCCCCGACGGCCTGAGCATCCACGAAGCCACCACGGTTGCCATCGCGCTGTTCGGCGCGGGTTTCGAGACCACCGCCAATATCATCGGCAATGGCCTTTACCGTCTGCACCGCCATCCCGATCAATGGGCGCGGCTGGTCGCCGATCCGGCGGGCCTCGCTGCCTCGACCAACGAGGAGGCGCTGCGTTATGAAAGTTCGCTCGTCGCGACCTATCGCACCGCGCTCAACGATACAGAGATTTCGGGCCATCCGGTCAGCGCCGGGCAACGGGTACTGACGCTGGTCGGGGCCGCCAATCGCGACAGCCGCAAATTCCCCGATCCCGACACGTTCGACGTGGGTCGGGAGGGTGCCGCCGATCATATGTCGTTCGGCGGCGGCATCCATTTCTGCGTCGGTGCCGAACTCGCCCGGATCGAGGGGCGCGCGGCGTTCGAACATCTCGCAAGGACGTTGCCAAACATGAAGGTCGATTGGGGAAGCGCTGCTTTCCGCGAGAGTTTCCTGTTCCGTGGATTGACGAGGCTGGACGCGACCTGGTGATCGCCGCGACAATGCGCCACCTCGTCGGGCAGGAACTCGGACGGACCGATCTGTTCAAACTGGCCACTGCCGAAATACCCGAACCCGCCAGGGGGCAAGTGCGATTGCGCGTCGAGGCGACCGCGCTCGGCTTTGTCGACGGTCTGATCGTTACCGGCCGATATCAAATCAAGCCCGAGCTGCCATATGTCCCCGGCGGCGAAATTGCCGGTACTATCGATAGCATCGGTCCGGACGTGGATGGTTTTGCCATCGGCGACCGGGTGGCGATATGGCAATTGGGCGGGGGCGTCGCCGAGTTCGGGCTTGCCGCAGCAAAGGATTTGATCCGAATTCCCGACCGCCTGGGATCGGGTGCGGCGGCGGCGATGATCGTCGATTATCTCACCGCTCACTATGCGTTGTTCGACCGGGGCGGTTTGAAACGCGGAGAGACAGTGCTGGTGCTGGGCGCGGCTGGCGGTGTCGGTGCGGCGGCGGTTCATCTGGCCGCGCGAGCCGGCGCTCATGTCGTCGCGGCAGCCTCGTCGCCGGAAAAACGTCAGCGGGCGCTGGCGCTGGGCGCGCGCGCCAGTGTCGACTATTCGGTTGAGAACTGGCGCGGAAACCTGCGCAACCTGTTACCGGCCTCCGGCCTTAACCTCGTTGTTGATCCGGTGGGGGGCGCGATGCTCGAGCCGGCTTTCCGATCGCTTGCCAAAGGCGGTCGTCATCTTGTGCTCGGTTTCGCCGGCGGCGAGATAGCGAGGCTTCCCGTCAACCTCGCGCTGATCAAGAGCGCGTCGCTGATCGGCGTTGATGTCCGCCACCTGACCGAAAACGATATGCCGCGTGCCCGCGGGATGTGGCGGGCGCTTTTCGCTCAGGCTGCGGATGGCACGATCGATCCACCCGGATATGAAAGCCATCCGCTCGCCAAGGCGGAACACGCGCTTGCCCGTGCGATGGCACGCGACAAGCGGGGAAAGATCGTCATCACATGCTGACCGAACTTTTCAGGGCAATGTGGCGGCACAAACCCGACGACTATAAGACTTGGTGCCATCGGTAAGCAGCATATTGTTATTCTTTCGGTTTCAAACCTAGTAGGGCAGCGAACGACACCTGTTTGCAAGGCAGCCCCGGTGAGTGGCAAATCTGCGTCGTCGCAATTCAAGGAAGCACGTCGTTGGCAAAATTTAGGCGTCCCCAGGTCGAATTGATCGTCGGCGGCGAAAATCACGACATGAACCGGGTACGACTGGCCCTGCTCGGCATGCTCGGTCAGTATCCGCTGCTTCGTATTCGCTGTGCTGCCGATTACGGGGATGGCTTTGCACTGGGTGAGACCGATTTCCTGATCACCTATACCAACAACGTCTTTCCCGATGAGAGGTCACTCGCGGCATTGCGCGATTTTCTGGATCGGGGCGGCCGATGGCTGGCGATCCATGGTGCCGCCGCTTTGACACAGTTCAAGCCTCCCGCAGTGGATATTGGGGGCATCATATTACCCGGCCTGACCGATACGCCCGATCTCCGACCGGACTTCATGGATCTTCTGGGTGTACGCTTCGTCTCTCATCTGACGCAGCAGTCCTACCGGATTGTCCGTGGCCCCGATGCGCATCCGATCCTCGACGGTTTTATACCGTTCGAGGTCGTTGACGAACCATATATTCTTGAACTTCGTGCACCTTGCGATGTCTTGCTCGAGGCCCGTTATACCGGCCATGCGCCCGGCTATGTCGAGGGTCCCTGGCTAGTCGATAACTCCCGACCGCAATTGATACGCCGTAACCATGGCGGGGGGGAGGTCATGTATCTGGCCCCCGGTCACGCCTGTGGTCCCTATGATTTACGTCCTTTCATTCAGGAAATTCCCGATCAGCCCGGGCCCTGGTTGACCGACGCCTATATCGATCTGCTGAATCGGTTGATCCGGTGGGGTCTGGAAACATCGTTGGAAGAAGAAAGCTGAGCATGTGTGGCGATCGTTAGCCCGCCATCACTCTCTCCTCGGATCGCTTGTTACATCGGCACGGCGAGCGGCGAGATCAGACGAAGTCGGTTCCGCGTGAAACTTCTGCCCAGCCATCGAGGTCGGCCCTCCGCCTGCCCAGTGCATGTTCACAAATCTCGACTGCGTCGGGTCCCAGCGCCAGACGGAGCGGCGCGCGGGGCGCGTCGATGGTGTCGAGGATTGCCCGCGCCCCGCGCGCCGGATCGCCCGGCTGGCTGCCGTCGATCGCGCCAAGGCCTGCACGGCTCTCAGCCAGTTCTCGATAGGCAGGATGTCCATGGCGGGCGACGCGGATCGAGCGGCCCGAGAAATCGGTACGGAAATAGCCGGGCTCAACGATCATCACCCCTATATCAAAACCTTTAAGCTCTGCGGCCAACGCCTCTGACAAGCCCTCCAGCGCGAATTTGCTTGCGGAATAAAATCCTGCGCCGGGAAAAGAGCAGACGCCTGCGATCGAGGACAGGTTGACGATGTAGCCGCCGCGCGCCCGATCGCGCAGGCCCGGCAATACAGCGCGGATCATTTTTAGCGCTCCATAGAAGTTGACGTCCATCTGATCCGCTATTTCGTCTTCGCTGCTTTCCTCGACCCCTCCCAGGAAGCCGTAGCCGGCATTGTTCACCAGAACATCGACGCCGCCGAAGGCGTCCGAACGCACGATAGCCGCTGCAATCTGCGCCTTGTCCGTCACGTCGAGAGCAAGCGGGAGGACCCGGTCGCCATATTCGGCGACGAGATCGGCGACGCTGCCGGGATCGCGGGCCGTCGCGATGACCCGTCCACCCCGATCGAGTACCTCCCGTGCGATGGCTTTGCCAAAGCCGGAGGAGGTGCCGGTGACGAGCCACGTGCGGTCACTATACGCCATTTTCTGTCTCCTGTGGATATGATCGACCTGGGATTAGTGGTTGAGGACACGTTCCGCGAGAACTTCCCGCGCCGAAACCTCGCCCGCAATCCGCCCGAAGGTCAGGGCATTTCCGACGCCCATGCCGCCACCTGAATAGCGATGGCCCTGAATACAGCCAACCGTTTCACCCGCCGCGTAAAGGCCGGGGATGACCTCGCCGTGCGTGTCGCGGACGTGTGTTTCTGGATCGACATCCAGTCCCGCGCTGGTCTGGCCGATCACCGATGCGCGCACTTCGACAGCGAAAAAGGGGCGGGTTTCGATTGGGAAATAATGTGGCGCCACCTTGTCCCATTCGCGATCGACGCCGGCACGGGCATCAGTGTTGTAACGCATTGCCGTTGCGGCAAGGGCGTGGCGATCGACATGGATGAGGTCCGCCAGTTCATCGAGCGATCCCGCCGTTCGGATCTTGCCGATTTCGGCGTGCTTGCGGATCAGCGCTTCATCCCAAGTCTGGGAGACTTCGCCCGTATGATAGGGGTCTGAGAAACGCTTGTCGGCGCTTCCTTCCATCATGGTTTTCTCGTCGAAGATTGCCCAGGCGTGGGCGCGTGGCTGAGCATTGATGAGATAGCCCGACACCGCATAAGGGGCATTTTCCGGCATGAAGCGCCTACCGTCGTCGTTGACCAACATGCACCAGGGCGGCAGGAACGCCTCGACCGAATTGGCAAGCAGTCCGGCAGAGGGCAGGACTAGTCCGGTGTCATGGCCGGTGATCTGAGCGCCGACCTGTTCGCCAAGCTTGATGCCATCGCCCAGGATAAACGGTGCGTCGTTATGCACTGCATAAACAATGTCGCCATGTTGCGCGACCGAGGGGAAGTATTTGGCGCGCATGCCGGGACTGTTGCCAAAGCCGCCAGTGGTGACGATGACGGCACTGGCGCGCAGGTCCATTCCCGCCGCATTGACGCCGACGATGCGGCCATCCTCGACCAGCAATCGCTCGACGCGCGTGTTGAGGGCAGTTTCTATGCCCTTTGCACCGACCTCGTTGCTCAGCAGATTGCCGATGGTGTAGCCCGCACCGACTGTGCAATGGCCGCGTGGCACGGTGTCCACGCCCGATTTAACGACCCACTGATATTCGGCTCCGAGAGAGATCAGCCACTCCACGGCTTCCGCGCTACGATCTGACAGGGTGCGAATGATATCCGGGCGCGTTTCCCACGCGTTGAGCGTCATGATGTAGTTGAACATCGCTGCGGGCGTGTCCTCTATCCCCTGCGCCTTCTGGACGCTGGTTCCCGCAGCATAGACGACGCCCCCCGACAGCCAGGTGGCTCCGCCCAATTTGCTGTCGGCTTCCAATATGATCACCGAAGCGCCTGCCGCGTGGGCGAAGAGCGCCGCTGTCATGCCGGCTCCGCCGCCGCCTACTACAATGATATCGAAATCGGTTTTCATGGCATATCCTCTTATTTTTATGTGACTGCGACGGCTTCGGCGGGGCTTTCCCCGTCCTGCAATGTAGTGCGTTCAGGCGGATCGATGAACAAAACTAGATAGTATGCGAACTATATACGCGACTGACACTTTCGCGCAAACTGGCCAGACTACCGAATCTCGACAAGCTTTGCTGAGACGCTCGCCGCGATAAACCAAAGCTATTTGTGCGCCGAAATTGTTTTGGATTAATCACTTTTCTGGCTCAAAACGAGTGAGATAGGCCATTTTCGGCGCTTTTCAGTTATGACGCCGAGAGTGCCTACACGTCAGAAATTCGGTACTTTCATGCAACACCGCAGGTAAATCGTTCAAGGGTGATTGTGTTTATCAGCCAGTTGAGTAACATGCGAACGATAACCCGGCGACCGATTGGGTTTTGTTTCCATTGGGGAGAATGTGATGAAGTTTACTACCGCATCAAGTCGTTTTGCGCTCGCAGCCGCGATGCTTGCCGGCACCACCGGCGTCGTGCAGGCGCAGGCAGCGCAGGAAACGACACCTTCGACGACTTCGACCTCTACCCCACCCGTCGACAATGCCGCTCCCGGTGCCGCAGCACAATCCTATCCAAATGGACAGAGTTCGGCGAACGTTGCACCAGGCCGGGCCGCACAATCCCGGGAAGCTGACAATCTTAACGGTGAAATTATTGTAACGGCACGCAAGCGCGACGAGACCTTGATCTCAGTGCCTGTGGTTGTCACGGCAATCGGCGGTCGGGAACTCGCGGCGCGCGGTATTACGAATATCGATGGTCTCGCGCGGGTTACGCCGCAGTTGCTTGCAGGTAACCAAGGCGGCGCAGTCCAGGGCGGGAACATCACCATCCGCGGTGTATCTGGTCCCGATCAGAATCCTTTCGGGGATCAGGCGGTATCGTTCAATATCGATGGCGTGCAGGTCGCCAAAGCGACCGTCCGTCGCATGAGCGATTTCGATATCGGGCAGATCGAAGTGCTCAAGGGTCCACAGGCGCTGTTTTTCGGCAAGAACTCACCAGCCGGTATCATCTCGATCAGTACTGCTGATCCAACCCGCGTATTCGAAGCAAAGGTATCGGCGGGATATGAGTTTAATGCGCGCCAGGTCCGTACCGAGGGCTATGTCTCTGGACCACTGAGCGATACTTTGGGATTTCGGCTTGCCGGCGTCTATTCGGACATGAAGGGTGACCTCAAGGACCTTACTCCGATCGGTTCACCTTATGCCCCAAACAACGATCGCAATCCGAGCTACAAGGACTGGGCACTTCGCGGCACTCTGAAATGGAATCCCAGCAGTGAATTCGATGCCAAGCTGAAAGTATCTTATGGTCAGCTGCACGGCGATGGTCCCGCATCCGGCACCGCTTTCACGAGTTGTCCGCAGGGCGCGCGCTTCACGGGCAGTGGCATCAATCAGTGCAATACGAACGATGGCGCGAACTCTAATGCAGGTTATGGCAAGTTTCTCGCTGGGCTGGGCGGGACGTTAAACCATTTCCGGGCGGACGGGAACAATTTCAACAAGCAGAATCAATTGCTAAGCGGTCTTGAAATGAACTGGCATCCGACAGATGCAATTACGCTAACGTCGGTGACAGGTTACTATAAGGTCACGGTCGATCAGTGCCAGAATTACGAGAATGATTCTGCAATTTTGCTGCCAAGCTGCAATATTTATAGCGACAAGGAGTTCTCGCAAGAGTTCCGTTTCAGCACGGATTATGAAGGCCCCGTCAACTTTACCGGCGGTGTCTACTATAGCGACGTACGTGCCGCGACCGGGTCAATCACGTATCTATTCGGGGGTGCAGGTTCGGTGCTTAACCCGGCCGATCCGACTTTCTATGGCAGCCCGACAAATCCTGCCCTCATCAATAACTATTTCTTGAAACAGCACGGCAATGCTTATTCGGCATATGCGCAAATCAGCTACAAGCCGGTCGAAAAGGTCGAGATCAACATCGGTGGACGCTATTCCTACGAAAAGAAAAAGCTGACCAGCGTTCGTTTTACGCCCGGCCTTTCGGATGGCGCATTCAGCGGCAGTTATCTGCTCGACAATTATACGCTGGATGCCTCGACGGAAGTCAGCGACGTCATCCTGCCGCGTGCCAATCGTAGCGATAGCTGGAAAGACTTTTCGCCGGAAATCACGGTGAGCTATCGCCCAAGTCAGCATCTCACGGTTTTCGCTTCATATAAGCACGGGTTTCTTTCAGGCGGTTATAATGCCGGGTCGGTCAGCTTTGGCACGCCAGCAGGTTGCACTGCGGCCAGGCCGGACCTCTGCCTGAAACTTTCCTACGATCCGCAGACGATCAAGGGCTTCGAAGGCGGAATCAAGGCCGAACTGTTCGATAATACGCTTAGAACGAACCTGTCGGCCTATACTTACAGCATCAACGACCAGCAGGTTTCCAATGTAATCAACGCTACCAATACTATCAGCAATGCAGGTGGTGCGAAGGTTCAGGGCGTGGAATACGATTTCAATTATCGCACGCCGCTACAGGGCCTCAGCGTAAACGGAGCCGCTTCGTACAATAAGGGTAAGTACACCTCTTATCCCACGGCACCGTGCTATGGTGGCCAGACCGCGGCGAACGGATGCGTTGGCGGCCTCCAGGATCTCGGTGGTACGGAACTGATCCGTGCCCCCAAGTGGAACTTGAGCAGCGGTTTTAACTTCGAGACACCGGTTGGTGACAGCGTGAAGTTCGCCGTGAACGGCAATGTCGCCTATGTCAGTAGCTATCTGACGGACTCCTCTTCGGCCCCAAATGGCCGTCAGCCAAGCTATACACTGTTCGATGCGACAGCGCGGATCGCCGGAGCTGACGACCGGTGGGAACTGGCCCTTATCGGACGTAACCTGACCGACAAATACTATATCGTTGCGAGCAGCCTGGTGCCCTTCGCCGCAGGACCTCCAGGGGCGCTGCTTGACCGTTTCAGCACGCTCAGCCGCGGACGGGAAATAATGCTGCGCGCATCGTTCAAGTTCGGCGGATAATTCCGTCCACGGCATAACGAGCAAGCGACCTGCGGCACGGAACGTGTCGCAGGTTTAGCAGTAGGAAAGGTGAAAATGGCGCATATTCTGGTTATCGGTGGCGCGGGCGGCCTCGGTCTTGCAGTGACTGCGGGACTGCTCGCCAGGGGCGATAAGGTTTCGATCAGTGTCTTGAATGCATCGGAAGAGGCCTCCGCACGGGCGGCGGTTCCATCGGTTGCCGCTGTTCACCAGCTCGATCTGGGACAGGCAAATCGCCTCCTCGAGCAACTGACGGCAATAATCGCAGCTGGCGACCCAATCGACGGCGTGATCGTTTGCGCAGCGATAGCGCCGCTTGGACCGCTTGAGACAACGCCGATCGACACGATCCGCCGAACGCTCGAGATCAATTGTACGTCGGGTGTCGCAATCTATCAGGCGGCGTTGCCAGCACTTCGCAAAACTGCCGGGCGGCTCGTGTTCGTTTCGTCCATGGCGGGGATCGCTGGCATGCCGTTTATCGGCGCTTATGTAGCGTCCAAATTTGCGCTGGAAGGCGCAGTCGATGTCATGCGTCGGGAAGCGGCGCCGCAGGGTGTAAAGGTGGTGCTGGTCGAACCGGGCGCGATCAAGACGCCAATGGTCGATGCGCAATTGAAGGAGGTCGCCGATCGGCTTGCCGGTCTTGGGGCCGAAGAGAGCGCGCTTTATGGTTATCTCTACAAGGCGTTCAAGGTGATGGCCGAACAAAGTCATTATGAATCATCGTCGACTGCGGACGCTATCGCCCAAACGGTCATCGAAGCCTTCACGGCAAAAGACCCCGCGCCACGTTACATTGCCGGTGACGATGCCAAACAGTTGATCGCGATGGCAAAGGGCGACGACGCTGAACTCGATCAGGCATTTGCGACCATGTATGCGCAGGCAGCCGCTGCGGCCTGAGGGATCGGACATGGAGGCCGCGTCATCCGCCGATCCTGATGTGCGCCGCTATGTCGGGATTGGCGAGGCGCAGGGCGCATCGGGTATGCGGCTTGTCACCACGCGCGGCGTGCCTGGGCCATGGGGCGAAGCGGCTAAGGGCATTTTGTACGTCAAGCGCATCCCCTATCTGAGCGTCGCGCAAGAGGCCGGCGAGCCGAACGACGCCCTGTTCGCCTGGACTGGCTATAATAACGCACCCGTGATGATCTGGAACGACGAGCCGCCGCGCGCAACTTGGTCCGATATAGTGATGCTTGTCGAGCGTGTTGCTTCCGCGCCCGCACTGATCCCCGTGGACCAGCGGACCCGGATGGAGATGTTCGGCCTGCTGCACGAACTTTGCGGAGAGGACGGATTTGGCTGGAACCGGCGCCTCGTCCATTTTGCGCAGGCGCGTGAAGCCGCGGCATCGGCGGGCACGGCAGGACTGGGAAACGTCCAGTTCGAACGCCTGCTGCAGAAATACCCGGTGCGTCACGACATAGCGCGCGGGCGACGCAGGCTGATCACAATCCTGACCCTGCAATCCGAAATCCTGCGGGCGCAGCGGGCGATGGGTGGCTCGTATTATTTCGGTAACGCCCTTAGCGCGGCGGACATTTATGGCGCATGTTTTGCTGCGATGGTCAGGCCCCTTCCGCCCGGGCAGTGCGACATCGTACCTGAACTGGTCGCGTCGTACACCATGACTGACCCTGAAATCCTCGCGGCGGCCGACCCGCTGATCCTCGCCCATCGCGATTTCATATACACGAACCATCTCGAACTACCGCTGCGGTTGTGAGCGGTGTCAATTTTGAAAGGAACATTCCAATGAATGATCTTACCGGCAAGGTGGCCGTAGTCCTTGGTGCGTCGGCAGAGGGTGGAACCGGCTGGGGCATCGCAGAGGGACTTGCGGCAAGAGGTGCGAAGCTGGTGGTTGGTGCGCGCAGTATCGAACCGCTTCAGCGCCTTGCGGATAAGGTCGGTGGCCTCGCCGTCGGGTGCGACGGCGGCGACCACGACCAGATCGCGGCTCTGCGCGATGCCGCTGTCGCGGCTTATGGCCGGATCGATATTGCGGTAAATTCGGCGGCAACGCCCACCCTTAGCCTGATCGCGGACGCAACGCCTGAAATCATGGCGCAGGCGGTGCAGGTCAATTTGTTCGGCATGGTCTATTTCGTCAAGCTGATGGCGGAGGGGATGAACGACGGAGGTTCGATCATCCTGATCTCGTCGATGAGCGCGACGCACCCGGTTTTCCCGCATTTCGCCTATGCTGCGGCAAAGGCGGGGACCGAATCCCTGATCAAATATGCCGCCGTTGAATATGGTGGGCGGGGCATCCGCGTGAACGGCATACGTATCGCGACGGTCATGTCGGAAATGGCAGGTGCGTTCTATCGTATGCCGGGCGTGAGCGAACGTTTCATTCAGGAAATTCCGCTCGGGCGGATGGGGCAGCCCGACGACATGGCCGATGCCTGCGCCTGGCTGGCGGGGCCGGCCTATATCACCGGAAGCATGCTCGATATCAGCGGCGGCAATCAGATCAACCGCTTTCCGTTCCTGCATGAATTGCCGGGAGGTGATGCCAATTACGAAGGTTCGGGCGCTCTCGCGGATCGGGCGGAGGGCAAGGGATATGTCCCTTCGACCAAGAGATGAGCGAATGCGCTTGACGAAATAGTGTGCTGGAATACGATATGGTTGGGTGACGAGGACGAGACGCCGTGCGAGCGCGATGCCTGTGGAGAGCGACATGACGACCACCGATCTGCGCCAGCATCTGCGTTCCTGTCCGTTCTGCGAGGCGGCGTGTGGAACGCTCGTCACCGCAGATCATGCGGCGCGGACGATTACCGATGTCCGTGGCGACCCTCAAGACCCCTTTAGCTGCGGGTTCATCTGCCCGAAGGCCTATGCGTTGACCGAACTTCATTCGGACCCGGATCGCCTGCGCCAGCCCTTGATGCGACGCGGGCGGGATTTCGAGGAGATCGGCTGGGACGCGGCAATGGACCTCGCCGCCGAACGGATTTCCGATATCCAGAAACGCCATGGCACACAGTCGATAGCTTATTATTTCGGCAACCCCACCGGGCATAAGGCGCCGCTCCTGCTCTATGGGCGGCTGTTGATGGCGTCCCTTGGCAGCGCGCAGGTCTATTCACCCGGCACGCTCGACCAGATCCCAAAATTCGTCAGCGCGGCCTATATGTTCGGCGGCCCAACGATCCAGCCGCTTGTCGATCTGGACCGGGTCGAACATCTGATCATTATCGGCAATAATCCGGTCGTGAGCCAGGGAAGCATGCTCGTCGCCCCCGGCATAAAACGCAGGATCGAGGCGATCCGGGCGCGGGGCGGTAAAGTCGTGGTGATCGATCCGCGTCGAACCGAAACGGCAGCCATCGCCGACCGCTTCGTGCCGATCCGACCGGGTACCGACGTGTTCCTGCTGCTCGCCATGATAAACGTGATCGCGCGCGACGGCCTGATCCGGCTGCGGGCGGCCGAAGGGCTTGTGAAGAACCTCGATACCCTGCTTGCCATTGCTACGGACTTCCCTCCTGAGCGGGTCGCGGCGGGCTGTGGCATTTCGGCCGACATCATCGAAAGCCTTGCGCGCGATCTTGCAAACGCCCCGAGCGGCGCGATTTATGGCCGTACGGGAACCTGCACCCAAAGGTTCGGGACGGCGACATCGTGGCTGATCGACGTGCTGAACACGATAACCGGCAACCTCGACCGCGCGGGCGGCAATTTGTTCTCAGGCGGCGGCATCCCGATGGGCATGTTGTTCGAGGACAATTGCAAGGATGGGGTGTTCCCCGTTGGACGCTGGCATTCGAGGGTCGGGCATTTGCCCGAAGCGATTGGGATGTTGCCGACTGCCGCGCTTGCCGACGAAATACTGGTGCCGGGCGAAGGGCAGGTGCGGGGGCTGATAACGCAGGCCGGCAACCTGATGCTCTCGAACCCGAACTCATCCAAGCTCGCCCGCGCGTTCGAAGGATTGGAGTTCATGCTCTCGTTCGATATTTATGTGAACGAGACCACCCGTTACGCCGATCTGATCATACCCGGCCCATCCTATGCCGAACATTCCGATTTCGCGGCGGTCACGGCGTATGAATCGATGCACAAGTTCGTCAAATGGGGGGAGCCGGTGTTCGATCCCGAACCCGGAATGCCGCACGACTGGGAAATCTTCACCGGCATCGTCGCCCGGATGCGCAGCACCAGCGTGGCAGAGGTCGAAGAGCAATACATGGCCGAGATACTGGCCCGCGCGCTGGCTGAGGGCCGACTGGAGGCGCGTGATGTGCCCTTCGAAGAGGCGCGGCGGTTGATCGGCAACGAACCGGGTCCCGACCGCCTGTTCGATATTCTCATCCGGGGCGGGCCCGAGGGTGATGCCTTTGGTCGCGTACCCGATGGGTTGACACTGGAACGGGTCAAAGCGTTTCCCCACGGTCTCGACCTGGGGTCGCTTGACGAGAATATGTTGGCCAAGGTGCTGCGAACGCCAGATCGCCTCGTGGATCTCGCCCCACCGCAAATCACCTCTGAAGTGCCGCGCATCGTGGCGGCGCTCGAGGAGGCTGCAGTACCGGGATCGCTGCTGATGATTGGGCGGCGGGACATTCGTTCAAAGAATGCGTGGATGCACAACGTCCACCTGCTCGTCAAAGGAAAGGAGCGATGCACCGCGCTAATCCATCCTCAGGACGCAGCCGAGCGCGGCATATTGGATGGCGCGCTGATACGCGTCAGCACCACCATTGGCGCAATAGATTTGCCCGCGCATTTAAGCGACGAAATGCTGCCCGGCGTGGTCAGTATCCCCCACGGCTGGGGTCATCGCGATGCGCTGACGCGTCAGGGTGTCGCCAACGCGCATCCGGGCACCAATGCGAACTCAATCATCGATCAGGCCGTGCTCGACCTGCCGTCGGCCACCACCGTGTTGAACGGTGTTCCGGTGACGATCGCGCTCGTCATGGCGTGACTGTGAGTACGCCTTTTTGTCCGATACGATCACATATGAGGGAGATTTTGCCATGACCGACGCAGGAGCGCTGAGACCGATCGTTATCGATGCCAGCATGTTCGCGGCCCATTTCTACGTGAAACCGGACCAGCGGGATCTTTTCATCACGCACTTCAACGCATTGTGGCAGGCCGACGTCGAAACGTTGAAGGCGGCGGTGAATTTTGTTTTCTATGGCTGGGGCCGTGATCCCAACGAGTTCGTCGCAATCGAGTCATGGAAAGACGACGATGTGACCACGGCAGTGCGCAAAACCGATTTCTTCCAGGAAAAAGTTGGCGAGTTGCTGTCCCTTTGCAGCAAGCCGATGATGGTCGAACTGTATTCGGGAATGAATTCTTCCCGGCAGATTTTCGTCGATCTACCAGCGGGAGAGTCGAAAGTGCATCCCCGCGCTGGCGAGATTTGTGGCGTTTTCGCCTGACCTGAGACGAGCATGTCCAAAGGTGAAGGGGCCCATTTACAACCGTGACCATCGTTCAAACAGGTCAATAGGCGCGCCGCTTAACTAGTTCGCTTGCATATCGAATTGAAGTGTCCGAAGGCTGGTATCAGGACGAATCGGTTACCGCCGCGCGCGAAGGCAACTCAACTGGCCCGCGTGGCCAAAGAACAGGAGTGGGATAGCATGAGCGAAAAAATCCGGGTTGGCATCATCGGTATGCAACCCGATCGCAGCTGGGGCGCGATCGCGCATATCCCCGCTCTTGCCGCGCTGTCCAACGACTATGTCGTGACGGCGTTGAGCACCACGCGACAGGAAAGCGCCGATGCTGCAGCCGCGCGTTATGGCGTGCCGCACGCATTCGACAATCATCACGCGTTGGTCACAAGCCCGGACGTCGATCTTGTTGCCGTGACGGTAAAGGTGCCTCACCATCTGGAACTCGTCACCGCCGCAATCGAAGCGGGCAAGCATGTCTATTGCGAATGGCCGCTCGGCAACGGCATTGCCGAGGCACGACAGATGGCCGCATTGGCCAAATCAAAGGGTGTAAAAGCCGCGATTGGCCTTCAGGCCCGGCAAGCACCGGTCTTGCGGTACGTTGCTGACCTGATCGGGCAGGGCTTTATCGGGGACGTGCTTTCGACCAGCCTGATCGGTACCGGCATGAACTGGGGGGAGTATGTAGACCGGCCAAACGCCTATACTGCGGACAAGGCGAACGGCGCGACGGTTCTGACCATTCCCGTCTCACATACGATGGACGCCGTTTGCAACATACTTGGCGAGGTTGAGTCACTGGTTGCGATCGCCGTCAACCGCCGTAAGCACACGATCCTGGTCGAAACGGGCGAGGCATTGCCCCTGACGTCCGAAGATCAGATCGTATTTGCAGGGACGCTTTCGGGAGGAGTGGTTGCCTCGCTCCATTATCGGGGCGGCATGTCGAAGGGGCCGGGTCTGATCTGGGAGATCAACGGCAGCAAGGGTGACCTCAGGCTTGGTGCATATGGCGGGCACATCCAACTTCTCGATCTGACACTCGAAGGCGCCGGAGCCGACGACCAGCAGCTGAAGCCGCTGTCCGTTCCCGATCATTATTATTCGACCGCGATTCGTGATGGCGTCGCGCTGAATGTCGCGGAGGTCTACGCACGTTTCGCCAGCGATATCCGCGATGGAACCTCGCGGTGCGCGACCTTCGACGATGCGGTCGTGCGTCATCAGATGGTCGAAGCGATCGAGCGATCTGCACAAACGGGCAATCGTGTCAGCCCTTCGGACTGCTGACCGCCCACATATCAATTAGCCGTGCGCCTCCGCTAGCCATGGTTGAAGTTTCAACGTTCGGGAGAATAAAATGAGTTTGCTGGAAGGCCGCGTGGCCATCGTTACGGGTTCGGGGCGGGGTGTCGGTCGGTCTTATGCGCTGATGCTTGCCAAGCACGGTGCCAAGGTCGTGGTGAATGACCTCGGTTCGGCTGCGACTGGCGCGGCAACCGACGAAAGCCCGGCGGAAGAGGTCGTGTCCACCATCAAGGCGGCTGGCGGGGAGGCGGTGGTCAACACCAGCGACGTTTCCGACTGGCAGGGCGCGCAGGCGATGGTTCAACAGGCGGTCGACACCTTTGGACGGCTCGACGTGCTGATCAACAACGCAGGGATTCTGCGGGATCGCATGCTCGTCAACATGTCCGAAGACGAGTGGGACAGCGTTATCAAGGTGCATTTAAAGGGTACTTTCGCGCCGCTGCATCACGCCGCGAACTATTGGCGCCAGCAATCGAAGGCCGGCCAGCCCGTCGATGCACGTGTCATAAATACCACGTCTCACTCTGCGTTGTTCGCCAATATCGGGCAGACCAACTATGCGGCGGCAAAAGGCGGCATTGCGACGCTGACGCAGGTCGCCGCGCGGGAATTGTCGCGGATCGGCGTGACCGTCAACGCGATCGCGCCGCGCGCAAACACGCGCATGACCGAGGGGCTTCGTGAATATACCGCCGAGCAGCTCGAAAAGCGCAATCCGGACTGGATTGCTGGTCTCGTCGCGTGGCTCGCCAGTCCTGAGTCCAAGGACATTTCAGGTCGTATCTTCGAAGCATGGGGTTATCGTTATTCCGTCATCGAGAGCTGGCAGCATGGTCCATCGACCGAGCCAAGCACGGACCCGACCGAACTGAGCGCGCGCATCCATGAAATCGTGCGCTTTGCCCGGGCAAACGCCGGTATCGACCCTAACACCTGGATGGTTCCCTGAACCGAACGGTGCGCAAATGCTGATCGAGCCATTTCGCATTGCGATCGAGCAATCGGTTCTGGACGATCTTCGAAGTCGGCTCCAGCGGGTACGCTGGGCCGACGATTTCGACAATGAAGACTGGTGCTACGGTGCAAACGTGTCGGCCATCTCCGATCTGACAGGGTTCTGGCTGGAAGATTACGACTGGCGGCAGACAGAGATGGCGATGAACGCCTGGCCGCATTTTCGCACCGATATCGACGGTGTGCCGATCCATTTCCTTCATGTTCGGGGCAGGGGGCCAAATCCCAAACCGCTGATACTCAATCACGGCTGGCCGTGGACCTTTTGGGACCTGCAAAAGGTGATCGGGCCACTCAGTGACCCCGCAGCCTATGGCGGCGACCCGAACGACGCATTCGACCTAATTGTGCCGTCGTTACCGGGTTTTGGTTTCTCGAGCCCGTTGCGCACACCCGGCGTGGATTTCGTCCGAACCGCCGAGATGTGGGTCCGGTTGATGGAAGCGCTTGGCTATCGCCGGTTTGCGACACAGGGCGCAGACTGGGGCTCGTTCATTTCCGCCGAACTGGGTCATCGCTTCGCCGATCATATCATAGGCGTACATACCCAATTGCTTGCGCCGCTTGGCCTGTTCGGCGGTTCAGAACCTGCGCCCGACCTAGGCGAACTCAGCGAAGGGGAGCAACGCTTTCTGCCGCGCACGCTTGCCTTTTATGCCGACGGCATGGGCTATTCGCAAATCCAGTCGACGAAACCGCAAACGCCCGCAATTGCGTTGGCTGAAAGCCCGGTCGGTTTGCTTGCATGGCTGGTCGAAAAAAGATTTGGCTGGAGCGACAGCGGCGGTGACCTGTATCGTCGTTTTTCAAGAACTGACCTGATCGATTCAGCAATGATCTATTGGATAACCAATACGTTCGGGACGTCTGCTCGCTATTATTACGAAGCGCGTCATCGCCCGTGGAAACCCGCTCACGATCGCTGGCCACGCGTTGAGGCACCTACCGGCGTCGCGCATTTCCCGATGGAAATCGTGCATCAGCCGCGAAGCTGGGCCGAACGTTACTATAACGTCCAGCGATGGACTGAAATGCCGGCGGGCGGGCACTTCGGCGCAATGGAGGAACCCGATGCCCTTGTCGCTGATATACGAGCGTTCTTCCGCGACCTCGACTGACCAATAAGCTTGCTTCTGATAAAATGGTGTGTAGGCTTACCGTTAATGCCGCCAACGGCGGTGAGAGGATGAGGACAGGAATATGGGCGTGTATGACGCTAAGATGCAGCAGGGTTTCGCAACTGTTGCAGGGCCGCTGATGGCTGATCTGATCACGCGTGATCCACGCGCAGAACCGGCGCTGAAACAGGAAGGAACCTTTTTCGCCGATTCGAAGAAGGTGAAGTTCTCACGCTATTACTCGAAAGAATTCGCGGATCTGGAAATGGAACGTGTCTGGAAGAAGTCCTGGCAGGCCGTGGCGCGCGAGGAGGATATTCCAGAAGTCGGTGATCGCAAGCCGTATGACGTCGGCATGTTATCTTACATCATCATTCGTTCCGGTCCCAACGAATTTCGTGCGTTACAAAATGCATGCCTTCATCGGGGCACGCGATTGTGCAACAATTTCATGGCTGGCGAGTCGATCAAATGCCCGTTTCACGCGTGGGAATGGAATACCGACGGTTCCCTGAAAAATGTGCCGAGTCGCTGGGATTTTCCGGTCGTGAACGACGCAGGGTATCGGCTTCCGGAGGCGAAGGTCGAAACCTGGGGCGGCTGGATCTTCATCAATCCTGATGTCAATGCGGGCCCACTCGAAGACGCGTTGGGTGTGTTGCCGCAGCATTTCGGTCCACGTGAGTCGGAGCAGCGTTTTACTGCAGTTGGCTTTCGCAAGAAATTGCGCGGCAACTGGAAACAGGCGCAAGAGGCGTTTCACGAAGCCTATCACGTCATTGAGACGCATACCCAGATCCTGGGATATAATGGCGATACTCAGACCCAGTACGACATCTGGGACGATGGCAAATCGCAAATCAGTCGTTCGATCACGCCATCGGCCGTTCCCAGTGGTCACCTTGGTGACGAGGCATCGATGATCGTGGCGGCCGAAGAATCGATGAAGATGTTTGCGATGCCATTTCCCGGCATCGAAGTGCCCGGTGTGACGTCGGGCGAGACCGGGCGGGCGGAGGTTGCCGAGTGGCGACGCCAGACTGTCGGTGCAATGCTGGGCGTCGATTTCTCGGAGAACTCCGATTCCTACATGCTCGACGCCAACCAATATTACATGTTTCCCAACTTCTGGCCGTGGTGGGGCGAAGGATTGCCGCTGACCTACCAGTTCATGCCGTACAAGGACGATCCGAATTGTTGCGTCATGGAGGTTCGCCTTACACTCCCGGTGCCGGACAACGGACCACGCCCGCCAGCGGCCGAACTGGTCGAGCTCGACTTCGACCAGCCGGTTTCATCCGTGCCGGAAATGGGCATCATGGCAACGATCTTCGATCAGGATTTCAGCAACATTCCATTGGTACAGATGGGACTGGTATCTACCGCCAACCCGGAGGCCGAAGCGACACTGGGGCGTTATCAGGAAAGCCGGATACAGGCGTTTCACGATATGATCGATCGAAAGATTGCAGCCGGAACCCACGCCTGACCGTTGCATTCCGTGTGGCATAATATAGTACGCTGTAGAACCAGAGCAGCGCGTCTGGAAATGGCGCGCTGTTGCTATCGGATGGAGATATCACACTATGGCGACCGAAATCCTGCTGCCGAAGCTCGGCTTTTCGATGAACGACGGTCTGCTCGCCGAATGGCTGGTATCGGACGGTGGTGCCGTGAAGGAAGGCGAACCGTTGTTTGCGCTCGAGAGCGACAAATCGACACAGGAAGTCGAGGCACCGGCATCGGGAACCCTTAAGATTATCGCGCAGCCTGGTGAGACCTATCTTGTCGGGACCGTCCTTGGCGAGATCGTTTGACGACAAGAGAGACCGACGACCCTTTTATCGACCGGCTCAAATAAAATAATCTGCCAGCAGGAGCGGGAATGAAACGCACGGACAAGGTAATCATCACCTGCGCAGTGACGGGGTCGATCCACACGCCAACGATGTCGCCCTATCTTCCCATTACTGCCGATGAGATCGCCAGCGATGCGATTGCAGCGGCGGAGGCAGGTGCGGCGATGCTTCATTTGCACGCCCGTAACCCGGAAACCGGGCAGCCAAGTCAGGATCCCGAACTCTTCGCGGCATTCCTGCCGCGCATCAAGCAATCGACCGATGCCATCGTGAACATCACCACCGGCGGTGGGCTCGGCATGAGCCTCGACGACCGGCTTGCCCCTGCAAAGCGGTTTCGGCCCGAAGTCTGTTCGATGAACATGGGCTCGGTGAACTTCAATATCTCCGGCGCGGGTGCCCGTATTTCCGAATGGAAGCACGATTGGGAAAAGCCCTATCTCGACATGACGAAGGATTTCATCCTGTCGAACACCTTTGCGCAGATCGAACGTGCGATGACCGAGCTTTCGGGGCAGGGAACGCGCTTTGAATTTGAATGTTACGACATCGCGCACCTCTATAATCTCGCACATTTCGTGGACCGCAAAATCATCGAACCGCCATTTTTCATTCAAGGCGTCTTCGGTATCCTTGGCGGTATCGGGCCGGATCCGGAAAACGTGATGCACATGAAGTCGACCGCCGACCGCCTGTTCGGGGAAGATTTCCTGTTTTCGCTGCTTGCGGCGGGCAAGCACCAGATGCGCCTTATTACCTTGTCCGCGTTACTGGGTGGCTCGGTGCGCGTCGGCCTGGAAGACAGCCTCTATGCCGGCAAGGGGCAGCTTGCCGTTTCAAACGCCGAACAGGTGGCGAAAATCCGCCGCATTCTGGAGGAGTTAAGCCTCACCGTTGCGACACCGGCTGAAGCGCGCGTGATGATGCAAACCAAGGGCGGAGATAATGTTGGATTCTGACCCCGCGGCCGTCAACGAAGATCCCCGGATGGCGATGCGCGATGGGGGACGGCTGGATTTGTCGGCGATGCTGCTGCTGTCCGACTATCCGACCGTCCATGCTGCGCGAACGCCAGACAAGACAGCCTTGATTTTCGGGAACATTCGCTGGAGTTATGCAGCTCTTGATCGCGCCTGCGACCAGACGGCGGGGCTTTTTGCGGGGCTTGGGTTAAAGCCAGGCGGGCGTGTCGCCTATATCGGCAAAAACAACGATCTGTTTTTCGCGGTGCTGATCGGCGCGCTTCGGGCGCAACTCGTTCTGGTTCCGGTAAACTGGCGCAATACTGCGTCAGAAACGCGCTATGTGCTGGAAGACAGCGGCGCGCAGCTCATCCTTTCGGATGCCGAATTTGAGCCGGTAGCACGTGAGGCATCTGCCAACAAACTGCCGATCATCGTCGTCGACGAACCCGGCGAAGCGGGATTGCGCGCCCGGATCGCTGCATCCGAAGCGGCCCCGCGCGTTGATCTCGATCCCGCGGCACCATGCCTCCAGCTCTATACCAGCGGAACAACCGGGCGGCCAAAGGGCGTGACAACGTCGCAGCGTGCCTACGCCATCCAGCGGCATATCGAACTGGTAAGCCCCTATTTCTTTGACTGGGGTGACGAGGAGGTGCTGCTGTCTCCGCTGCCGAGTTTCCATATCGGTGGCATGTCGTGGGTCGGCACCGGGCTGGTGCGGGGCGCGACTGTCGTGGTGACGGCGGATACTGCCCCGGCGATCCTGCTCGATCTGTGCCTTGAACATGCCATTACCCGTACGTTCATTGTGCCCATGCTCGTTCGTGGACTCATCAACGAGATGGATGCGCGAGGGGTGATAGTGCCGTCGCTTCGGGGAATTCATTATGGCGCGGCGTCGATGGACCCCGCGCTGCTCGAACGGTCGGTCGATCGGCTCGGGTGCCAGTTCCTGCAATATTACGGCATGACCGAGATCTCGGGAACGATGACGATTTTGGGGCCACGCGAGCACGATACCTCGCGGCCCAATCTTCTCCGGTCGGTCGGCAAGCCATTGCCCGGCCATCGGATCGCCATTCGCGGCCCGCAAGGTCAGTTACTGGAGATCGAACAGCCCGGTGAGATCTGGGTAAGCGGCCCGACCCTGCTGATCGAATATTGGAACAAGCCCGAAGCGACTGCGGAGGCGCTGATCGACGGCTGGTATCGGACGGGTGATGGCGGTCGGTTCGATGCCGAGGGCTTTCTATACCTGACCGACCGGATCAAGGACATGATCGTGTCGGGTGGCGAAAACGTCTATCCCGCCGAAGTCGAGGCCGTACTGCGCGATCATCCGGCGATCCTGGACTGCGCGGTGTTTGGATTGCCGCATCCGAAATGGGGAGAGGGGGTGACGGCAGCACTCGAACTCAGGCCGGGGCACGACGTCAGCCCGGACGAGGTCATCACCTTCGCCCGCAAGTCGCTGGCTGCCTATAAGGTACCGCGCCGGATCGAAGTCGGCGTCACCCTGCCACGTACCGCGTCCGGAAAAGTACAGCGTGCGATGATCCGTAAACTATATCTGGACAGTTAGTACGAAAGCGTACGGAAACATACCGGCGCACAAAGTGTCGGATCAAGGAGAGAGAAAATGGGCCGACTGGACGGAAAGGTCGCTATCGTCACGGGTGGCGTACGGGGCTTGGGTGGTGCGGCAGTGGCGGCGCTTGCAGCGGAAGGTGCTGCCGTATTGGTCGGCGACGTGCTCGACGAAATCGGCGAGGCGAGCGTCGAGGCGCTGGTTCGTGGCGGCGCACGCGCTGCCTATGTTCCGCTCGACGTGCGGGACGCAGCATCCTGGGATAGCGCGGTTGAAACGGCGCTTCGGCTATGGGGGCGCGTCGATTGCCTGGTCAATAATGCCGGCATCAACATACCGGTCGATATCGAAGCTGGCACGGCAGACCAGTTTCGCGCAATTCTCGAAGTCAATCTGATCGGTGCGTTTCTGGGCATCAAGGCCGTATTGCCGGCAATGCGCCAGTCTGGCGGAGGCTCGATCATAAACGTCGCCTCAAATTCGACGGATATGATCCAGCCGGCGACATCGCTTTACGGGGCAAGCAAGGCCGCGATCGCCAATCTTGCCAAAACGACCGCCGTCCATTGTGCGCTGCGTGGCGACAATATCCGCGTCAATTCGATCCATCCGGGTCCGCATGAGACCGAGATGCTCACCAATCCAGAGGTTCAGGCAATGCCCATGTTCAAGGCTCTGCTCGATGCGGTGCCAATGGGCAGGATGGGCAGGCCCGAGGAGTTCGGGAAGCTGGTCGTGTTCCTCGCCTCGGAAGATTCGAGCTATATCACGGCTTCGGAGATGTTCATCGACGGAGGCCTCACCGCAGTTTCCTTTGCAGATCCCACGGCGTCGCGTCGCGGTTGATCGGGAACGGCGACGATTTGCGCCCTCGTTCACGGTACATTATGCTAGCATATTAAATTGACGAACGGAGCTTTTTGCGGCAGTTTCATCCAAAGCCAAAATGCAGAGAGAGATGATGCCATGGCAACCGCCCTTAAAGCTCCGACCTATCGTGATAGCACCGCGCCGATCTATCAGGACATAATCGCCGCCGACATCGTGACCGCGCCGGCGATCATGCGCGATTATTCGGAGACCAACGTTCCGGTCGCCAGTGTGTCACGCGATGAATATCGCAGTCCGGCATTTGCGGCACGGGAGCGCGAGCAGATGTGGTCGCGCGTATGGCAGATGGCGTGCCGCGAAGAACAGATTCCCGAGGTTGGAGATGTCGTCGTCTATGACAGCCCGGGAGCCTCATTCCTGATCGTACGCGCCGCCGATAATGACATACGTGCCTATTACAATAGTTGTCGGCATCGGGGCATGAAGCTGTGCACGGGCGACACCAGCGTGAACAAGCTGACATGCCCGTTTCACGGATTTACCTGGAACCTCGACGGGTCACTCGCGCACGTTCCTTCGCGTTGGGATTTTCCGGGCCTGACGGACGAGACGACGGCACTGGCGCAGGTCAAAGTCGGTCGCTGGGGCGGCTTTATATTTATAAACCGCGCCGAAAACCCGCCCCCGCTTGAGGAGTATCTCGGTCATCTGGTGCCACATTTCGCCGACTGGCCCTATGACAAACTCTATCTTGCGACAGCGATACGAAAACCGATGGATGCAAACTGGAAGACGAGTGTCGAGGCGTTCCTTGAGGCATATCATCTGGCTGGCGTTCATGCGCAGGCGTTGCCGTTCAGCGGTGAGTCCAGTACCCAATACGACGTATGGGCCGACGATCCCCATGTCAGTCGGTTCCTTGAACCGACGGGAATCGTGAGCGATCAATATCCGCACGTGTTGTCCGAGCAGCAGATTCTCAACTCGGTGATGGAGGTGATTTTCGCCAATGGCGAACCGGTGCCGCTTCCCGAAGGAGCAAAGGCGCGAACTTTTCTGGCTGCGGGAATGCGCGCCGAAATGAACAAGGTGACCGGCGCGGACTATACTGGACTTTCCGACACCGAGGCAGGCGACGCGATTCAGTATTACCTGTTCCCCAACATCGTGATCTTCCGTTCGCTGCCTTACCCCTTCGTCTACCGCTTTTTACCGCATCGCGACGATCCAAATAAGTCGATGTTCGAGTTCCTGGTATTTCGCCCGAAGCCCGGGGACGGCAGCGCGCCGCCAGAGGTAAATGTGGTCGAACTGGGTGAAGATGGCACATTTGCCGGTTCCGGTGTGCTGCCACCCTGGCAAGGCGAAATCTATGACGAGGACGTCGATGGCCTCCGCATGTGCCAAGAGGGGATGCGTGATGGCGGCGACACCGAAATCATCTTCTCGCGTTATCAGGAAGTCCGCATCCGCCACCTCCACCAAACTCTTCATCGCTATCTGGATGGCGACATCTGACGATTGATAATCACTCACCTGCTTGACAGTACGTCAGCGTACCTGTGTAGTGACTGCGCCGGCTGGGATGGCTCGGGATGGGGGATAGGGCATGTTCGTTTCGGCGGAAGACAATAGTTACCGCGTCGAGATAGATCGCGGCGTTTTGCGCCTGTCATTCAACCGTCCAGAGTTCGGCAATGCCGTTCCATCGACTGCGGTTCCTGCGCTGATTGCCCTGTTTCGCAACGCCCAGAGCGATCCTGCAATCCGCGCCATACTCGTTCGGGGCGAAGGGCGCATATTTTCCGCCGGTGGAGACGTCGCAGGATTCAAGCGTTCACTTGCGCAGTCGGCGACCGAGCGTCAGGCGGACTTTGCCGAACGACTGCCCCGCCTTCGATTGCTCGTGGAAGCGGTGATTGCTTTCGATCGGCCGATCGTTGCGTCGATCAGGGGAGCGGCTGCGGGGGCGGGTCTCCTTTACCCCCTCGCCGCCGATCTGGTCATTGGCGATGACAGCGCGACATTCGTTTTCGCTCATCAGAAAATTGGGCTCAGTCCCGATGGCGGCATCACGTTGCTGTTGCCGCAAGTGGTCGGACAACGAACGGCACGAATGCTGATGCTTACCGCGGCCAAACTTGATGCCGCGGAGGCGATGCGACTGGGCATCCTGCACCGGATAGTTTCTGCCGAAACGCTCGAAGACGCTTCGATGCTGGCTGCTGTTCGGCTTGCACGGGCACCGCAGCGAGCGATCCGGCTTGCCAAGCAGATGCTGGTCGGGGTGTCGCGCCGGAGCATCGGAGAAATTCTCGATGCGGAGACAGCCGGGATCGTTGAATGTGTCGGTGACGAGGATTTTTCCGAAGGCGTCAGTGCCTTCATGGAAAAGCGAGCGGCTATCTTTCCATCAACCCTTTGATCGTATTTGGCGCGTCGGCTTTTTACGTGAGGACCTCCGGTTGAACCGCCTCCTTCAGCCTGCGGAGCGTTGCGGCGGGCCGAAGAAGCCGACTCCCGATAAGATCAGACACCCTTGCTGCGGCTGCTCATCTTGTAATTATAGTCGTTCCACTGAACTTCCTGACTTTCGCCATAGCCCGTGCGGCCATTCCAATCCCATTCGACGAGGCCGATATGACACAATGTATTCGACCAGCCGCCCCATAAAGTCTGGGCAATCAGCTTGCCGGTCATATCGTATGTTTCGCCCTTTTCGTCCTCGAAATGATAATGATGAACAATCGGTGCTTGCGCATCCGTGGTCCGTTGGGTCATCTTCGTGGATGAAACTATGCGGCGTTGCTCGCCATTCTTTACCACCCAGCCGTCGTTGAAGATGCGTTTCGGCACGTCCATCACCCCGAGCCAGTCCGGATTGCGCGCCGGATCGTCGTGTGAGCCGACATTGAAAGCAAAATCGGTGCCGAAAGTGCCGGTTACCCAGGTATAGGGGGGAGCCGGATTATGGTTTTCCGGGCGTGGTTCGGCCCAGCTGCGGTCCCGAACCGGGTAGCAATCGACGGCATAATCCTCACCACGCAGGCGCAGCGTTCCTGTCGCGTGCATCACCTGTTCAAAATGTTTGTTGTTGGCGCGCATGATCGGCACATCGACCGCGTCGAGGATCACATCGACTCTGGTATCGCGGCCCGCGTCCGCGAAAGTCATATGGATCTTTTTCAGCGGATCCAGCACTTGCACCCGCATGCCGTTGGGAAGCTTGATGTCACTGCCGTCGCCGATCACCGAAGAGGACATATAGTCGAAATATTCGAACAGTTCGCACTGAAGGTGGTGACGATTGATGCCCTTGAAAATGAACAGTCCGCTGCTCACGGTCTTCAGCGTCGGATGCACCCAGCAATAGGCGAAGCAGTTGATCGCTGCCTGTGGCACATGGAAATTCCAGTACCAGGTCTCCGTCAGTGAATCGACGGCATCGCCCGTGCCGTGAAAGAACTCGTCCTGATCGACATGGCGGCCGAAGCCACCACCCAGATTGCTGTTCCAGTCGGTATCGGACATACGACGCTCTCTCCTTTTCGGTTGTGTGAATTGAGATAGAACGGCAGCACATGATATGCTAGCCACTGATTCAGACGATGTAACTCCGACACGGGTTTGCGCTGACCAAAGCCTCACCCAACTCCCGGCAAAGGAAGATGAACATGGATGTTCCCGTGAACGAATTGCCCTGGCAGGGCGAGTTTCCCGACGTTGCCAACTGGAGCGAAAACTTCTGTCTTGCCGGTTACGACCCAGAATGTGGCGTCGGATTCTGGTTTCACATCGGTCGTTGGCGGCATGATAAGACGATGTGGCGCGAGATCGTAGTGATGCGCTTTCCCGACGGCACTGTCGCGGCGCACCGTGCGATCGGCAACGCTCGTGCTTCGACCGAAGGGGGCGGGGGACCTTGCTTCTCGGTTCGCGTGCTCGAATCGGGCCGACGTCTGCATTATAGTTTCAACGGCGGGGTGATGCGCGTGTCTGCCGCAACGATGCTCGAAGGCATTGTCGGTGATGGCCGCAAAACCCCCTTTACCTTCGAACTCGACTTCGTATCGGATTCCGACATCTGGGATTTGCATAAGGTCGGCAGTCTGCAGGCGTTTTTACCTGCTGGCCATATCGAACAACCGGGCCAGTTGACCGGCGCTATCCGGATCGGTGACGATCACTATGATTTCAACGCGATCGTCAATCGCGACCACAGCCTTGGTGCGCGCGACAACAAGGATCTGCATAGCCACCAGTGGCTGCAGGGATATTTCGAAAACGGTATCAAATTCATGCTGTTCGACGCGAAAACAAAGAGCGACGGCAAAGTCGTGTTTTCGGAGGCCATCGTCTACGAAGGTGACAGGGCTTTCGAGGCCAAAATCGAATCAATCGAACGGTGCGAACGCGTCGAGGACGACGAAAAGCCGATCCGTATTACGCTAAGCTATGCCAATGGTACTCTCGACATAGATACTGTGGCATATCATGGCAGCTCCTATCTGTCGTTGACCTCGCCGAACGATCAGTATGTTGGCGTTTACAAAAGCGATCCGGGGCCCACTCTGGTGCTTGATGAACAGTCGGTGACATTGACGCTTAACGGAACGGTCGCGGGTTATGGAGCCTATGAACGTACTATTCCCGGCTTCCATAAGCCTGAAGCGTAAGGCCCTCATTTCCGCAAACGTCTGAACGAGCGTGTGGACCTTGGCGAACAACCGGCGTATAACCTTATCCTAGCATATGAACGCGTTATGGCGCGTGGCATGGAAGATGGAGAAGTCCGATGGCAACCGTTCTCAAACGCGACATGCGGCGAGGCTATGGCAACAAGGAACGTCCGGTAATCGGCGAGCTTTGGCAGCGTGATTCGACAGCAATCACCGACGTGATGACTGCTGAGGGGACCTATCAGCCCTCGAACAAGAACATAGAGTTCTCTCGATATTACGATCCCGAGTTTTTCAAACAGGAGATCGAAAAGGTTTGGCGTCGTCAGTGGCTGATCGCGGGCCGTGAAGAGGATATTCCGAACGTCGGGGATCGCTTCCCCCTGAGCGTCGGGCCGGACGCTTATATGATTGTCCGCACCGGCGCGCACGAGTTCAAGGCTTATTTCAATTCCTGCCTTCATCGCGGCGCGACGCTGTGTGCGAAGCCGGAATCGGGCACTTCGATCCGCTGTCCTTACCACGGTTGGGAATGGGACATCGACGGTTCGCTCAAGAAAATTCCCAGCCATTGGGATTTTCAGGAACTGAACCGACTCAACGCCGCGCTCCCACAGGTCAAGATCGATCGCTGGGGTGGGTTTCTGTTTATCAATGCCGACCCGGAATCGCCTCCATTGGCCGAATCGCTGGGTGTCATGCCCGCGCATTTCGAAAGCTTCGGGCTTGAACGGCGCTTTACGAAAACACGGTTCCGCAAGCTCGTGGGTGCTAACTGGAAGGCGTCGCAGGAAGCATTCCTCGAATCCTATCATCTGTATGCGACGCATCCCGAAGGCGTTCCGTTCAACGGAGACAGCCAGTCGCAATACGATATCTTTCCGACGCCAAACGGGGCCATCGGGCGGGAGGCTGTGCCATCCGCCGTGCCGAGCATGCATGCCGACGCTTCGGCGACACCGGCGGCTGCCGCAATGGCGTTCGCACACGTCGCAAAGACATGGCATTATCCCGACGCGGAACTGCCCGAAATTGACCCATCGGCGGATGTCCGTGCGCAAATCGGTGCCTGGGCGCGCAGGGCGTATGCAACGACTTATGGGCGCGAAAATACCCAGCCCGATGCCATACTGCTCGATAGCCTGCTTTATTTCATGTATCCGCAATTCTGCATGTGGATGTCCGAAGCCGTGCCATTCGCCTACCAGTTCCTTCCGCATGAGAGCGACTCGAACCTCAGCTATTTCGATGTGCGTCTGTTGATGCCTTTTGCCGAGGGAGAGATCGCGCCGCCGGCAGCCCAGATCATCGAAATCGGACTGAATGAAAGTATCGCCGAAAAAGCACCGCTATTCAGCTTCCTGGGCATGATCTTCGATCAGGACATGAGCAATATGCCCCTGATCCAGCGTGGCATGAAAGCGGCGAACCCAAAGGCTCCGTTTTCAAATGTCGGGACCTATCAGGAGGCTTTGATGCAGCACTGGCACGAATTGATCGATCGCGACATAGCACGCTGACGGGTACACAGGCGCACACCGAAAAACCATAGACTGTTGACGGGGAGGGCGTCTGCATCACAGGGGGGTGCTTTCGCCAACGAAAGACGTGTGTGTTGCCCGGTATCGAGATCATTCCGTTGACCGCCATCGGCGAAGTCCGCCCCCATGACGATCTTGTCAGCGTCCTGCAGAATGCCATCGCATCCGCCGACACGCATATCATGCCGGGCGATGTGTTGGTCGTTACTCAAAAGATCGTATCGAAAGCCGAAGATCGCTTCGTTCGGCTCGAACAGGTCATTCCGGGTGCCGAGGCCCTTCGGATCGCCGAAGTGACGCGGAAAGACCCACGGCTTGTCGAACTGGTGCTTTCCGAATCGACCAATGTGCTCCGCGCGGTTCCCAACGTCCTCATCGTACGCCATCGTCTGGGTCTGGTGATGGCGAATGCCGGGATCGACCGGTCGAACATCGGCGACGGCGAAGGCGAACTTGCTCTGCTGTTGCCGGTCGATCCAGACGCGTCGGCCGCGCGCATTTCCAGCGCCATGGGCTGCCCCGTGGTTATTTCCGACAGCTTCGGTCGTCCCTGGCGGATGGGCGTTGTTGCGGTCGGCATCGGAGCGGCTGGCTTGCCGGCTATCGACGACCGTCGCGGCCATCTCGACCGTGATGGCCGGGTACTCGAAGTCACCCAGATCGCCGTTGCCGACTTGCTTGCATGTGCCGCGGCTCTGGCCATGGGCGAGGGCGGCGAGGGCGTGCCCGCCGTGATCGTACGCGGTTATGTCGTAGAGGGCACCCCGCGCCCCGCCGCCGACCTCACGCGCGCGCTTGCCGAAGATCTGTTTCAGTGAAGGTCACGGTCTTGACCGGCGGGGTGGGCGGCGCAAAGCTCGTGCTCGGCCTGTCGCGCGTCTCGCCCGCGCTGGACGTCACGGCGATCGTCAACACCGGGGATGACTTTACCCATCTAGGCCTGCGGATTTCCCCCGATATCGACACATTGCTTTACACGCTTTCCGGCAAGGCGAATGTCGCACAGGGTTGGGGCCGCGAGGGTGAGAGTTGGCGTTTCATGGCCGCCCTGCATGAACTGGGTGGAGAAGAATGGTTCCAGCTTGGCGACGGCGATATGGCGCTCCATGTGCTCCGCACGGCGCGACTTTCTGCGGGGGAAACGCTGACTGCGATCATCGGTGATTTCGCCCGCCAATGGGGGATTGCGGCGCGCGTATTGCCGATGACCGATGACATTGTGGCGACAAAGCTTGAGAGCGACGAAGGTCGGCTTGATTTCCAGCAGTATTTCGTTGCCCGTCGCTGTGCCCCGGTCGTTCATCGCATCGAGTTTGAGGGAGCCGCCACCGCACACCCGGCATCGGGCGTTGTCGGGGCCGTTACGGCGGCCGAGCTGGTCATCGTCGCTCCGTCCAATCCGTTTCTCAGTATCG
Source organism: Sphingomonadales bacterium (assembly GCA_028289885.1). GTDB lineage: Bacteria > Pseudomonadota > Alphaproteobacteria > Sphingomonadales > Sphingomonadaceae > Sphingomonas_O. The sequence continues at coordinate 88,965 of JAQGKX010000169.1, forward strand.
ACCCGATTCTTGCCGTGCCGGGTATCGCTGCTGCGCTCCGCGACACCACTGCGCCGGTCATCGCCGTGTCGCCCATCGTGGCAGGCCAGTCGGTCAAGGGGCCGACCGCGAAGCTGATGCAGGAACTTGGGCTTGAACTCGGCAACGCAGCAATCGCCAATCATTACAAAGGACTAATCGACGGACTTATCATCGATACTCAGGACGACGCCGCCGATGGCATCGCCATTCTGAGGGCCGATACGATGATGCGCGACGACAACGACAAAATTCGCGTGGCGCGCGCGGTCCTTGCGCTGGCGGATCAAATCGCTGCCTCACGAACTGGGGCATGAACTGGATCGAGCTTGTTAGCCAGCGGTCCAGAACATCACGACCAGCACCGCACATACGATAAAGACCCATGCCTCGAATAGGCTCCTCAGCAGGAACATGGCCCCGCGTATTTCCATGAAGTCGAGGCCGATCAGCCGTGCCTTTACGAACGCAATGACGATCACCGCACTGCCGGCAATACGACCGTCCGCCGATGTCCCCTCGGCCCAAGAGGCATAGGACAGCAAGGTCAGTATCACCAACAGCAACCAGACTGCGACGGGCGAACGGAGCGCAATCAGGTGTCTCATCGGTGCAGATAGAAAATGGCGAACAATATCATCCAGAGAATATCTACCAGATGCCAGAATATCGCGCAGCTTTCGATTGCGATGGTGCCGCCGGGCGTGAGCGGTTGTTTGACCCGTGCGCGGATAAAGGCCAGCGCGCCGAGGCCAACGCAAACGTGCAGCAAATGGATCGCTGTAAAAGTGAAATAGAGCATATAAAAATCATTTGTGGATGGCAGGAACCCGTGACGGATTTTCTCGCTATATTCGAAGTATTTCATCACGACGAAGCCTGCTCCAAGCAGCATGGCGGCAGTCGTGAGGTGCTTCGCTGCCATCGCCCGTCCATGGCGTGCAGCCTGGATCGCCCATACGACAAACAGCGAACTCGTGAGCAAAAGCAACGTGTTGCCCAGCCCGAACATTTGCACCATTTGCGCCTGGGATGCGGCAAATACCGTTGGCTCCGCGATTCGATGCCAGGCAAAACTAACGAAAAAGAGCGAAAAGATCAGCAGGTCGCCCACAATTATAACCCAGAGACCGGCCTCGCCGGGGATAGCGCTGGATCTCGGTTTCAGGTCGATCGTCATAGCGCCGGAGGCCACCATGGATAGCTTTCCGGCATATCGTTTTCGGTCTTGTCGGGGAAAACGGGTGTTCGTTTCTCGAGGAAACTCGCAACGCCTTCTCGCAGGTCGTTCGACTGGAATCGACTGCGCAGCGCCAGCGTCTCCAGCCGGTGCGCGACGACTGGATGCGGCTCACCAGCCATGCGCCAGACGAGCTGCCGGGTGAGCGCGACCGAGACAGGCGATGTTTGTGCGACGATCTGTTCGGCGATGGCGCGCGCGGCTGGCATCAGCGCTTCGGGAGCGTGCAGTGACCGCACCAGCCCCGCGGAGAGTGCCTCTTCGGCCGAGACGCTCGCGCCCAGCAGAAGCCATTCGATCGCGCGGCTGAGGCCAACGATCCGCGACAGGAACCAGCTCGACGCCGATTCAGGTACGATGCCCCGCCGGACAAATGGAAATACGAACCTGGCGGTGGTCGATGCCAGTCGGAAATCGGCGGCAAGCGCAAGCGTCGCGCCAACGCCTGCGGCAGGGCCGTTGAACGCGATGATCACCGGCTTTTGACACTCGAACATCCGTAGCGTGATGATGCCGCCAAAATCGCGCACCCTGGGGTCGGTCCAGTCCAGGTCGGCGGTCGGGTCGGGGCCAGCGACCGAATTGCCGATCGCCGCGTCACCGGGCGTCAGGTCCGCACCTGCGCAAAAGGCACGTCCCGCTCCGGTCAGGATCATTGCGCGAACGTCCCCGTCTCGATCCGCCCTGTCGATCAGTTCGACCAGCCCGGCACCCATGGCCCGCGACATGGCGTTAAGCCGGTCGGGCCGGTCGAGCGTGATCGTTGCGACGCCGCCGTCGACGTCGTAGCGAAGATGCTGAGGATCGGGGAACGTGCCCGTCATGCGTCGATGAGCCGCCCGATCTCCACGTTCCCAAGGCCGTCCTCGCCGGTTTCGACGCAATGGACCCGGCACATATTCTCGATATTCAGATAGGTTTTGCTGCCTGGCTTTTGCGAGTGCAGGGGCAGGCGGGCAAAGGCGTTCTTGACGTCGGCGATCAGGGTATAGGGTGTACCGTCCAGCGCCACCGCGTGGAAGATCACCGTGTCGGGCAGGCCATCTTCGCCCTCGCCCTGATTTTCGATCCTGAGCGTTTTTATCACCTGATTGCCGGCGCTTACGGCGATGTAACCCTCGGCAGTACTGTTCTCGGGCCGGATAACGTTGCGCACCGTGAACAGGTGGAAACCCATGCTGGGGAAGTTGAAGAACGACCAGTTGTGTGAAAGCGTCATCTGGTCATTGCGCATTCCCCAGCTATGATCGCGATAGCCCGATCCGTCCACGTCGATCGACGTGCCAGCAAAGTCGCCTGTCTTGAACGAGATACGACCCTTTGCAGTCATACACTGGCCCTGATGGCGAAAGGCGTTGCGTTCGAAAGCAGTGTTTTCGGAGACCGAGAACTGGTCCGGGTTCACATCGGTGCAGGCGAGAAAGTCGAATAAGTGGAACCGGCGGTCGAAATTGAGCTCCGCAGCGACGTTTTCATCCTCATAAGCGACCTTGAACTTGGCCTGTGGCTCAAGGAATTTCAGGTTCAGATTGCCAAGCTGCAATTCCTTGGCCTGTTCGAACGGCGACGGCATGGTGGTTTCCTTGCCGCTGACGATATTCTTGCCTTTATGCATAACGGTGAATGATGCGAAAGCGCGGTCGAACGTCGGCTCGACGGTGGAATGCGCGAGGCAACAAACGTCCCGTTCGGTATCCATGAACACCCAGAAATAATTCTCTTTCCAGCGCAGCCACGCGCGAGCGGGCACGGTATGCGGATAGTCTTCGTGGAGCAGCATCGATTTCAGTCCTTCGTTCGAATTATTGCCAGTTGGCCTGCCCGCCATCGACGGGAATGGTTGCACCGGTTATGTAACGGGCCTCGTCAGAGGCGAGGAAACGGACCACGGCTCCGATATCGCGTACCGGGTCCCCGATCCGACCGAGGGGAATGGTGGCAAGGAAAGCGTCAGGCCCATCCGGCATCGCGTCCAGCCAGCCGACCATCGCAGGTGATGCGGCGAGCGGCGCGATCGTGTTGACGCGGATCGCATCGCGACCCCATTCGCTGGCGGCGGTGCGTGACAGGGTACGGATCGCTTCCTTCATCGACCCATATATCCCTGCGCCGCTGGTATCCCACGCGATTGCGGCGGAACTGGCGAGATTGATGATCGAGCCGCCGCCGCGCGCCTTCATCGACGCGTGACAGGCGCGCATCATCCGGAATACTGCCAGCGGGCCGGTATCGAAGGTGAGGCGGTATCCGGCATCGTCGAGATCGAGGAGCGTGCCGAGTACAGCCTGTTGCGCATTGTTGACGAGAATGTCGATGCCACCAAAGCGGCCTTGCGCGCCATCGACGATCCTTGCGACGTCATCTGCACGAGCGATATCGGCGACGACAATATGGGCGACGGCACCGAGCGCCGAAATCTCAGCCGCAACGGCTTCGAGGGCCGCTTCCGTTCGTCCGGCGATGGTCAGGTTAGCGCCAGCGCCGGCGAGCGCGAGTGCGACGCCACGACCGACGCCCTGACCGGCACCTGTGACGATCGCGGAGCGGCCAGAAAGGTCGGCGGCCTCAGCCATGTCGCCGCCGTTCGCGCAAATAGCAGCTCATCCCGCTCGCCTCTCGTTTTGTTATCGCTGTTCGTTTAGTGGAATATGATACGCTGGCAACCTATTCATACTGAAATGTGCCAGCTATGATCGCGCCGACACGACGCGCGGGGCAGGCTCGCCCGTGTCATCACCCGGGAGAACGCCAATGCGATCGAACCTCGAACTCGTGCTCGCATTCATCGATTCATGGGCATCGCGCGATCTGGACCGCATCCTCGCCGCGATGGATGCCAATTGTTTCTACCACAACATACCGTGGGAACCGCTGACCGGTCATGCGGCCATACGCGAAAGCCTGGAAGGCTTTGTCGGTGGCAGCGATGCGATCGACTGGGTTGTGTTGCACGCGGCTGAGACGTCGGACGGAGTCGTGATGACCGAACGGCTCGATCGTTTTCGCATGGCTGGTGAATGGATCGAGATGCCGGTCATGGGCGTTTTCGAACTTGTCGACGACAAGATCATGCGGTGGCGCGACTATTTCGATTCGGCACAGTTTCAGGCGCAAATGGCGATTGTTCAAGCGGGATAACACATAGGGGCCTCCCGATGGCAAGCCGGTGGCCCCCCTGTGTCAGCCGCGCCAGCAAGTTTTCAGCCACGTGCGAGCACGTTTCAGCCGCGTGCGAGCACGGTATCGAGTACGCCGGCGATCCGATGGAGCAGGCGTTGCGTGAAGTGCGCACCTGCGCTGGCGACCAGCACATCGTTGCTAAGTCCCTTTTCAAACGACTCCCGACCGCCCTGCAGAACTAGCGTCATCAGGCGAAGTCCGCCCCGCAGCGCGAAGAAGTCGATCTGACGTTGCGAAACTTCGGGGCCTCCGGCCTCGCGATAGGTCGCCATGAAACGATCCCAGTCCACGACCGCGCTGACATAGGGATAGCAATAGCCAAGGTCCTCGCCGGGATGGCCGATATTGGCCTGCTCCCAATCGAGCACCGCCGTAATCCGCCCGTCCTCACCAAGGATGTTGTGAAACACCATGTCGTTATGGACGATAGCGCGGCGTTCATCGAGAGCTTCGACATTATCGCGGAGCCATGCGATCGCCGCCGACATTGTCAGCGACGGCCAATGGGCGAGGCTGGTCCATTCCCCCGCCAGCCTGTCGATTTCGGCGCGCCATCCCGTGATGCTGGCATCGGCGCGCGAGATTGGCAAAGTGCCGACAAGCGCATCGATCGGCTGCGCATGGAGCTTCGCCATTTCACGCGCGAGATCGAGAACGAGGGTTTCCGATGTCACATTGCCCCAATAGTCAGTGAGCGCCGGACTGCCGGGGGAACGCTCGACAAGCAGGAACCGCGCACCCAACGGCGCTTCGTCCTCCTCGACAAGGATAGGCCGGGGTACGCGCATTCCAGCGGCGTGCAGCATCTTCAAAAGTGCAAATTGCGTCCGTTCATCGACGAAACTGCTGCTGACGTGCTGGCCGGGGATGCCGCGCTGGATGACCATGGCGCGGGGCAGGGCGTCCCCGCCGGTCACTTCGAACAGCGCCGTCTGGCGTGATCGCCCGCCAGTGACGAGTTTGAAGTTCTGGAGGGTGAGCGCTTCGTCCTTCGTCCAGATGCGAAGGTATTTCTCGAGCGCGGCAGGCTCTATCTGCGATCCGTCCTTGCCTGCGGCGACGGGTTCGGCGCGCTCGATTGCGTCGAAGCGGGCGACGCTGGCGGTGAGCATTGCGCCTTCCCATGCTATCGCTGACCGCGCATCGGACCCGGCATAGTCGCCGCTCGTTTCGATGGCGCTCGCCAGTTTTGCGATTGCATGCCCCGTCTGGCGATGAGCGGCGGCGTTTTCGGGCGGGCCGTTCAACCGGTCGCAGTCAGCGATCTCGGCGCTGGCAAAACTAGCGGGAGTCGGCACGGGGCTGGCTGGTTCCAGCGCGTTGGCGACCGCAGTCAATACCCGGATGCTGTTGTCGAGGGCGTCGCGCGGTGCGTTGTCCATAATCGTTGGGCGTACCTGAAGCCGCAATGCCTCGGCCGCGCTCCACAAATACTGGGACATGCTCATCGCGCGTGAATCCCTGACCATTTCAGAAACCTCGATTTGTTCATCGCATATATCCTCCGTTCCGCTTGGTGCGCAGCAATCGACCGGTTCGTCAACCGGGACGCCTGCGTACTATTTTGCATAAGCGCTAAATTGTGACATTATGTATGCATAAGGATGACGGTCATGGAGTCGTCACCAGTTTCGAGGAGAATGACATGGCCGATATATTCGCGCTTGCCGAAGCTGGGCGTCCCCTTGGTGGAGAACGATTCACCTCTGCCGACTTCATGGCTGCCGAATGGGAAAATGTCTGGACCAAGACATGGCTCATCACCATCCGTGCCGACGATATTCCGGAGGCGGGTGACTATATGCTCGAACAGATTGGTCGCGAATCGATTCTGATCGTGCGGCAGGACGACGACAGCGTCAGAGCATTTTACAACGTCTGCCAGCATCGCGGGAACCGACTCGTACTTGAACCCGAAGGCAGCATGCCCGCGTTCACATGCCCCTATCACAGCTGGCGTTTCGAGATCGACGGCACCTGCAGCTACGTTCAGGACGCCGAGGATTTTCGCGGTAACGTCTGCGAGCGCGCATCGCTGGCCCATGTGGCGTGTACGGTATTTGCGGGCTTTGTCTGGATCAACATGGACCCGGACTGCGCAACGCTGCGCGAATCGCTTGGCCAGATATGGGATGAGTGGGCAGCCTATCCGCTCGACCAGATGGTACGCACCCAGGCGATCTCGGTTCGCATGCCGTGCAACTGGAAACTGCTGCTCGACAATTTCCACGAGACTTATCATTTGCCGACGGCACATCCCGAAGGCATCGAATATGCCGAAGACAGCTATCTGGAGACGCGGATCGAGCTTTACGACAACGGCCATGCGCTGGGCCAGACCAAGTGCGGTTTGGCTGCGCACCGGTTGCCCGAGGGCAAATCGAAACTGACCGATGTCGTCGCCGCGGACCTTCATCGCTGGGAGTTGGAGCCGACGGATTTCGCGGGCCGCGAGCGTGAAACCCGCGCGGCGCTCCAGCGACAGAAGCGCGCCCTGGCAGATGAACGCGGCCTTGGATATTATGCGGGCCTCACCGACGATCAGCTGACCGACGTGTTTCACTATACCGTGTTTCCCAATTTCGCGGCGTCGATCAACGCCGACGGTCTGTTGTTCCTGCGCGCGATGCCTCACCCGACCGACCCGCAGCAGTGTATATTCGACACTTGGTATTATACGTTCGGCGCACCAAGTTCGCATGCCTCGCTCGTCACGCTGGACGGCAATCAGGAAGTTCGGCGTGTCGAGCGCGAGATCATCGATTATGGTGAAAAAAGCCTCGGCGTCGTGCTCGACGGCGATGCCTAGGTGATGGCGGGCCAACAGCTTGCGATGAACTCGCGCGGTTATCGTGGTGCTATCCTTGCCCATCAGGAACGCAGAATCGCGCAATATCATGACATGATCGACCGCTATATCGATGGCTACCGTCCCGGCGGCAGCGCCAGTCATCGGCGGACCGGTTGAGGGCATATGCCACTACGGGTTGAGCCTTGTCCCCCAGCCGTGCAACATGCGTATAAGGGCCGGGTGACGGCGGGGGAGCAAGCGATGGCGAATGTGCGGCGCAATTTAAAGGAAACCGCGCCGTCGGAATTTGCGCCGGGGTCACAGGATTATGATGCGCCCGAGTTCAAGATGGAAATGCCGTATCAGGCGCAGGTGCTCGCCCGCCTTTTGCAGAACGATTATCTGGGCCGCATTGCCAACCATGGCGTGGCACCCGCGCAGTCGTTCGTGCTGGCCGAATTATGGTATAACGAACCGCTGTCACAGGTAGAACTGGCGCGTCGGCTGGACATCGGAAAGGCGACGATCGGACAGACGCTCAATCGACTTGAGCGCAACGGCATGATCGTGCGCACGCGTCAGACTGCCGACCGGCGCGTGATCATGACGCACCTGACTGAAAAGGGGCGCGCCATGCGGGGACCGCTGGAACAGGCCGCGCTGGAGCAACGCGTGATGATCCGCGACCTGCTGGGTGCCGAAACGGTCGATGCGCTGAGTGCATTGATGGCGGTGGCCGTCACGCGCCTGTCGCGGCTTGGCCTGTCTGCGACGGATCACCTTGGACCGATAGAATAGGTCGCTGACGAACGGTTCGCCAGCAATCGACTTGACCATCCCGCTCGTTGCTTTAGCCTGTGATGCAAGCGGCCCGAGCGCCGTCAGTCGAGGGAGCCGATTATGCCAAGCGCGCGCACGAGTGGAGAGCAATGGCGCGTCATTGCGATCGTCTTCCTGATCCTGAACGTTGCGCTTGGCGTGAACTTCAACGGCTATGGATCGCTCGTTGCTGCAATCCAAAACGAGTTCGCGACGCAGCGTGTGTTTGCCTCTGCGGGCCTGAGTATGCTGACCCTCTCTCTGGGGCTGTTGTCGCCGCTTGTCGGAACATTGATGCGCCGGGTTTCGATCCGTTTGCTAATGGCAGTCGGTATCTCGTTGAATGCAATCGGTTATCTGGTGATCAGCCAGGTTCATTCGATCGGCGCAATGCTTGCCTGCTATGCACTGCTTGTTGGGCCGGGCTTTTGTCTGTTCAGCGTTGTTCCTTGTACCGCGATCATCGCCAACTGGTTCGATACCGGGCGGGGGCGGGCGCTGGGCATAATCAACATGCCGGTCGGCAGCAGCCTGATGCCGATCGCGGCTGCGGTAACGCTCGGCGCGCTTGGGCTGCGCGCTACCTTCGTCGGCGGGGCACTGATCTTGCTCGCGCTGTTGCCGCTGCTGTTATTGCTGCGTGACAAGCCGCGTTTGCCGACGTCGACCGCCCCCGTGGCCGTTGCGTCGGCTGTCACGCCGTTGCCGTCGCGCGCAATTCTTCGTTCACCCGCTTTTCTGATACTGTCCCTCGGTATTGGCATACTCAGCGCCGGGGGCCTCGTCATGGTTACGCACCTCGTTGCGCTGGGCATGACACGCGGCCTTGATCTCGGCACATCGTCACTCCTGCTTGCCGCCTTTGGCGTGGCCGGGGTTGTCGGTGCGCCTGCCTTCGGCTGGATTGCCGACCGCATCGGGCCGCGATACGGGCTGGCGCTCCTTTGTTTCGCCAGCATTCCGCCGTGGATCGGACTGATCGTCAGCGGCAGCAGTTTTGTCGTGCTGCTCGCGCTGGCAATTTGGATCGGCGCTTGTTCCAACGCGATAATGACGCTGTTCGGGTTGGCGATGAGCGACTGGCTGGGGGAATCGAACCTCGGACTGGCGATGGGATTGTCTTACTCGCTTCAGATTCCCTTCATGTTCGGAGCCGGACCGCTGGCAGGGGCAATGTTCGACCACTACGCTAGCTATACGCCGACGATCGTGCTGCATTGTACGAGCTTTGCAGTGATGGGCGTTATTTTCCTGCTGTTTCGCCGGGGAAGGGCATCAGCCAGGCCGGCGTCGGCTGTCTCGTGATTATTAAATTCGGAATGGGACTGTCATGAACTTCAAGAACTACGAGCTGCTTACCTTCGAGCGAAATGATCGCGTGTTGACGATCACGATGAACCGCCCCGAACTGCTGAACGCCGTCAGCCACGCCTTGCATGAGGAAATGGCGCGCGTCTTTTTCGAGGCTGCCGATGACCCCGACAGCAATGTCATCGTGCTGACAGGCGCGGGCAAGGCGTTCTCGGCAGGCGGCGATTTCGAATGGCTCGGCGATCAGTTGAAGGGGAAACGCGCGCCCTTCGTCAACGATGCAAAGAGCATGCGGCGGATCGTGATGGGAATACTCGACTGCCCGAAGCCGATCATCGCAAAGGTCAATGGCGATGCCTTCGGTTTTGGAGCATCGGTCGCGCTGTTGAGCGATATCGTCATCGCCGCCGACCATGCTCGCTTCGCCGATCCGCACGTCCGGCTGGGACTCGTTGCGGGCGACGGCGGCGCGCTGATCTGGCCGCAACTGATCGGTTTTGCCAAGGCGAAACACTATCTGCTGACCGGCGATGCCATCGGCGCGATTGAGGCTGAACGCTGCAACCTCATCACCTTTGCAAAGCCGGCGGAGGAACTTGACGCATTCGTCGATAAATATGCTGCAAAAATGGCGCGGGGAGCGCAATCGGCGATCCGCTACACAAAATCGGTAACCAATATCGCACTGCGCCAGCTGTTCAGTTCGGTGTTTGAGGCCGGAGTCGCCTACGAGGGGCTGACGACCTACACCGCCGACCATCGTGAAGCGATCGAAGCGGTGATCGAAAAGCGCAAACCTAATTTCACTGGTAATTGACGGTGTCGTCGAGCCTTACATTACGAGCAATCTTAAGTTAGCATAAGGTACAATAGCGGCATTTGAGTCGCAGGCCTCGAGAAGCATTGGGATGATGATGGCGGATGATTTGACAGCACAAATGCGTCTCGTGCTCGATCGGCAAGAAATTGAACACGTCCTGAAACTCTATTGCCGGGCGATCGACCGGCTCGATATCGAGTTGCTGAAATCGATCTATCACCCCGATGCTACGGACGATCATGGATCATATTCCGGAAATGCGCACGGTTTCGCCGATTATATCATTCCCGCGATGGCGGAGAGCATTACCGACGGGATACATACCGTCACGCACTGCACCATCGACGTCGATGGCGATTTCGCGACGTCCGAGGCCTATTACTGGGCCTATCAGCGCACGATCGGCGGCTATGATCATATCAAGGCGTTTTTCGGGCAAGGCTATGCCGATGCGCAGGTGATAGCGGGCACGATAGACGGTGCGCACGATTATTATTGTGGCGGGCGCTATATCGACCTGTTCGCGCGGCGTGACGGCGTCTGGAAAGTCCTGCGGCGCAAGATCACCAACGAATGGAACGATATACGCCCCTCTCAGCGTATCACGACAGAGGGGCATGTGGCGGTCTTCAACCTTCCGGGCCGACGCGATCGCCAGGACCCGGTTTATCTCAACACGATTCCGGCCCCCATTTCGACTCAGGCGCGCGACACGCTCGCTGCCTGAGACACAGCCAAGGAAATACACATGGCGAACGATTACGATGTGATTGTCATCGGGTCCGGCGCGGCAGGAATGTCGGCGGCGATCGAAGCGCGCGAAGCAGGTGCGCGGGTGATGGTGGTCGAGGCAGATGGCCATCTTGGCGGCGCAACCCGGAACTCGACCGGCGTCGTCTACGCGGCGGGGTCGGTTACGCAGCGCGCGGCGGGCGTGAATGGCGACACGGCGGATGCGCTTTACGATTATGTCCTGACGCTCAACCAATATGCCGTCCGCCCCGACCTCGTCCGCATCTATGCCGATCAAAGTGCTGCAATGGTCGACTGGCTGATCGAAAAAGGCTGTGCGTTTCCGCCCAACATGCTCGTCCACTCCGATGTGAGTGGGGTTCTACGCGGCCACACGTCGCAGACGTTCGGGCTGGGCATCGCCGACGCGCTGATCAACCGCGCTGGTGCGCTGGGGGTCGAGACGGCGCTTGGCAGTCGTGTCGAGCAGTTGCTTTACGAAGACGGTCGCGTGACCGGCATTGTCGCGGGCGGTTACGAATTGCGCGCCGCCGCGGTGGTGATCGCGACCGGCGGCTTTGGCAACAATCCGGAAATGCTGAAGAAATGGTTTCCGTCCGCGGCATATCATGGCGATCGGACATGGGCGGTCCATCGCGACGCGCCCTTCATTCTGGGTGACGGAATAACGCTGGGTGAATCGGTCAATGCCCAAATCACCGGCTTCGATCACGGCCTGATCCAGCCAACGCCCTGTTTCGACAGCCGCCATATTGAGGCGTTCCTGCCGCCATGGGTGATCGCGGTGAACGCAGAGGGCAAGCGGTTCATGGCGGAATGGGATTCCTATGCCGTGGTCGGCTATCTCATCAACGAACAGACGGGCCGACGCTGCTGGGCGGTGTTCGACCACCGGACGATGGTCGCCAATGGCGACGACCTGTCCTATGCCGACCCCTATAACAGCGGTCTCGCCAGTTCGAGCTGGGAGGAGCACACGATCGTCGCCGAAGTCGAAAAGGGCGTCGTAAAGCGCGATGACAGTGTCGAGGGACTGGCCGCGCAGATCGGCATCGACCCGGCGGCGCTGGCCGAAACCGTCCGGGCCTATAACGCCGATATAGCGGATCATGGCGAAGACCGCCGTTTTCGCAAGGACGGCAATGGTCATCCCCTCGCTCCCGTCGTGCAAGCGCCGTTCTATGCCGTCGAGGTGCGGCCTGCGATCGTCGGGTTTACCGCTGCCGGCCTCGATATCGACGCCGACGGACGAGTGTTCGATACGCGCGGCATCGTGATCCCGGGCCTTTATGCGGCAGGCGAGGTACTCGGTTGTTTCCACGGCAAACGTTATGCTGGCGGCGGCACCAGCATCGGTAGCGCAGTGGTTTTTGGCCGACGCGCCGGAACGGCGGCAGCGCACGCTGCGCAAGACGCGCTGGAAGACGCATGACGGCGACAGTGTTGGACCGGACGCTGGACAAGGCGTTGGCGCGCGAGGCGGCGATCGACCTGCTGATCGCCAGGGATGCCCTGCGCGACGTTGCCACCCGCTATGCCCGTGCCGTGGATCGTCGCGATCTTGACCTGTTGCGGTCGGTTTATCACGACGACGCAACCGACGAACATGGCACCGTATATTCCGGACCCGCGAGCGGTTTTGTCGATGGCTTCATGGAGGTGATGAAGGATTTCGAACTGACCGCGCATTATATCTGCAACGCGTCCTACCGGATCGACGGCAGCAATGCCGACGGCGAACTATACTTCATTGCCTATCACCGCACGGTTGGCGAAGATTCGAAACACGCCATTGTTTCAGGGCGTTATCTTGACAACTACACATTGCGCGCTGGCGAATGGCGGATCGCGACCCGAAAGCTGGTATGGGACAGCGCGCTGACTCTGCCAGTCGATCCTGCCGACGCGGCGCTGCTGGGGACGCTCGGCGAAGTCGGGCGGTGGGGTGAGGACGACTATTCCTATCGCGCCCTGCCGCAGATGGGGCGGGGGCTGTAAAGAGCGACGACTGCAAACCGTCGATCAACCGGTGAATTCGCCCAGCGCGTCGTTGTCGATGGAGTGCAATGCTTCCTGAGCGACGGTCGCGACGAGATTGCCAGCACGATCATAGACCAGTCCGCGCGTGAGGCCGATCGATCCGCGCGCGGACGGCGATTCGGTTTCAAATAACAACCAGTCATGAGATCGTACCGGACGGTGGAACCACATCGAATGATCGAGGCTGGCGATGCCGACATGTGGTCCTGCAAGCGCAACCGTATGCGGAACCAGCGGCGCGCCGGAAAACATGAAATCGGACAGATAGGCGAGCACCGCGCGGTTCAGCCGCTCGTCGTCAGACGGTGCCATGTCGCGTGCCCGCAGCCAGAAGTGGCGCTTTGCGACCGGCGCGCGACGCGTGAAACCGACAGGCGAGGGGAACCGGATATCGACGGGATAATGGCCGAGGAATGTCACCAGCTTCTCGCGCAATATGTCCGGTGCCGTTTCAGCCAATGCTGCGCGATCGAGCGCATTTTCAGGATCGAATACGAACTCCGCATCCCGCTGATGCTCGAAGCCGGGGAGGGGGACGCTGTACGACGCATCGAGCGTCAGGATCACCTTTTCATTTTGCATCGCCGCCACGCGTCGCGTTGAAAATCGCCGCCCATCCCGAACCCGCTCAACCACGAACTCGACCGGATGCCCGGCGTTGCCAGCACGCAGGAAATAGGCATGCAGCGAATGGACCGTTCGACCGGTGTCCACCGTCAGATCGGCAGCCGCCAGTGCCTGCGCCACGATCTGGCCACCGAACAGCGCCTGATACGCATTGGCCTGATTGATGCGATTCCTGAAACGATCTCCCGGCAAGGTTGCCGGGATCGGGTCGAGGACAAGCTGATCGGGGATCGGGAAGACGATGTCTCCGGCGGAAAAATTGTTCTTGAAAGTTCTCACACGCAGCCCTTTGCACGATCCCTGCGAACAGGGTAGGGGAATTTAACACGCTTGCGTACGATCTGCGAGTTCGGATGATTGGATGCGCGGTTGGAGGAGAACGGCATGGACCCGAGTTATAGCGCCGCCGACGATGCATTCCGCGCAGAAGTGCGAGCGTTTGTCGCGGCTGAGTTACCCGATGACCTGCGCCGACGTGCTTCGGCGGACTATCACGCGCGCCGCGATGATCAGGCGCGCTGGGCGAAAATCCTTGCGCGGCAGGGATGGTCGGTGCCGCACTGGCCGGTCGTTTATGGCGGGACAGGATGGACAGGTGTGCAGCGCCTGATCTTTGAAAAAGAAATGCGACTCGCGCACGCCCCGACGATGGACCGGATCGGCCCGGAACTGGTTGCGCCTGTGTTGTACTCTTTTGCCACCGAGGAGATGCGTCAGCGCATCCTGCCGGGTATCCGCAATGGCGACGTGTTCTGGGCGCAGGGATTTTCGGAACCCGGTGCCGGGTCCGACCTGTCATCGTTGCGCACGCGGGCGGTGCGAGAGGGCGATCACTATGTGGTCAACGGGCAAAAAACCTGGACGACCGAGGGGCATCATGCCGACATGATCTTCATGCTGGTGCGTACCAACCCGGATGTGAAACCGCAGGCGGGTATTTCGGCGATACTGATCGACCTGAAGTCCCCCGGTGTGACGCGTCGCCCGATCTGGACGATGGACGAGGGGCTGACCGTCAACGAGTTCTTCTTTGACGACGTTCGGGTTCCCGTCGGCAATCTGGTCGGGGACGAGGGTGCCGGTTGGACCTATGCCAAGTTCCTGCTGACCAACGAACGGACGACCAGTGCCGATGTACCGCACACGCGACGTGATATTGCACAGCTTCGCGCCATCGCCGCGATCGAACAGCGCAACGGTCGTCCGCTGATCGAGGATCGTCGGTTTCGTGCCAGACTTGCCCAGATCGAAGTCGACACGCTGGCGCTGGAATATGCCGTGCTTCGCGTACTGACCGACGAGAGCAACCACGGTGGTGCCGTCGCCTCCGTCGTCAAGGTACGCGGTTCGGAGTTGCGTCAGCGTGTCGCCGAACTTGCCAGCGAGGCGCTTGGCGATGCCGGGCTTGCGGTTCGCCGCGACGCAGAGGCCGAGGAAGCGATGTCGGACGACCCATGGGATCCGCCGGTTCCCGAACACGGCATCGGGGTTTCGGCCAAGGCGATGTTTCGCCGGGCGACCACGATTTACGGTGGCGCCAACGAGATTCAGCGAACGCTGATCGCCAAAACTATTCTTGAACTTTGAGGTCCTAGTGGATTTTATTTACACATCCGAACAGGATTCGCTGCGAGATAGCGTGCGGCGTTTCGTTGAACGCGAATATGGCTGGGAACGGCGACAGCAATTGATCCGCGCCGCGCCGGGGGCCGATAGCGGCCACTGGCCTGTCTTCGCCGAACTGGGCCTGTTGGGTGCGGGGCTGTCGGAAAATGAGGGCGGCTTTGGCGGCGGGCCGGTGGAAAACGCGCTCATCGCCGAGGAACTGGGCCGGGCATTGGTCATCGAACCGTTCATCGGGCATGTCATCGCGATGCAACTCGTCGCGGCGATCGGCGGAATGGCGGCGCAATTGCTGACTGAGCCGATGATGATGGGCGAACGCCGCGTCATGCCCGCACTTGGCGAGGCCGCTGGACATGGCAACCCCACCTCGATTGCGGCAACTGCCGGGCGTGACGGTGAGCTGTATCGCGTGACCGGCGTGAAAACTTTGGTAGATGGCGCGGCACAAGCCGATGCTTTCATCGTTTCGGCGCTGGTCGATGGTGAAACTGCGCTGTTTCTGGTTGAAGCGAATGACAGCGGTATTTTGCGTCGCGATTACCGAACGCTCGACAATCACCGCGTTGCCGATGTCGCTTTTCATGCGGCGCAGGGGTCATTGCTCGCGTCGGGTGACGTAGCAACGGCGGCGATTTCGCGAGCGCTCGATCATGGTTTGGTCGCACTTGGCGGCGAGGCTCTGGGCGTGATGGATGCGGCGATGTGGGCCACGCGCGATTATCTGAAGCTGCGCCGCCAATTCGGTACGACACTCAGCACGTTTCAGGCGCTCCAGCACCGTATGGCGGACATGCTGATCGAGGTCGAGCTGACCCGCTCGCTGCTGTTCCACGCGCTCGGTGTGGCCGCAAGTGAGGACCCGGAGGCACGAGCCGCTGGCACCTCCGCGCTGAAGGTCCAGATTGCCAAGGGCGGTTTGCTGGTCACGCGCGAAGCCATACAGTTCCACGGCGGCATCGGCGTTACCGAAGAACTGAACATCAGCCATTTCTATCGCCGACTGTACACGATTACCCGACTATTGGGTGATGCCGATCTTCATCTCGACCGTTTTGCAGCAATGATCGACCGACGAGCCGAATAATAGTTGCCTAACATATGGTTCGCGTCCTAACGTTTTGAAAACGTGAAAAGGACAGGATGCAGATGCTGGATAGCTATGATTATATCATCGTCGGCGCAGGATCCGCTGGCTGCGTTCTGGCCAACCGCTTGTCGGCAAATCCCGCGCATCGCGTCCTGCTCGTTGAAGCGGGCGGCGACAACAAGACGTTCCTGGTCAACATGCCGAAGGGGATCGGCAAGCTCGTCACCGATCCAAAACATAGCTGGAGCTACCCGATCCAGGATAGCGCCGGTGCGGTCAGCGAAACGTGGCAGCGTGGACGCGGGCTTGGCGGGTCGTCGGCAATCAACGGCATGATATATGTGCGCGGCCAGCCGCAGGATTATGACTTGTGGGAGCAGGCGGCGGGTTCCGAGTGGGGTTGGGCTGCGATGAGCCAGGCGTTTCGCTCGATCGAGGATCACGAACTGGGCGATGACGGCGTTCGTGGCGCGGGCGGGCCGGTTCATGTTTCGACGAATAAATTCCGATATCCCCTGACCGAAGCTGCGATAAAGGCAGGTGAACAAATGGGCCTGCCGCGCCATTATGAAGACCTGAATCGAGAGGATCAGGAGGGCATCGGCTATTATTGCTACAACATTAAAAACGGTCGTCGGCAAAGTTCGGCGACTGCCTTTCTCGATCCCGTCCGCGCACGGTCGAACCTCCACGTCGTCACCGGCGTCACCGTAGATCGCGTCACCTTTGAAGGGCGACGGGCAAGCGGGGTCGCTTGTCGTCTCGATGACGGGTCACGCAAAACCTTCACGACGCATGGCGAAGTCATACTGTCGGCAGGTACGATCATCTCGCCCAAGCTGTTGCAGCTCTCAGGCATTGGACCGGTGGCCCTGTTGCGGGAGCACGGGATTGAAGTGGTGCAGGACAGTCCGGACGTCGGACGGCGCATATTGGAACATCTAGGGCTAATGCTGACTTACGGGCTGGTCGGCGACAAGGGCATCAATCACCGGCTTTACGGGCTCGGTCTGGCCAAAAGCGTGGCGCAATATCTTGCCTTTCGTACTGGACCGCTCGCCAACGGTGCCATGGAAGTGGGTGCGTTCATCAAGACCGATCCTGCGCAGCCCAGACCCAACGCACAGCTTTATATCAGTGGCTGGACGCTTCACATGTCGGACGACAAAAGCAACGTGGCACCCATGCAGTCGGTCGAGCATGAGCCGGGAATGACGATCACGACGCAGTTGATCGGACTGGAAAGCGAAGCCAGTCTTGAGATATCGAGCGCCGATCCCGATGCGGCGATCACGATCACGCCGAATTGGCTGGGGACTGCGAATGACGAGCGCGCGGCAGTCGACCTCGTTCGCTATGTGCGCCGCTTCGTCCAGCAACCCGCAATCGCATCAATGATCGGTGAGGAACGGTCGCCGGGTGCTCAACGCCAGAGCGATGCCGAAATCCTCAAGGCGGTGCGCGCGGCGGCCCTGTGCGGGACGCATGCAGTGCGAAGCTGCCGGATGGGGCGTGACAAGGATTCGGTGGTCGACGAACGGCTGCGCGTCCGGGGTGTACACGGACTGCGGGTCGTGGACTGTTCGGTCATGCCAGCGCTGATTTCGGGCAATACCAACGCGCCCGCCATGGCGACAGGGTGGCGCGCCGCCGACCTCATCCTCGAAGACGCACAATTGCGGAATGCGGCCTGAAGCAGCGCTAGGCGTTGCTTTCATAGGCGTCGATCAGCGCACGTGCTCCCTGAATGAACGGGGGCACGTGGATGAATGGCAGTATCGCAAGCTTCAGATCGTCGGCCTTTCCGGTGACAAGCCGGGTCGAGAGGAGGTTCGCGCCGCTCGCGTTACGCACATAAGCCCAGACGCCGTAATAATCGATCGCGCGCTGATCCACATCTGGCCCGCCAGCCGTTCGATACCGCATCATGAACCGTGGCCAGTCGAGCGACGCGCCGACGGTTACTTTCAAGTAACCGAGGTCGTCGGCAGGATCGCCGACATGGGCAAATTCCCAATCCACCAGTGCGCTCATCCTGCCGTCGTGCAACAGGAAGTTGTGGAAACCAATGTCGCCATGAATCAGCCGTGGTGGCTCGTCGCCGCCGGGCACATTTGCCATCAGCCACCCGAACAGCCCGATCAATGCCGGCGAAGGCGTATGGGGTTCGCGCAGGAAGAATTGATACCAGTTTTGAATATAGCGCGCCGCACAGTCGCGCACCGACATATCCCAGAGTTCGTCGCGAATGGTGTCGGTCAAATTACCAAGCTCGCGCATCGGTCGCAGCGAATGGAGCGCGGCCATCTGGTCCGCCAGTATGTCGGCGAGATCGGCAGGGATTTCAGTCTTGGCACCAAAGAAATTCCCGGCGATGCTGCCCGGTGCGCGTCGCATCACGATGAAGTCCGCCCCCGGTAACAGCAGGTGTTCGGTATCGAGCCAGAGCGCATCAGGTGCCGGGAAACCCTGTTCAAAAGCGGCGCGGATGACGGGAAATTCCCGGTGGATACGGTGACAGGCGGTATCGAGGCCAGCATTGTCGCCAAGGTCGCGGCGGATGACGAATTCTCCATCCAATGATTTGCCCCTGGCGACGAAGATCGTCGTTTCCTTGCCAAACCCACCCGCCAGCGCCTGAACGCTGGTGACGATCAAATCCGGTTCGTTGAATCGGTCGCGCAGATATGCGGTCAGCCGTTCCAGTGTGATCGCGGTGTCGCTCTCCTGCGCGAGGTTTCCAGCATCGCCCGTCTGACCCTTCCGATCTGCAGCCTCCCACGCAACGAGGCGGTCTATCAGTTCAATGCGACGGGCAGCATCGAGCGTCGGTTCGATCTCGATCGTTGCTGACTGGAAACTGCGCAGTGTATCGATCCAATGCGCTTCCAGTGATGCAAGCTCATTGATTGCTGCCGCCTGATCGATGCGGTGTCGGACGGAATCGAGCGCCGGATGGGATGGTAGTGTGATCAGCAACTCCGAAAGACCCGCATATTGTGCGCGGACCGCTGCGATCCCGCCCGCCTCGCGCGTCGCCAGCAAGTCGATCGCATGGGAAAGCGACATCACCGTCGATCCGTCGGTGGCGCTGTCCGCCAGCAGGGGGGCAAGCCTGTTCAGTTCGGAGCGCATGGCACCCAATATGCGGTCGGCAGGTATGAGCATGGCCAGTTCTTTCGTATGCAAGCTTACAATTGAGGTTGACTATTCGCCTTATCGCCGCTGTGAGGAAGCCTCCAGCTTTTGATGTGGAGCCGTCGCGTGGGCATAAGCCGAATTACAGTTCCCGAAGTCGCCCTTGGCCGATCGGTTGCGATTACGGTCGAGGGCGAACAAGTGCTGATTTGCCGGTCCGCCACTGGCCTGCACGCAATCCGCGATAGCTGCCCGCATCAAAACCTGACGATGGACGGTGGCCGGGTTCGCGGTAACACGATCATCTGTCCACATCACGGAGCGCGCTTCAGCCTGGAGGATGGGCGTTCCATGTCGCCCATCACCCCCAAGCCGATTACCGTGCTGACCTGTCACGAACAGGGTGGCGAACTGGAGATAAATCTCTAACGCCGCCTGCTGTGACGTGGACAATCAGAACTGCACGCGCTTCGTAAAGCCTCCGTCGATCACGATGTTGGCGCCCGTGATGAAGGAAGCGAGGGGACTGGCGAGAAACGCGACAGCAGGAGCCACATCTTGCGGGGTGCCAAAACGGCCGAGGGGAAATTGCGAAACTATGCTATCGTAAAACTCCGGCATCGCGGCCTTGGCGCCTTCCCAATTGCCACCGGGATAGCTGGTCGGGCCGGGCGACACCATATTCACGCGAATGCCCTTTGGACCCCAGGCCTGTGACAGCTGCTTGCCATAGACGATGAGTGCCGCCTTCACTGCGTTGAACGCCTGCGGCATGAGGAACGTTTCGAGGGCCGCAGTGCTGGACATCAGGATGACCGATCCGGTTCCTGACTTTTCCAGATAGGGTTCAAGTGCCTCGCAGCCATCGACTGCGCCCATCATATCGATTTTGAAGCTCTGCTCCCAATCCATCGTCGCCTGTGCGCCCGACGAAGAAATCGAGTGGATGAAGATATCGGCACCGCCGAGTTTGTCGGCCAACCCGGTCAGGAACGCCTTGTAGCCATCGCGATCCTCAAGCGTGAAGGTCTCTGCAATGATGTTGCCACCGTGCTTCGCAAGGGCATCGCGCTGTGCCTCCAATCCTTCGGACTGACGCGTAAAGATCGCGATGTCGGCCCCTTCGGCGGCCAGAACCTCCGTGATTGCCTTGCTGATACCGCGCAATGCGCCACCAATGATAACCTTGCGGCCTTTAAGTCCTAAATCCATGTGCATCCTCCTCAGCGTCTGACGTTGCAGAATCTTCTGCTAGCCTAACATCATGTTGCTTACCAGTCTCTGGAAATGGTTGACGCGACAGGAATGCGCTCTCATGACTCGGAAAAATAGTAAGTTGGCGACCCATATCGAGTCGTATATCCTAACGGAGGGAAGCGGAATGACGCAATCGGAAATGCCGGTCGAGACGTCGGAGTACGCTGCGCGGGCCGGGTGGAAGGAAAGCCACTATATCGGTCAGCGGGTCGATTTCTTTCCGATCGAGCCAGAGGATGATTTTCTCCACCCGGTGGGACCGGACGCTCATTTTACGGCGATCGAGACTAATTTATACGGGTTCAACATTCCCGAGGCGCAGATTCAGTGTAACATCTACGCGTTATGGCATCACGCGTTGAAGACGATGTCGGTCCATATTTTTGTGACCAGGGGAGACCGTATTTTCGGGCACCAGCTTGAGGCGGATTATTTCCTCGATCATCAATATCTGCCCGCCGTCACCGATAATGCGGACTGGTCGCTGACGATGGGATCGTGCGATGTCCGCATGAAGATCGTCAAGCCGCTGGAAGAAATCCTGATCGAGTTCCGCGACGAAAGTCGGAGCTTCAGTCTCGACCTGACGATGACAGCCGCAATGCCGCCGGTTGGCAGGCCGGGCGGCAAGCACTTCACCCAGTTGATGAAAACCGTCGGATCGCTGACCCTCGACGGGCAGGGTTATGACATCGACGGCTTTTACGTCCGCGACCGGAGCTGGGGCTATAACAGGCCCGAGCAGCCCGAACGTACGCCGCCCTATCGCTGGATGACCGGATGGGCGGGGGCCGACACGGGCTTTGTAATAGCGTGGCTCGATACCGGCATGTTCGAAGGCAAGGAGTTCGGGCCGGAATGGGACACGGTCGTAGAGGGGGACGACGCCAAGGGCATCAATAAATGGGAATCGGGAGGACCAACCCCGAGCCTCAATCTTCGTTCAGGCTGGATCACAACCAGCGGTCGCCCTATTCCGGTCGTTGCAATGACCGCGCGGACGCGTTTCGCCAAGGGTAGCCGACTGTTGGTCGAGGCGATAGAATTTGAAATCGAAGACGCCGAGGGCGGCAGGCATCACGTTGAGGCGGCGGTCAGATCAATGTATCCAAAGCTTTATTGGCAGAATATCGTCACCTACATGCACTGCATGGACGTCTCGATCGACGGGAAAGCCGGGCATGGCGATCTGATGGACAGTTATACGACGCATCATATTCGCCGGTTCGGTCTGTGAGTACATCGGTGGCGGCACCCGCACCGGCGATGCGCGTCGAGGCGCTTGATCATGTAAACCTGCGCACTCCGGACGTGACCGGGACCGCCAGGTTCTTTGCCGACGTCCTGGGTCTTTCGATCACACCTTCACCCGGCAACGATGATCCGGAAAAGGCGCTGTGGATTTGCGACGGCGAGGGGCGGGCGATCGTTCATCTCGCGCGGCCCGACATCGCCTATCCGTGGGAACCGGAGGGTGGGGCGGCCCCCGCGCTGCCCGGAACAGGGCGGCTTCATCACGTCGCACTGCGCTGTACCGGTTATGCAGCCCTGTGCGCGCGACTGAGCGAAATGGGTGTCGTGGCCCATGCCAACGATATTCCACAGGTCTCGCTGCGACAGTTGTTCGTGACAGACCCGAACGGTGTGATGCTGGAACTCAACTTTTTCGGCGACTGACGCCCCAACCCACCGAAAACAGGAGATCAGAATGAGGCTCAAAGACAAGGTTGCGGTCGTGCTCGGTGCATCGGCAGAGGGCGGCACGGGGTGGGCAATCGCGGAGGCGTTGGCGGAAGCTGGCGCAAAGGTCGTGGTTGCAGCGCGTAACAAGGAAGGGCTGGATCGGCTGGCCGGAAAGATTGGTGGGATCGCCATCTCGTGTGACGCGGGCAGCCAGAAGGAGATCGAGGCACTCGCCGATGCGACCGTTGCTGCTTACGGCAAGATCGACATTGCGGTGAATTCCGCTGCGTTGCCGGTCATCAGCCTGATCAGGGACGTGACGCCCGAGCAGCTTCAGCAGGGGATCGACGTCAACTATTTCGGTCATGTCTGGTTCGTGAAATACATGACCGAGCGCATGAACGATGGTGGTGCGATCACGTTGATTTCATCGAACAGCACGACCCAGCCGCAGCCGCCCCATTTCGCTTATGCCTGTGCGAAATCGGCGATGGATTGTCTCGTGCGCTATGCGGCACTCGAATATGGGGCTCGGGGCATCCGCGTCAATTCGCTGCTGCCCGGCCCGATCAAGTCAGCCATGGCAAAGCATTTGTTTGAAATCCCCGGGGTCGAGGAAACTTATGCCCGACACATCCCACTCGGTCGTGTCGGGCATCCTCGCGACTATGCCGATGCGGTCGTTTTCCTGTCCGGCCCGACCTTTATCACCGGCCTTAACATGCCGCTGAGTGGCGGAAATCATCTGACCGGAATGCCGTTCCTCGAAGACATTCCAAGCGGAGAGGACGCATATAGGTCGGATCAGACAGCGTGAGCCAGTCGTTGAAAGGCCGCGTCGCGATCATCAGCGGCGCGGCTCAGGGCATCGGTGCCGCCTCGGCCTATGCGCTTGCAGAGGCGGGCGCATACGTGGTTCTGGGGGACGTCAAGGATGATATCGGTCGTGACACTGCCGGACGACTGCGCGAACAGGGTTTTGAGGCGGATTACCTCTCGCTCGACGTGACCGACCCGACTGCATGGGCGGCGATCGTCGCCCATGCATTGTCGCGCTTTGGGCGAATCGATTGCCTCGTCAACAATGCCGGGATCGACATTTCCGCGACGATCGAGGATGCGCGGATCGAGGATTTTCGACGCATCCTCGACGTTAACCTGTTCAGCCAGTTTTACGGCATGCAGGCGGTCATCCCGACGATGAAGGGCGGGTTGGGTGGCTCGATTATCAACATAGCCTCGCTCGCGACGAAGAAGTTTGCGCCGACGAGTGCGCTTTATGCATCGTCAAAGGCGGCAACCGCTGCACTTGCCAAGACGGCGGCGCTACACCTTGCGCAGCAGGCAACCGGGATACGGGTAAACACCGTGCATCCCGGCCCCACAGCGACCGCGATCCTGTTGGGGGAAGATGGCGGGCGAGCGGAATCACCCGACATCAAGGCGGCGATCGGCATGATCCCGATGGCACGAATGGCCGATGCATCGGAAATGGGGCAGGTGGTCGTTTTCCTGGCCTCGGACGCGTCGAGCTACATGACCGGGGCCGAGCTGTTCGTCGATGGCGGTCTTGGCCTCGTTTAAGCCCTGACGAACCCCTGAGATCAGGCTGGTGCGATCGTTGCCGAGCAGCGATCGAGCACCACCACATCGCGTTCCTTGGCCACCGCGCGAAATCGCAACCCGCCCTCGACCTCGTGAAACTCCAGGCGGATCGTTTCGCCCGGCATCACTGGCTTGCTGAACCGCACGAACATCTGTGTCAGGCGCGCGGGGTTATTGTCGCAATAGGCCGAAAGAATACCGCGCGTTGCGATGCCATTCGTGCAGAGACCGTGAAGGATCGGCCTGTCGAAGCCCGCTCGTCGTGCAATTTCGGGATCGGCGTGCAACGGGTTCCAGTCGCCGCTCAACCGGTAAATCAGTGCCTGGCGCGGCAAGGTGGTAATCTCGACGATCTTGTCCGGAACCTTGTCGGGGATTGGCTGGGCTGGTGCGACTGCCGTCCCGAACCCGCCCTCGCCGCCATTGCCGCGCAGGAATAATGTGGAACGGACCGTGGCGTGATGTTCACCCGTGGCCTCGTTATAGAGTTCCTTCTGTTGATGAAGCAGAGCGCCGCGACCCTCGCCCTTGTCCTCGATACCGGCCACAAGATACTGGCCACGGATCGACCCCGTTGGGGGTAGCGGCTTGTGGATCCGAAAATCCTGCTCGGCGTGTAGAATCTTGACCCAGTCGACACCCCATTGAGGGTCCTGCGCCCAAAATCCGGGATGGCATAACAGGTTTGCATAAGACGGCAGGCTACGAAGCTCGCGTTCGTAAACGAAGGGCAACTCGCCGCCGTCCAGCGGATCGGCACCATAACCAAGACCCAGCGCATAAAGGATCGTGTCGCGCTTGTCGTATGTCTGCACGATTGGTTCGATCTTCATCGCGGCGATCTTTTCGATTTCCATTCGGCAGTTCCCTGATATCGTTCGCATGCTCATTATTATCGTAATGTTTCCGAGGCAAGCGGCAGCTTACGGAGCTATGAAAATATCAAGAGGGTTGGACACAAGATTATAGTAGGCTAGCGTAACATCAAACCCCGCTCGTTCAAATGGCGGGGACGGCGATGCAATCGTAGAGGAACGAGTGAATGAGCGACCATGTAACATTGGAATGGGCTGGCGACGGGATTGCGTTGGTCACGGTCGGCGATGGTGGTGCCCATGGCCATACGACGACCTGTGCGACCGTATCGCGTCTGGCCGATATCCTGGACGAAGCGCAGGTCGCCGGCGCACGCGTTGTCGTGCTCGCATCGTCTGTCGAAGGCCACTGGCTGGAACATGCCTATCTCGACGACATCTGTCAGTTGGTCGCCGGGCAGCCGGCGAGCGGTGATCCGGCTGGCTGGTTTCGGTCGCTGACGACGCTCAGCCGTGGGAAAATGGTCGCGATCGCAGCGATCAACGGCGACACGTCGGGCGGCGGGTGCGAACTGGGCTGGGCATGCGATTTGCGCGTTGCAGAGGAACAGGCACGTTTCAGCCAGCCCGAGGTGATCATCGGCGTTGGCACAGGCATCGGCGGCACCTCACGTCTGATGCGGCTGATCGGTCGCACCGTAACGGCCGAAATCGTGTTGATGGGGCAGCCTGTCACGGCACAGCGCCTGTACGAACTTGGCGGGGTCAACCGCGTGGTACCCAAGGGAAAGGCGCTGGAGACCGCCCTCGCAATGGCGCGACACATCGCATCACTGCCGCCGCAATCGGTCGCTGGCATGAAGCAGATGTTGGGTGAGGACGAAGACCTTCACCAAAGCGAAGGGATAGACAACGACCAGAAGATCAGCGGCACATTATTCGCCAATGCCGACAGTATTGCCAGCATGAAGCGCGTGCAGGCGCGACTGGATGCCGGCGAAACAATGGACCAGATTTATTGGGGATCAGATAAATTGGACTAACGCCCGAGCTGACGGGATTTTTGAAGCGTCACTCCGTTTCGACGTACAAGCGGCGCAATCGCAGCGTGGCGATCTGCCAGCGGCCATTGGTTTTTCGGTAGGTTTCCCAGTAATGGCCCCATCCGCGAAATATGTGAAACGGAGCGCCCGGCGGTGCGATCAGCATGTCGTGCATCGGCCATGTGGCGCGGGCAGTATTTGCATCGACAATGTCGATTTCCGCCATATGGCCATAATGCACGCTGATCAGCGGCGTCAGGCCGGTGCGGACATAATCGACGATTGCGTCGACCCTGGTGATTGGTGGTTCTTCATAGTCCTCGTCGGGTTTCGGAATTTCCAGGGCACCGCGCACGTCGAACACCGCATCATCGGTAAACAGCGTCGCGAATTCAGTCCATTCGCGGCGATCCATGCAACGAAAATATGCGGCTTTCACCCGCTTGATCGCTTCCACGGCAACCAGTTGTTCAACATCGTCCACCGGCATCTCTCCTGAAAGCCACGCGCTCCGTGCATGTCTTAAGCATGCCCAGCATAATTATGGTAGACATGCGTATCACTTCGGGCAATGCGATCGCCAGATTGAACAATAACGAGGGTCCAGTGGCAGAACTTCCAGTCTTCACCCGTCCCGCCGGTAATCGGCAGGTCGTGCTCACCGCCCGCCCGTCGGGGACCCCCGAAGCCAGGGATTTTGCGGTTCGCGTTGGTGCGATCGGGCAGCCAGCCGAGGGCCAGTTCCTCGTCCGCAATCTATATCTTTCGGCCGACCCTGTGCAGCGCGGCTGGGCCGCAAACCCGGCATTGACACCAATCGACGCGCCGTTTCGCGCGCTTGCAGTTGGGGTAGTGGTCGAAAGCCGGGATAGCGGAGTTGCAGAAGGCGACGTCGTCTACGGCTATTTCGGTTGGCAGGATTATGCGATTGCCACACGCGAAACCCTGCTCTCGCACATTGGCGCGCCTCGGGTTCCGATCTCGGCCTATGCGGGGGTACTCGGCATGCCCGGCGTGACGGCTTGGCTCGCTCTCGGTAATCTCGCGCCGCCACGTGCCGGCGATGCCGTGCTGGTATCCACCGCAGCCGGTGCAGTCGGCAGCGTTGTCGGGCAGCTTGTCCGTGCGGCCGGTGGGGAGGCGTTCGGCCTCACCAGTAACGCCAGCAAGATCCGCCGCTGCGTAGATCGTTTCGGCTATACGCAGGCCTATAATTACCGCGAAGGCGATCTGGCCGAAACATTGTCTGCGGCGCGGCCGGCGGGGTTCGACATCTATTTCGATAATACCGGTGGTGCCATTCTGGATTCGGCTATCCGCGCGATGGCGAAAAACGGTCGCATCGTCCAGTGCGGCACGGCAGCGACGTCCAGCTGGAACCCGCCACCGACCGGCCTGCGCAACGAACGTGAAATCCTGTTGCGCACGCTCACCTGGTCGGGCTTCGTTATCTTTGACCATGTCGCCCGTTTTGGTGAAGCGATTAACGCCCTTACCGATCTGATGCTTGCCGGACAGCTCGCATATGATGAGGATATCGACCGGGGCATCGATCAGGCGGCAGGGTCGCTGGCAACGGTCTTTGCAGGTACCGCCAGTGGCAAGAAGCTTATCTACATCGGCGAAGACTAGCGCGGCAGACAAGGTTCAGTCGGATGCGAGGCGATGCGGCGCGAGCAGTCCGGGGGCGGCAATCATCGTGCGCGAGCATATCGGATGAAGCTCGCCGTCGCTGTATCGGTGGCGCAGGCTTCGATGAAAAGGCGGTTGGCATATTCGTCGGCCTCCGCGCCTTCACGCGTCCTGGCAAAATAATCCTTTACCGCAGCAACCTGAGCATAAGGGAGCGCCGCCAATCGTTGTGCCAATGCGCACCCTGTTGCGAACGGATCATCGGCAATCACGTCGGCCAATCCCCAGTGGGCCGCCGTCGCACCATCAAGCGTGTCCAGCCCGAACGATAGCTGTCGAGCCCGCGCACGTCCGACGCGCCGCTCGACGGCTTCCAGCCCCCATGCGGGAAACAGGCCGATCGGCACTTCTGGCAAACTCCATTTCGCTATCGGGCTGCTCACCACGAAATCGCAAGCTGCTGCAAGCGTGAGTCCGCCTCCAATTGCAAAGCCGTGGACCGCAGCGACGATCGGGCGTGGGTGCGCGACCATTTGCCGTGCCAGCAGCCCCGAAGCCGCCTCGAACGCCTGCCGTTCGTTCGCACCCATCGCGGCGAGTTCGCCAAGGTCGCTCCCGGCGCAAAAACCGCGCCCGGCTCCGGTAATCAAAATCGCCCCTGCGTTCCTGGCAGGATGTCCTTCGAAAAGTCCGAGCAGTGATTCTACCATCGCTCCGGACATGGCGTTTCGTTCATCCGGACGAACAAGAGTGACGATCAGAACACCGGGAAACAGGGTCTCGTCGCCGGTTATGACGGTCGGATCCGGAAAATGATGTGGTTCCATATGATATGCTTCTTGTCATTAGCACGATTGAAAGGCTAGCCTCCGTTTGTAACCCGGACGTCCACAGATGGCGAACCAGGGGATGCGGAGGTGCTTCCAAGATGTCCATGATCGTAACCCGCGGCATATACTTACATTCGTTCTCGAATGTTTGTAGAGGCGAGGCCGAGGACGTCGGCGGGGAGGGCGCATGAGTGGCATAGATAGCCTTTTTCAAAAGTTCAGACTTGGCAATCTCGAGATTTCAAATCGAATTGTAATGGCTCCAATGACCCGGTGTTTTTCGCCGGGAGGCGTGCCGGGTGCAAACGTCGCCGAATATTACAGCCGTCGCGCGGCGGCTGGGGTCGGCTTGATCATCACCGAGGGAACGTGGGTGCCACACCCTGCGGCATCCAATGACGACCTGGCACCGCGGTTTTACGGTGACGACGCTTTGGCGGGTTGGGCGGCGGTCGTTGCCGCTGTCCATGGAGAGGGCGGTAAGATCATGCCGCAACTCTGGCATACTGGTCTTGTTGAAAAACCCCAGATTGAAAATCTTTATACCGGCAGCCCTGAAGATCTTTCGATCAAGACGAGTCCGTCGGGCCTCGTCGCGTACGATCGCAAGGTGGCCGAGCCGGTCCGTGAATCGGCAATCGCGGACCTGATTGAAAGTTACGCCCTGGCTGCCGAATCTGCCGAACGCCTGGGCTTCGACGGAGTCGAGATCCATGGCGCGCATGGCTATCTGATCGATCAGTTCTTTTGGGCCACTCTCAACCGCCGCGACGATCGCTGGGGTGGTGACAGTGCCGGTCGTGCGCGACTCGGGGTAGAGATCGTCAAGGCGATACGGTCGCGGGTATCTGCCCGATTTCCGATCGTGTTTCGCTTTTCACAGTGGAAACAACAGGATTATTGGGCGCGACTGGCGACGTCGCCGGATGACTTGTCGGCCTATCTCGAGCCGCTGGCCGATGCCGGGGTCGATATCTTTCACGCCTCACAACGGCGTTTCTGGGAACCGGAATTTGAAAACAGCCCGCTTAATCTTGCCGGATGGGCAAAGAGGCTGACGGGCAAGCCCTCCATAACCGTTGGATCGGTCGGTCTCGCAAGGGAAATGCTGGACACGATGTTTTCGGACGAGGTCGCGACGATCGAGCCGGGGCATGTCGCTCTTTTGACGGGAATGATCGATCGGGGAGAGATTGATCTTGTTGCTGTCGGACGAGGCCTGATCGCCGACGTGGATTGGGTGACGAAGGTGCGCGAAAATCGGATTGCCGATGTAACGCCCTATTCGGCCGCTGCGCTGGCACAGTTAATATGATTATTGATGACGCTCGGTCGTTGTCAGCTTGGCTGGCTGTCGGCGTCGCCTTGTTCGATCGGCAATTCGATCGCTATCGAATCGTCGGGCGTGGACGGGTCATCAACCCCGTGGGTGCGCTTGGCATCGTCCTCGGCCTGATCATCGGGGCCATTCGACATCGCTCGGTCCTTTCCATGAAGCATATGATAAGCGCACGACCCACATGGATGTTCCCGGCATTTTCGTCGAGCGAGGGTTCCCGATGAGTGATGGGTTTTCAGTCGGGCGGCAAGCGGGAATAGTGATCGTCACGCTCGACCGCCCGGAACGCAGGAACGCGCTGCATCCTGCTGCACACCACGCTCTGGAGGCTCAATTCGACGCGCTTGCCGCCGATGATTCGGTGCGCGTAGTGATCCTGACCGGCACAGGCGATAAAGCTTTTTGTGCCGGTTATGATTTACTCGACAATCTCGAAACCGGCGTCATGGAAATTGCCGCCAGGGGTTTCGGAGGATTGACGTTCCGCACCGATTTCCCGCACCCGCTGATCGCTGCCGTCAATGGCGATGCGATGGGCGGTGGCTTCGAAATGGCGCTGGCCTGCGACATCATCATCGCGGCGCGGACCGCGCGTTTCGCACTGCCCGAACCAAAGGTAGGCTGGGTAGCGCTGGGCGGCGGAATTCAGCGGCTGCCGCGTGCGATCGGCACGAAGCGCGCGGCGGAAATCATCCTCACCGGTCGCTTTGTTGGCGCGGAGGAGGGCTTGGCTCTTGGCTTCGTAAACGAGGTGGTCGAACCGGGTGAAACGGTCGAACGCGCACTCGCCATAGCGGAAGCTATTCAGGCCTGCGCGCCCATCGCGATCCGTGCAAGCAAGGCTGCCTTATACGCTGGCCTCGACCAGCCTGACCTTGCCAC
The DNA here is from genome assembly GCA_028289885.1 of Sphingomonadales bacterium. Lineage (GTDB taxonomy): Bacteria > Pseudomonadota > Alphaproteobacteria > Sphingomonadales > Sphingomonadaceae > Sphingomonas_O. The sequence goes on from JAQGKX010000169.1 coordinate 119,501, forward strand.
CGCGCTCAAGTCCGAAACATATCCGCTGGCGCAAGTGGTCCTCGACAGCGCCGATGCGGAAGAAGGGAAGCGCGCCTTTGCCGAGCGGCGACCGCCGCGATGGGAGGGGCGCTGACACGATCTTTACAGTCAAATCTGCTAGCCGGGGTTGACAGCAGACGCGATGGGATTAGTTCGCTTCTATACTAATTGTCTAATCGACAGGCTTTGGAGCACACGTTGGAAATCCGATTTTCAGAAGAGCAGGAAGCCATTCGCGATGGCGTGAAGAAGGTTTGCGACCAGTTCGGCGACGAATATTGGTCAGCGTGCGATACTGAGAAAAAGTTTCCATTCGAGTTTCACAAGGCAATGGCCGACGCAGGCTGGCTTGGGATCACCATGCCCGAGGAGGTCGGTGGATCGAACCTTGGCGTGACCGAAGCGGCGATCATGATGCACGAGGTTTCGTCGAGCGCAGGAGGATATTCGGCCGCCAGCGCACTTCATCTGAACCTCTTTGGGCCCCATGCCGTCGTCGTCCACGGTACGGCGGAGCAGAAGCAGCGCATGCTTCCGCCCCTCATCGCCGGCACCGACCGGGCCTGTTTTGGTGTAACTGAACCTGACGCGGGCCTCGATACGACCAGCATCACGACATTCGCGACCAAGGTGGATGGCGGTTACCGCGTCACAGGCCGCAAGATCTGGACCTCGTCGGGGCAGGTGGCCAACAAGATCCTGCTGCTCACGCGCACGACGCCAAAGGATCAGTGCAAAAAGCCGACCGACGGCATGACATTGTTCTACACCGACCTCGATCACGACAAGATCGAAGTGCGTCGCATCCCGAAAATGGGGCGGAACGCGGTTGATTCCAATACCACCTTCATCGACGATTATTTCATCCCCGACGACGATCGCATTGGCGAAGAAGGCAGGGGTTTCAACTACATACTGCACAGTCTTAATCCCGAACGTATCCTTGTCGGCATCGAAGCCGTCGGCCTGGGTCGCGGTGCGCTGGCAAGGGCCGCGCAATATGCGAAGGAGCGCAAGGTGTTCGGGCGCTTCATCGGCCAGAATCAGGGTATCCAGCATCCACTCGCGGAGAACTGGGCTTACCTTGAGAGCGCGTTCTGGACGATCATGCGCGCCGCTTATCTTTACGACAACGACCTGCCGTGCGGTGCAGAGGCAAATGCCGGCAAGTTCCTTGGTGCCCGCGCTGCATTCGACGCCTGCACGCGCGCCGTCATGACATTTGGCGGCATGGGTTATTCGACCGAATATCAGGTCGAGCGGCTATTCCGGGAATCGATCCTGCTGCGGATCGCGCCGATCACCGAGCAGCTTATCCTGAGCTTTATTGCCGAGCGCGTGCTCGATCTTCCAAAATCCTATTGAAGGCCGATAGCATAATGACCGTTTTGGGAATCACCGCCTATGGTGCCTATGTTCCGCGCCTGCGCATCGACCGCGCGCATATCGCCGCTGCTCATAAATGGGCGGTTCCCGGCTTGCGCGGCCAGGCAAAGGGCAGCCGTGCCTTCACAAGCTGGGACGAAGACGCGATCACGATGGCCGTCGAGGCCGCGCGCGATGCAATCGGGGCCGGCGATGCAGATAAAATCGAAGCGGTACGCCTTGCTTCCAGCAACCTTCCCTATGCCGATCTGCAGAATGCCGTTCTGGTAGCCCGGGCGATCGGTGCGCGGGACGACGTTGCAACCAGCGACGCGGCCGGATCGCAGCGCGCCGGCACGTCGGCCTTGTTACAGGCATTGAAAGGCACCCAAGCCGCGATCGTGATCGGTTCGGACAATCCGTTCGGCAAGCCTGCCAGCACGCAGGAAATGAGCTTTGGCGCGGGAGCCGCCGCATTCGTGCTGGGGAGCGAAAACATCATCGCCCGTCTCATCGGTTCGGCAACGGTCGCTTCGGCCTTTGTCGACCATTTCCGCGCGAGCGATGTGGAAACCGATTATAATTGGGAAGAACGTTGGGTCCGCGACGAGGGCTATTCGAAGATCGCGCCGGTCGCGATTGCGGCTGCGCTTTCCGATGCGCAGCTTGCGATCGGTGACATCCAGCATTTCGTGATGCCGTCTTACCTTAAAGGCGCGGCCGATGCGGTTGCAAAAAAGATCAGGTTCGAAGGGACGGTAGCCAGCGGACTTGAAGACGGGGTGGGCTACGCGGGTGCTGCCCACGCGTTGCTGATGCTCGCCGCGACACTTGAGAAGGCAGTGCCGGGGGACCGCATCCTCGTCGTCGGTTTCGGGCAGGGCGCGGACGTGATGATCTTTCAGGCAACCGACGCGATCACCGGCGCAAAGCCGACGCGTGGCGTATCGGTGGCCGTCGCCGACGCGATCCCAACCGACAGTTATTTGCGAATGTTGAGCTTTTACAACGGCATCGACATGGAATGGGGCATGCGCTCTGAAAAGAACGCCAAGACTGCGCTGACCGAACAGTTCCGCTCATCCGGGCAGCTGGAGATGTTCAACGCGGGTAAATGCGCCGCCTGCGGGCAGACGCAGTTTCCGCAGCTTCAATATTGCGTGAAATGCCACGCGCCGAGCGAGCAATTCCAACAGGTTTCGCTGCGTGATGCGCCATGCGAGGTGCTGACCTCGACCGCCGACTGGCTGTCCTATCATCCGTCGCCACCACTCTACGTCGGCTTTGTACAGTTCGAAAATGGCGCGCGCATGTTGATGGAAATGGTCGATGTCGGACCGCAGGGTATCGACACCGGCACGCCGCTGCGGATGGTCTATCGCATCAAGGAAAAAGACCGCCAGCGTGGTTATAATCGCTATTTTTGGAAATCCACGCCGCTTGCTGCGGCCTGAGGAGCAATAACATGGCTACAGGCATCAAGGATAAGGTCGCCATCCTCGGCATGGGTTGTTCCAAGTTCGGCGAACGATGGGACGCGGGTTCGCCCGAGCTAATGAAGGAGTCCTTTGAGGAGGCGCTCGCGGATGCCGGGATCGAGCGCAGCCAGATCGAGGCCGCGTGGTTCGGTTGCTGGGGCGATGGCATCAACGTCGGTAACTCTTCGATCCCGGCGGCGATGGCGCTTCGGCTTGAGGGCATCCCCGTCAGTCGCGTCGAGAATATGTGTGCGACCGGTACCGAAGCTTTGCGCGGCGCCGTCTATGCCGTGGCGAGCGGTGCTGTCGATATCGCACTGGCGATCGGTTCCGAAAAGCTCAAGGACACCGGGTTTGGGGGCCTGCCGCCACCGTTCAAGGGTACATTCAACGACATGTGGATGCCGATGGGATCGGCACCCGCAGGCTTCGCGCAGCTTGCCCCCTATTATCGCGCCAAATACGGCACTTCGAAAGAGGATATGAAGCGCGCGATCAGCCATGTCTCGTGGAAAAGCCACCAGAATGGTGTCCATAGCCCTAAGGCACATTTTCAGAAGGCCGTCTCGATGGAGACGATCATGAATGCGCCGATGATTTCCGATCCACTCGGCCTGTTCGATTGTTCGGGCGTGTCGGATGGCTCGGCCTGTGCGATCGTCACGACGCCGGAAATCGCGAAGGCAATGGGCAAGAAGGACCTGGTCACGGTCAAGGCGCTCCAGCTTTCGACGAGTTCGGGTCGTGAGACGCAGACGGCCGAGTGGGACGGCAGCTATGTCGCGACCACGCGTAAAGCGGCGGAGCGCGCCTATAAAGAAGCCGGGATAACCGATCCCAAAACGCAGATATCGCTGTCCGAAGTGCACGACTGTTTTTCCATCACCGAACTGGTCACGATGGAGGATCTCGGTTTTTCTGACGATGGTCGGGCTATATTCGACGTGCTCGACGGCAAGTTCGACGCCGACGGTGCCATACCTTGCCAGATCGACGGTGGGTTGAAATGTTTCGGTCACCCGATCGGCGCGTCGGGACTGCGCATGGCGTATGAGGTCTACAGCCAGTTGCTCGGGCGCGCGGGTCCGCGACAATTGGCGTCCCCGACGATTGGGCTTACTCATAATCTGGGCGGCGTTCCTTATCAGGGCATCGCGGCGATCTCTATTTTAGGATTGATGAGCTGATGGCTGGCGTTTGGTTTGACGAACTTACGGTGGGGCAGGTTTTCCACCACCCGATACGTCGCACGGTGACGGAGACGGACAATGTCCTCTTCAGTGCGATGACGCATAATCCTGCCCTGCTCCACCTCGACGAAGAGTATATGAAGGGAACCCCATTTGGGCAGCGATTGGTCAATTCGGCCTTCACGCTTGGCCTGATGGTAGGGATTTCGGTGGGCGATACGACGCTTGGGACAGCGGTCGCAAATCTCGGCTGGGACGAAGTGCGGTTCCCCAATCCATTGTTCCACGGCGACACCGTGCATGTCATGACAGAGGTGATCGAACTGCGTGAATCGAAGTCGCGTCCGGATCAGGGGATCGTGACCTTCCTGCACAAAGCCTTCAATCAGAAGGATGAATTGATCGCGAGTTGCAAACGTTCGGGCCTGCAGCTGAAAAAACCGAAGGATGCCGCATGAGCTTGCCGCTCCGCTCCTTCCTGTTCATTCCGGGCGACAGCGAAAAGAAGCTGGGCAAGGTCGATGGCGTGCCTGCCGATGCGTTCATCCTCGATCTGGAGGATGCGGTTGCAGCCGCTCGCAAGCCTGTCGCGCGGGAGATGGTCCCGGCCTTTATCGGCGATCGGCCTCGCGCGTCGCGCAAGGGGCAGCTCTGGGTACGGGTCAATCCGCTTGATACGCCCTGGACACTGGATGATCTCGCCGCAATCGTGCCGTCCGCGCCCGATGGCATCATGCTGCCAAAGGTAAACGGGCCAGCGGATGTTGCGCAGGTCAGCCATTATCTCGACGCACTCGAAGCGGCTTCCGGGCTCGAACGGGGCGCCATCAAGATACTGCCGGTCGCGACCGAAACCGCGATTTCGCCCTTTCGGCTTGGCGACTATGCCGGGGCAGGACTGAAACGGCTCTACGGGCTGACATGGGGTGCCGAGGATTTGTCTTCGGCGGTTGGGGCGAGTGGCAATACCGACGCGAGTGGCGAATGGGCCCTCACGTACAAGATGGTGCGGTCGCTCTGCCTGCTCGGCGCGCATGCTGCAGGCGTCGAGGCGGTCGATACGCTGTTCGTCGATTTCGGGGATAACGACGGATTGATTGCAAGTTCCAGAGCAGCGCGGGGCGAAGGATTCTCCGGTCGCATCGCTATCCATCCAGCACAGGTTGAAGGCATCAACCTGGCTTTCTCGCCGTCGTCGGAAGAGGTGGATTTCGCCCGTCGCGTGATCGATCTGTTCGCGGCAAACCCGGATGCGGGCACGCTGGGACTGGACGGCAAGATGCTCGATATTCCGCACCTGAAACAATCGCAGAAAACGATTGCCATGCATGAGGCACGCCGTGGCTGACGCCGATCTTCGCAACGACGGCGGGCTTGGCCGCGGTATATTCAACGGGGAACACGAACAGTTCCGCGATACGGTTCGCCGTTTCGTCGAGGATGAACTTGTCCCGCACCACGCCGAATGGGAAAAACTGGGTGTCGTGCCCCGCGAGATCTGGCTCCGCGCCGGAGAGGTCGGCATCCTGTGCCCGAATATCCCTGAAGAATATGGCGGCTTCGGTGCCGACTGGCTCTACAACGTCGTTATTATCGAGGAGCTGGCGCGCGCCGGAATCACCGGGCCCGGTTTCATGGTCCATTCGGAGATGGTTGCTCCCTACATATTGGCGTTCGGTAGCGAGGCGCTGAAGCTTAAGGCTTTGCCGAAGATGGTTTCCGGCGAGTGGATTGGTGCCCTCGGGCTGACCGAGCCGGGCGCTGGTTCCGACGTCAAGGAAATCCGCACTCGGGCCGTGCGCGAAGGCGACGACTATGTGCTGAACGGGCAAAAGGTCTACATCTCGAACGGCCAGTTATGCGACATTATGGTTTGCGCGGCGAAGACCGATCCCGCGGCGGGCGCAAAGGGCGTCAGCATGATAGCGATCGAAACCGACCAGCCCGGCTTCAAGCGCGGGCGTAACCTCGAAAAGATTGGGCTAAAGGCTCAGGACACATCCGAGATATTCCTCGAAGACGTTCGCGCGCCGGTCGAAAACCGGCTGGGTGAAGAGGGGCGCGGCTTCTCGATGATGATGACCAAGCTCGCGCAGGAGCGGCTCACCCAGGCGGTGCGAAGCATCTGCGTGGCCGAGGCGGCGATTGGGTGGACGGTCGATTACACTTCGGAACGCAAGGCGTTTGGCCACACGATCGCCGACTTCCAGAACACCCAGTTCGTGCTCGCAGACCTGTCCGCCGAGGTGCTGGCATCGCGCGTCTTTACCGACTGGTGCATCAAGCGATTTCTGGCGGGCGAACTCACCGGCGTTGAGGCAGCAAAGGTCAAGCTTGTCGTGACCAACCTGCACGTCAAAGTCGTTGACCAGTGCCTCCAGTTCTTTGGCGGCTATGGATACATGACCGAATACCCCATCGCGCGCGCCTATATCGACGCGCGGATCGTACGCATTGCCGGTGGTGCCGCCGAAGTCATGAAACAGATTATCGGGCGCGATCTTTTTGCGCATAAAAAATAAGTCAGAAATAGGAGAGCGACGTGTCAAACTATCCCAAACCAGACTCGGCAACGCTGTTGAAGATCTATGAGAAGGCGGCGCTGATCAAGCTCAACGATGAACGTATCATCAAGCAGATGATGGCGGGCAAACTGGTCATGCCCTATTATTCACCGCGCGGTCAGGAGATCATCCCGTCGGCGATCTCCGTCAGTCTCGACGATGACGATTACATCTGCACGATCTATCGCGGTATTCACGACATGCTCGCCAAGGGCTTCCCGCTCGATGAAATGTGGGCGGAACTGGCAGGGAAGGCGACCGGCACTTGCAAGGGCAAGGGGGGACCGATGCACCTGACTTGCCCCGAAAAGGGCATGATGGTGACGACCGGGATCGTCGGTTCCTCGATGCCGATCGCTACGGGCTTGGGCTGGGCGGCGAAGCTGGATGGCAAGAACCGCGTTTCGGTCGCCAACTTTGGTGACGGCGCGGCAAATATCGGTGCGTTTCATGAATCGATGAACATGGCTGCGCTCTGGAAGCTGCCCGTGATCTTCGTTTGCCAGAACAATCTTTATGCCGAGCATACCAGCCCGGCTTATTCGCGTGTGGTCGAAAAGATCTCCGAGCGCGCCGCTGGTTATGGGATGCCCGGTGTCACCGTGAACGGTAATGATGCGGACGAAATGTTCGGCGCGGCAAAGGTTGCTATCGACCGCGCGCGTGCGGGAGAGGGGCCAACGCTGATCGAGGCAATGACCTTCCGCTTCAACGGTCATCTGTTGGGCGAAACCGGTCACTATATGGACAAGGCGATTTATGCCGACGCCCAGACCAAGGATCCGATGCCCAAATTGCGCCAGCGTCTGATCGACGAGGGTATCGCGACCGAGGAAAAGCTCGCCGGGATCGAGAGTGACATCAACGCTGCGATCGACAGTGCGCTTGCGGCAGCGATTGCCGCGCCGTTCCCCGACATTGCCGAGCTGAAGCGCGACGTCTTCGCCGAAGAAATCGCCTGAGCCGATAGAAAGGATTTGAAGATGACCGATACACAAACCGCCGGCGCAAATTCCGAAACTGGATCCCCACCCGTGGCGTCGCCCGATGCCGAGGCTGGAACTCATGCGAAAATGACGATGGTGGAGGCGCTGAATCTCGCGCTTCACGATGCGATGGCCGCGGATTCCAAGGTGCTTGTCCTTGGCGAGGAGGTTGCCGACCCGCAAGAGGGCGGCGTGATGGGCGTGACCAAGGGGCTGTCGACCAAATATGGTGAGGATCGCGTGCGATCGACGCCGATCTCCGAACAGGCGATCATCGGTGCGGCGATCGGCGCGGCAGTGGGTGGGTATAAGCCGGTCGCCGAAATCATGTTGATGAACTTCATCACGGTGGCGATGGACATGATCACGAACCATGCCGCAAAATTGCGCTTCATGTCGGGCGGCCAGACGGGCGTTCCGATCGTGATCCGCACGATGACAGGATCGGGATTTTCGACCGGCGGCCAGCATAGCGACTATCTCGAGGCCTGGTTCGCCCACACTGCGGGTATCAAGGTCGTTGCGCCTTCAAATCCCGACGATGCCTATGGCCTCATGCGTGCGGCGATCGATGATCCCGATCCGGTGCTCTTTATCGAAAATCTGCCGAGCTACTGGACGCCGGGACCTGTTTCCAAACAGATCGTCCCGATCGGCAAGGCCAAGGTTGCGCGTGAAGGCAGCGATGTCACCATTATCGGTCACTCGATGATGATCACGCTCTCCCTCGCCGTTGCGGAAGCACTGTCGCAGGAAGGGATCAGCGTCGAAGTGATCGACCTGCGAACGATCTCGCCATGGGACAAGGCCACGGTGCTTGATTCGGTTCGCAAGACGGGTCGCGCCATCGTCGTCCATGAGGCGGTCAAGCAGTTCGGTATCGGTGCAGAAATCGCCTCGGTCATCAACGAAGAACTGTTCGGCAAGCTGAAGGCGCCCGTGCAACGGCTTGGCGGGGCGTTTTCGGCGGTGCCATTCTCAAAGCCACTGGAGGCTGCTTTCGCTCCCACCGTCGCCTCGATCACCGCAGCCGTGCGTGAGGCCGTCAAGCAGTCCTGACGGGATCAGGTGCCGATTTTGGCATATCATGGCGGGCCCTCGGGACGCGTTCCATGTCCGCTTTTAAACTATCAGGAGCAAGGCGATGGCCACCGTCGTTGACATAATCAAGCAACGCTATGCAGCGGAACAGGCGGGGCAGATCGTCATGGCGACACGCGCCGATCAGGTTCCTGCGACTTATGAGGCGATGACGTGCGAATGGCTGTCTGCCATTGCCTGTCGCGATGTGCCCGGTGCGGAAGTAACTGGATTTCGCTTCGATGTACGCGATGACGGGTCGTCAAATCGCCGCCGTATCTTCCTCGACTATAACGCTGCCGGGCGTGCGGCGGCGCTGCCGGACAAGCTGTTCTGCAAAGCTGCTGAAAACCTGGAAAATCGCATCGTGCTTGGCGTGTCCGGTACGGCATTGGCGGAAAGTAACTTTTACAATCTGGTACGCGACCGTCTGGATATCCCGACGCCGCGCGCGCGCTTTGCCGGGTTCGACCCGGACAATTTCGCCTATCTCATCGTGATGGACGACATGGCAGAAGACGTCATATTCCCCGATGAGCGTGTCGAGATGACATGGGATATGGCCGTTCAGCAGGTCACGACGCTCGCAGGCCTGCACAGCCGGTTCTATGACAGCCCCGAACTCGGGACGGAGACATTGCCGTTCAAGCGTTGGCCGGACTGGTGGAATGCAATGATGACCGGTGCACCGCGCTTTGGGGAGTTCTGCGACCGTGCCTTTGGGGATGCGGAAAGCGTGATACCGGCGCGCCTGTTCAAGCGGCGGGGCGAGATATGGCCCGCGACGGGTGCGTCGGTTGCACGCCACAGCAGCTTGCCGCAGACGCTCATCCACAGCGATGTTCATTTCAAGAACTGGTATATCCTGGGGGACGGACGGCTGGGGCTGAACGACTGGCAGCTTACCACGATCGGTCATTGGTCGCGCGACTTTGCTTTTGCGACAACCACTTCGCTTACAGTCGAAAATCGCCGCAAATGGGGTGACGAGCTTCTGCGCGTCTATCTCGACCAGATGGCCGAGCGTGGCGTTCCGGCAGTCGCGTTCGAGGATGCGCGGCGAAACGTCCGTCAGCAGCTTTTTTCTGCACTCGCCTTTTGGACGATCACGCTGCGCCCGGCTGATGATATGCCGGCGATGCAGCCCGAACACACGACCTATGAGTTTATCAAGCGGCTGGCGACGGGGATCGATGATCTCGACGCGCTGGATTCGTTCTAATCGTTGCTGCTACGCAGGCCCATGGAGCGCGACCTGCGTTCCATGGGCTTGTGGCTTAGCTTGTCGGCAGGAACGGCGTGAACACGCCCAGGGTCTGACCGCCATCGACCGACAGTTCCGCTCCGCACATATATGAACTTTCGTCGCTCGCCAAAAACAGGCTCACGCGGGCGACCTCGACGGGTTCCCCGATCCGTTTGATCGGCTGGCCGACATAATATTTGTTGAGGTCCTCGACTGGCTCTTCGGTTATGTTCCCCATCCGTGTGTTGATGCCGCCGGGAAACACGGCGTTCACCCGGACGCCGCGCGGACCGTATTCCAGTGCAGCATTGCGCGACAATCCGCGTAATGCCCATTTGCTCGATCCATAGGCACTGAGGCCGTTCATTGCCCACATGCCGGACGACGACACGATATTGACGATCGAACCGCTGCTTTTTGCAAACATCACCGGCGCGACCGATTTCATGCCGAGCCAGGCACCGACAAGGTTGATTTCCAGCACCTTGAGAAATTGGTCCTTCGACATACCCGCTACCGATGCCGGAATATTGATGCCTGCGTTGTTGACCAGCACATCGACACCGCCCCAGCGTTTGGTCGCGGATTCGACGACGGCCTGCCAGTTGGCTTCGTCGGATACGTCGAGATGTTCATACACGGCGTCACCACCAATTGCTTTGGCCGCCGCCGCGCCTTCGACATCATCGACATCGCCAAGAATGACCTTGGCACCCTCGGATGCAAACAGGCGGGCGGTTGCCTCGCCTTGTCCGCGTGCGGCACCAGTAACTATCGCGACGCGACCTTCGAGTCTTCCAGCCATCTTCAACTCCTTTTGCGCGGCTTTATCCCGCTGGTTAATTCAACCTGACCTATGGCGAGGGAACGTCAGGCGCAAGCAAATCGTTAGCTGGCTCACGATATTGCCCTCCAGATCGAAGGGCGGTCATATCGTGCTTGGAGGCCTGTGCGCGACGTCGACCGGGGCCGCGGGAAATGCGAGCAGTACCAAGCTGAGCGTGACGGGTGATATGCCGAGCAGCGCACCCGCGATACTGACGGCATCCATCGGGCCGGAGCGAATGAGATCGGCGAGATAGACCAGCGTGAGCGCGGCGAGTGCCAGCAGAACGATCCGTACCGCCATGCCGGGAGCCTGCCATCGCAGCAATGGGCCAGCCCGTGACCCAAGGAAAAAGCGATCCCTGTCACCCTCCGACTGGCGTAGCGCGAGCAGGACGTACGCGGCGACGACGATGTTACCCCACCATAGCACCATCCATATCCAGGCAACGGTGTCGATCATGCGGCTCCCCTTCTGTCGATAAACGAGCCAGGCGAGCGCGAGTAACAGACCCGAAACAAGATCCTGATTGATGAACGCCTGCCATGGATGTTTCGACCCGGTGAGGAAAACGTCGAGACCGGCACCGTGATCGAGCGAGTCGTGCAACAGGATGGGTGCAGCATAGCCGCTCATTATTATGATTATCAGGATCGCGATCCATTTGATGCCGGCCATGTTTTCTCTCCCTCCAGTGTTACTCCATCGAAACGTGATAGGTTGCAAGCTTACTAATTGCGCACTAGCGTCGGGGACCGGACAAGAGCGCAAAAGCCCGTCGATCAGGGAGTGGCACGTGAATTTTGAAATTGATGACAACCACCGGGCGATCATCGACGGAGTTGCCAAGGTGTGCGCGCCGTTCGACGATGATTACTGGACCGAACGCGAGGAAACCAAGAGCTATCCCTATGCCTTTCACAAGGCGATGGCGGATGGGGGCTGGCTGGGTATCACGATGCCGGTCGAACTCGGTGGTGCGGGTCTTGGCGTAACCGAGGCGGCGCTGATGATGCATACGGTGGCGTCCAGTTCCGGCACCTATTCGGCGGCATCGACGATCCATCTCAATCTGTTTGGCCCGCATGCGATCGTCGTTCACGGTTCGCCCGAACAGAAACAACAATGGCTTCCACCGTTGATCCGTGGCGAACATCGGGCCTGTTTCGGTGTGACGGAACCCGACGCCGGCCTCGACACAACAAGCATGACGACGTTCGCCAGCAAGGTCGACGGCGGCTATCGCGTCAATGGGCGCAAGATATGGACGTCTTCGGCGCAGGTCGCCGACAAGGTGCTGCTGATCGCCCGCACCACTCACAAGCAGGATTGCAAACGCCCGACCGACGGTATCAGCCTGTTTTATACAGACCTCGATCGCACGCGTGCGGAGGTGCGCCGCATCCCCAAAATGGGTCGCAATGCCGTCGATTCGAATACGGTGTTCTATGACGATTACTGGATTCCGGAAGGCGATCTGATCGGCGAGGAGGGGCGGGGGTTTTATTACCTGCTCGACAGCATCAATCCGGAACGGGTGCTCGTCGGCATAGAGGCGACGGCAATCGGACAAAATGCGCTGCGGCGGGCAACCGAATATGCTCGTGATCGTGTGGTTTTCGGTCGGCCTATCGGCAAGAACCAGGGCATCCAGCACCCACTCGCGCAGAACTGGATAGAGTTGCAGACGGCATATTGGGCGTGTCTGCGCGCGGCGTGGCTTTATGATCAGGGCAAGTCATGCGGTGCCGAATGCAATATGGCCAAATATCTCGGCGGAAAACATGGCCATGAGGCGACCATACGCGCAGTAATGGTTCACGGCGGCATGGGATATGCGACCGAATATCAGGTCGAGCGGCTTTACCGTGAGTCGATTCTGGCCCGAATTTCGCCCGTCACCGAGGAGTTGATGCTGAGCTTCATTGCCGAACGCGTACTCGGACTGCCTAAATCATATTAACGTCAGTGACGAGAGATCGCCGCGCATGGAGGGGAATGACAATGCATAATGATCTTGAAAAAGCAGGCATCTGGTGCGGGATCGTATCTGCCGTGCTGATCTTCGTGGGACTTGGAGTGTTCATGCACTTCATCCCGCCGCCGAGCCCGGCGACCGGCGCGCATGAGATCGGCAATTTCTATCGGGAGCATTCGACCGGTATCCGGATCGGCGGCATATTGATGCTGGCGACGTCGGCTCTTTTCATCCCTTTCTATTCGGTTTTGTCCGCACATCTGCAGCGCATGGAGCCGCATGGCTCGCCGCTCGCCAAGGCCCAGTTGATGATCGCGGCGCTGGCGCTGTTCATGCCGATTGCGATCACCGCGGTGTTGTGGATAGTCGCCGCCTATCGCGTCGAACGTTCGGACGAGACGATCCAGTTGCTTAACGACATCGGCTGGATGCTGTTTTTCACCCCCGTTATCGCGGGGTTGCTTCAGGTTTTTGTGGTTGCGGCTGCAATCTTTGCAGACGTTTCGCCCGAACCCCGTTTCCCACGCTGGTTTGCCTTTTACAGTATCTGGATCGGCATATTGTTCTTGCCCGCCGGGCTGTTGCCCATGTTCAAGACGGGATGGCTGGCGTGGGACGGGATATTGGCATTCTGGCTGGGTATAACCGCGTTCGGTATATGGTTCATACCGATGGCGGTCCTGTTGCTAAAGGCGTGTGACCGCGCCACCATCCGGGAACGCGCGGCGTGAAGGTACCCCGCCGGTCAGGCCTCCCAACGCAGCGGGAGGTACGAAACCGCATTAGCCCGGCCTGACAGGCAGATCGGCTTTTCACCGGCGGCAATCTGAAAATCGGGGATACGGTTCATCCACTCCGCCAAAAAGACGTTCAATTCGGTACGGGCTAAAAATGCGCCGATGCAGGTGTGAACTCCCTTGCCGAATACCAGATGCCGCTTGTCCGCCCGGTCGAAATCGACCTTGAACGGATCGGGAAACCGATTGGGATCGAGACCGGCCAGCGTCGTGGCGGTAAGGACCATATCGCCTTTCTTCATGTGAACGCCGCGGACCGACGTGTCCTCAACCACAAGGCGCGAAACATTGGCGATATGGTGGCGGCGCATCAGTTCCTCGATGGCTGGCTTGATCCGGGCAGGGTCTTCGGCAAGCTGGCGGCGATGTTCGGGATGTCCCGCCAGGAACTGCATGATGAAGCCCATCATGCCTGCGACCGTGTCGAGGCCGCCGACCATGAGCAGTGTGACCATGCCGACCTCTTCCTCGAAAGTCAGCGGACGGCCACCCTCGACTGTGCCGGTGACGACGGCGCTGATCATGTCCTTGCCGGGATTGATGCGGCGTTCCTCGATGATCCGGCCAAGATAGGCAAATGCCTCTTCCGCGCCCTCGAGATGTTCGGCATCATGGCCGCGCACCATCTTTTCGGCCATCGCCAGCACGGGCAAACGATCCTCCAGCGGCAGGTCGGCCAGCCACATGAATATCCCGATCGGCATATGCAGAGCGAATTCGGAAGAGAATTCGCACGCGCCCTTTTCACGGAAACTCTCGATCAGGTCGATGGTCATCGTCCGCGCACGGGCTTCCAGTTCGCTGATGGACTTCGGGCTGAAAAACGGCGCGATCAGCCTTTTGAAATCATTGTGCCGGGGCGGATCGGTTTCTATCGGCGGGAAAGGGATGGGGCGCCCGGCCTTTGGCAGGGTCTGATATCGTGACGAAAATTCACGGAACGTCTCCAGCGCATATTCGATATCCTCATAGCGCGTGAGTACCCAATGGCCGCCATAACGCGGGGACCAGAACACGTCGGGTCCATCGTGAAGCTGACCCCACCATTGATAGAGATCATCGCCTTTCTCGGTTTCCAGAAAGTCGAAATCTATGACCAGTTCGGGCGGTACGTGATCGGGGCGGGGGGTCAGTTCCATGTCTGTCCAGTCAATAGTTTACGGTGGGAGCAGTGCCTTCGGGACCCGCTTCGATCAGGTCCCAGGCGGCCTGGATGAATAATGGAAAATGATAATGCCCCGTATAGGCGAGCTTCAGGTCGGGAATTTCGCCGGTCTGGAATTTGCCCATCGACAGGTTCGATGCCGAGGCGTTGCGAACGTGTTGCCATATGCGAAAGAAGTGCAGGCGGGCCGGTTCGATATCCGGCCCCCCGCCCGCGCGATATTTCTCCATGATTGCGTCCCATCGCTCCGCGCCAAGAGCATTGCGAATGGAACCCAGATCCTCGGCGGGGTCACCGATGTGCGCGAACTCCCAGTCGACCAGCGCCGTCAGCTGGCCATTGTCGATGAGCATGTTGTGAAAGCCGATGTCCCCATGAACCAGCACGGGTCGGTCGGGCGCTTCCGGCACGTTGGCGAGCATCCAGCGATAAAGCGCCATCAACGTTGGCGAAGGATTGTGCGCATGGGCCATGAAATAGCTGCGCCAGTCGGTGATATAGCGTCGCGTCGTCTCTGCCATTGAGAGGGACCACAGGTCGGTGCGAATGGAATTGGTAAGGTCGCCAAGTTCGGTAAGCGGGGGCAGGGTGTGCAGTCCCGCCACCCCCGATGCGAGTACCTCGACCAGTGAATCGGACAGCACCTCAGTCGAATGGAAGACATTTCCCCCGGTCTTTCCCGCCGCCATTCGCATGACGAGGAAATCGGGTCCGGGCAGCAATCGATGTTCGGTGTCGATCCAGAGCGCATCGGGGGCAGGAAATCCGCGATCGAATGCAGCACGGATCACCGGATATTCGATCGCAACCCGGTGGCAATCATTATCGACCGTCGGCACAACAGGATCGCGGCGAATGACGAGCGGCCCGTCGATGGCGGTGCCTGATACCGAGAGCAGGATGGTCTGCTTGCCGAAGCCACCCGACAAGGGACGGAACTCGGTGACACTCAGTTCAGGTTCTGCAAACCGATCGCGCAAATAGGTTTCGAAGCGTTCGCGCGTAACCTCGATATCGATCGCATCAGGATCGGAATCCAGATCAATCAGTGCGCGGCGATCCGCGACCTCCCAAGCTGCCAGTTTACGCAGGAGTTCCATGCGCGCCGCCTCGGGCAGGTCTGCCGTAACGGCATCGTCGGCGATGACTGTTTCCAGCGCGGCAAGGGTCGTTGCAATCGTTTCGCGCGTGGGAGGCTGCCCGTCGACTGCTCCGCCCACCGACGCAAGTCGGACGGCCAGTGCCGGACTCGCATCGCTCTTCAACTCGTCGATCAGCGCATCGAGTGCCTTCCGTCGGCGAGGTCCCATCGCCGCACCGTCATGCTGATCCACGGCAAGTAACCGGATCGCCGATGTCGCGCTCTGGCCGACCGACGCCTCGCCACGATCCTGCGCAAAATGCACCGATAGTTCGTTCAGCAGCGATCGAAGCAATTGTTCAGGCTTAACAAACATCAAGGTCTCCAAAACTTCAGGCAGGCGGCGCGGTCGGAGTATTTTTCTGGCGTATTTCAGGTCAGGCGCGGGCGATGATGCGCTCGGCAAAATCCTCGATCACGCGGCGTTTTTCATCGTAGCTGGGATATATCTTGCCGATCATATGCTCGATCGGACCAAAATGGTGCTGTGTAATGCCAAGGTCGGCAGAGCGCCGATAATCGTCGAGGGTCGGCAATGTGCCGTCGGCATGCGGGCGAAGGCCAATCATGAATTCGAATGGCGCATCCTCGCGTCCCGCCTCCTGTCGGCCCTGATTGATCAACGCGATTTGTCCCGGCAATTCTTCGAGTGTTGCAGTCATCCCCATCCAGCCGTCGCCAATCCCGCCTGTACGGATGAGTGCGGGCGGCGCGACCGAGCCGATATAAATGGGGACAGGTCTTATGGGGCGCGGTTCGGCATAGGTCGGTGGAAAGTTGAAAAACCGACCTTCGTGCGACACCGGGCCTTCGCCCCACAGCTTTCGCAGGATCCCGATCATCTCGACAGTGCGGGGAACACGCGTCTTGAAATCGATCCCGGCCATGTCGTACTCGTCCTGCATCCACCCTGCGCCGACGCCGAGGATAAAACGGTCTCCACTCACGCGCGAAAGCGTCGCAGCGGCCTTGGCAACCAGGAACGGGTTGGTGCGGTTGGCGAGCACCATGATGCACGACCCAAATTTCAGTCGGGTCGTGCTGGCAAGGATCGTGGCCCCGGTGACGAACAGGTCGGGAAAGACATAGTCCCATCGCAGGGGCGCACGTTCATTGGGGTCGTGATCGGCCGAACCAGCGGGCATGAACCAATGGTCGTCCCCCAACACGCCCTCGAACCCGACCTCCTCAGCCAATCGCGCGAGCGCGACCATCTGTTCGGGTTGCGTGTTGTGGAGGTGCAACCAGTAAGACATCTATTCTCCTTAGCGCGCTGCCGTGCAGCATTCTCCGTAATGGGATGCCCGTAGATTCGTTCGCAAGCAACCGTTTTGCCAGAAACCCGTTCGCCAGCGCCCTAACCTGACATCAGCGCCGGTCGAAATTGATCCACAGTCGGCTGGGTCCATGCGCGATATAGCTTGTCATCCATTCCACGCTGTCACCGGCACGGGCAGCACGAAAGCCCGCCAGAAGTCGGGTGAGCGCCTGAAACGCAATGCGCAGCTCACCGCGCGCCAGTTGGTTGCCGATGCAGAGATGCGGACCGGCGCCGAATGCAAGGTGACTGGCTGCATTGCCACGGTCCAGGTCGATCGTGGCGGGGCAGGCATATTGGGCGGGGTCACGATTGGCGGCACCGTAGCGCACCTCGACGAGAGCGCCCGCGGGGATCAGAATGCCGCTGATCTCGATCGGTTCTGCGACGCGACGAAACAGGGTCTGTACCGGCGATCGCGTGCGCAGCACTTCTTCTACAAAGGTTTTGGCACGTGCCGGATCCGCGTAGATCGTTTCGGCAAGTTCGGGTTGTTCGACCAGCCACAACATGCCGGAGGCGAGCGTCGTCGTCGTCGTTTCATTACCTGCAACGAGCAACTGATGGATAATGCTGAGCAGCTCGCGCATGTCGAGCAATCGTCCCTGTGTCTCGGTGTTGGCGAGGTGGCTGATCAGGGTATCGTTCGGGACGGCGCGCACCCGCTCTATCTCGGCAGCGAGATAATGTTGCATCTCGGTGGTGATCTCGGCGATCTCGATCTCGCGCTCCAGCGTCAGCATAGGGCTGACAGCCTCAATCGACACGTCGGACCACAGCTTGAATCGATCCATGTCTGCCCTCGGCACGCCAAGCTGTTCTGCGATGATGTACATGGGCAGGCGAATGGCAAAGGCGTCGAGGAAATCGACGTTCCCCTGCGCATCGTGCGTTGCGATCATGGTGTCGATCAGCTCGGCAACGATTTCCGCGATACGGGGCTCCAGTGCGGCGACGCGACCGTGCGTGAAGACCTTGTCGACCAGCGTGCGGTAAATGCGATGTTCCGGGGGATCGTTCGACACGAGCGTATCGATCGGCATCCAGCCCTTTTCCGAATAGACGCGATTAGCGCCGGCGTCCGACCGCGTGGCAACCAGCCCGGTGCGATTGCGGAGCGCTCCGGTGTTCAGCAAGGCCCTTCGAACATCTTCGTACCGCGTGAGGATGTAGTTGCCGGTAACGGGGTCGCAATAGACCGGCCGCTCGCTGCGAAGTTCGTCATAAGCGCCGAAAGGGCATTGTTGCACCGCTGGATCGGCAAAACTGATCGCTGGCGTTGATGTCTGCGTTTCGGCCATATTTGCATCTCTCGTCAATGAATGTCGTGCGCCTGCATACTAGATCATTGCCGCCGACGTCCAGCGTTCCGACTAAGGCGTGATGTTATTCCGTACGGACCGCCAACACGCCTGCGGAACCAACTACAAAAACTTCGCCCCGATTTTGCCAGCACTGGGATGAACGCGCGACGGGCCGGCTGGATAGGTATCGAACAGCGCCCGCGACGGTGCTTCCAGCCCTGCATAAAGAGACATTTCCATCGGTTTGTCGCACAATTCGAGCAGCCCCGTTACAGCCTGCCTGAACAAGGGGGTTTCGCGCACCGCTGCGATGGCCGCCTCATCCTTCCATGATTCGATTGCGACAAATTCGTTTTCATCCCGGCCAAATCCATAGAACACGAAATTGGTTATGGCTTGCAGCCCCGGGATGTCGGCCTGCCACAAGGCGTTAAAACGCGTGATGAAGGCGTCACGCTGGCCCGGCGCGATATGGTAGCGCGAAACGAAAGCATTGGCGTGAATGACGATGGGTTCGATCTTGGTGGCGTCGCTCATCTTGGACCTCTTTCGGGTAATTGGGTTCAGGCGTTGGGGGCGTAGGGCGCGGCCACGGCAAAGCTGATCGTCTCTCGGTCGATCGTCTCGCCCAGCGTTGCCGCCAGCGCGGGAAAATCGGGGTGTGCGGTCAGTTTGGCGATGCCCTCGGCATAGTGGTTGAGGTCCCGCAGCTTCCAGACGTGGCGTACGGTATGGAGGCGGCCATCCAGTTGGAAAAGCGCCTCGCGCAGCTCCCAGCCGGCGGCTTCGGTCGCGATCTTCACGACACCGGCCATCGCTGCGGAAAAAGTTTCGGTCTGCCCGTATTTCAGTTCGACAGTTACATGGGTGAACATCGGCTCTCCGCTCCATTCCCGTTTTTATATTTTCAGGCGCACGGCCCAACCAATCAAGCGACTTCCATGCACGTCGGAATGCGACTTGCAGCAAATGCCGAAGTTGGTATGCTTACTCACTAAACATAGCGCGATGTCTGTCAATGGCATCCCGAAAGAGGATCTTAGGATGGCCGATAACGGCGACACGCTGACACTGGAAAATTACAGCCCGTTCGATCCAAAGGTCATGGCATGCCCACACGCAAGCTGGGCGATGTTGCAGCGCGAAGCTCCTATTTATCGCGTCAACATGCCGGACGCACCACACCCCGTCTTCCTCGCGACGCGGCGTGAAGAGATTGATTTCATTGCCAAGCGCACCGACCTGTTTTCCAATTCACCTTTGCCGAGCGTGTGGCGCTGGGGAGAATTCGAACCGGGGCTGCAGGAGATATTCGACAGGACCGGCCAGAAAGTCGTCTACACCTTGCAGACGACAAATCCGCCGGAATCGCAGATGTATCGCAAGGTGCTGACCGACGCGATGGGCCCCGGTCGGATCAAGGAATGGCGTCCCGAAATCGAGGCCATCATCCAGGGCTTGATGGCCGCAATCCCTGCCGACGAGGAAGTGAATTTCGTCGAAGCATTCTCTGTCCCGCTAACGCTGCAAGTGATCTGCCTGATCCTCGGCATTCCCTATAAAGAGGCGGATTATTATCGTTTTTATTCGGACGAATTTACGCATCTCGTCGATCCCGCTCATCCGTTGGAACGCGCGAAAGTGGCGATGGAAACCGTCGTCGAAGGTTATGGCAAGCTGCGTGAAAAGCTGGAGAATTATCAGGCCTGTCCCGCCACCAACCTGATGAGTGCGATTGCAAACGCGACCTATCAGGATGACCGACCGACAACGATGAACGAGGCGCTGTCCATGGTTCATACCGCGATCATCGCCGGTAACGAAACGACGCGTAACGCCTTGTCTTCGGCGATGTTCACGCTGGCGCGCGACCCGGCGCTCTGGAACCGATTGAGGGAAGATCGCACCAAGATCGGAGCCTTTGTCGAAGAGGTTCTGCGGCGCGATGGCCCGGCGGTAACGACGCCGCGCACGGTTCTCGAGGATGTCGAACTTGGCGGGGTGCACGTTCCAAAGGGGTCCTGCATCTTTGTGATGTGGGCGGCGGGAAGCCTTGACGAGCGGGTTTTTCCAGACCCGATGACGTTCGATCTCGACCGCAAGAACAAGAGTGCACATTCGACATTCGGACTTGGCGTCCATCATTGCGCCGGCAGTTCGCTGGCCAGGGCCGAGCTGAGCCAGGCGGTCGATGTATGGCTTACCACGTTCGAGAGCGTGGAGCTGACGGTGCCGGTCGAAGACGTTCGCTATGACGCGGTGTTCGGATTCCACGCACTCAGCAACCTGCCAGTGCGCTTCAAGCGACCGGTCGCAAACTAAGTGCTATGCAGCCGACGGCGCTGAATTTGCGCGGCGTCGCGGCTGTAACGCAGCTTTGACTGGCAACTCGCCTGCCGCTGCGGAAATGCGGCGCTTGGCGGCGTCCTTGCATATCGCGATCGTCAACGCGATGCTGCGCGGCGCAATCTCGAACATCCGCGAAATCACCATGCCACGTAACATGGCGACGATAATGCGGAGCGCGTCCTCATAAGCCTGGTTCGGCAGCTCATTCTTGAATATGCGAGCCCATAAGGCACGATATTGTTGCGTCGCGCGCACGACAGACGCGCGAACCGGACGTGCAAGCGCCCGATCCGCACGCGTCGATACCCAGATGTCGAGCACGGCGAGATAGGCGTCCGACTGTGCCACTGCGCCCAGAGCATCGACAACCGTGTCGATCTTTGCCTCGACAGTGATGTCGCGGTCGGGTGCGACCTGTTCAAAAGCGTCGATGATCTGTTTTTCGAGTGTTCCAAGGATTGCCAGCACGAGCATCTCGCGTCCGGAAAAATGATGCTGGATCGCCCCGCGGGTCATACCGGCCCGGCTTGCGATCTCGGTCATGGTCGTGCGCGAATAACCAAGCTGGCAGATCAGCGAGATTGCCGCGTCGAGCAGACGCGCGCGTGCGTCCGCGCTGCGTTCCTGTTGCGTGCGGCGATTTGGCTTGGCGATTGCGAAGGCCTTCGCCTTGCGCGGTTCCCTTGGCTCGTTGGGCTTCGCGGCACCATTGGCAGTGTTGTTCATAGTCATCCCGGATGATCTTTCGCCAAATGACGGAGCCGTCAATCCTCCAATAGGGGCGGGTTGCTCGATTGCTCGACATAATCGTAGTTCGACAGGGCGTCGCGAAGTGCGCGCCTGTCGATTTTGCCGAGGCCATTTAAGGGAATCATAGGCAAAAAACAGATCTTCTTCGGTACCTTGAAGGCGGCGATCCGCGCCCGGGCCCAGGCAATAAGGGCCGCTGCATAGGGGGTGCAGCCGGACCGGAGGACGACCGCAGCAGTGACCGCTTCACCCCAATGGGAATCCGGCAATCCAACGACCGCAACCTGTGCAATGTCCCGATGGCTCGCCAGCGCCTGCTCGACTTCGGCTGGATAGACGTTTTCGGCCCCGGTTATGATCATCTCCTTGATACGCCCACTGACGAACAGATAGCCGTCCCGGTCGAGGAAGCCCGCGTCGCCTGTTCGTATCCAGTTGCCGGGACACAATGTACGCGCGGTTTCTTCTGGCTGGTTCCAATATCCGACCATGTTGGCGATCGACCGGATGCGGATTTCGCCGACCTCGCCTGCGGGTAACGTGCCACCTTTCGCATCGGTGACGATCAACTGCGCGCCGGGCAGCGCAATGCCCGCGCCCGTCATTCGCTCATTACCGTCGGGATCGTGATCCTCAGGAGGCAGCGCGACCGTCGGTCCGCTCGTCTCGCTCATGCCATAGCTCTGTGCGAACCGGCAGCCGAATACCAGCATCGCTTTACGCAACAACGGCAGCGTGATTGGTGAAGAGCCATAGATGATCGTGTCGATGCGTCGATAATCGACCGATCGCGAACGGGGGTGATCCAGCACCATCCCGATTGCGGTCGGCACCAGCGCCAGCTTGCTGACGCTGTCGTGTTCGATTGCATCGAGGGTACCCTCAACCGAAAACGCCGGCTGGATGATCGATGCTCCGCCAAAGAACAACGCGCGGGCGAGCATTCCATAGGCACCGATATGGCCAAGTGGCGTGGCAACCAGCGTCACGTCCTCGCTATTCCAGCGATCCCACGCCAGCGTTCCGCGGAGCGTGTTGATCCCCAGCAGATTTCGATGGGTAAGCATCACCCCTTTCGGTCGTCCCGTCGTTCCCGACGTATAGACCTGAATGGCGACGGCGTGAGCGTCGTCCTGCCGATCGAATGGAGCACCTGCCGGGGCAAGCCAATCGCTTTCGGGCAACAGATTGGCTGTCGAAAATGCTATAGTCGATAGACATTCCAGCTTCAGGATATCCACCGCGCCCGAAAACTCGGGCTCGAAGAAGATCAGCCGTGCACCGGCATCGACAGCAAGCGCGGCAATTTCTGCCGGGGCAAGCCGCCAGTTGAGAGGCACCGGCACGATGCCCAGCTTGTTTGCCGCAAGCGCGAGAATCGGCACCGCATCGCTGTTACGGCCAAGGATCAGCACGCGCTCCCCCGTCGCGATCCCGTCACGAGCGAGGCTTGCAGCGACCCTGTCCGTCAGTGCATCGAGTTCGGCATAATCATAGCGCCGCGTGCCGAAACGCAGCGCCAGGGCATGCGGACGTTCGCGCGCGTGACGCGAAACCGTCGCGTGGAGGGTCGGCACGTCCAGATTGCGGAAAGGGTCGTCATCGGACAGGGTCATCCGTCGATTGGCCTCCCCGTTTCAATCGCATCACGGATCGCCCGCTTGAGCAGTTTGCCGTTTTCGTTGTGCGGCAGCGCTTCGGAAAAATGGAATTCGCGGGGACATTTCACCGACGAAAGCGCCGCACGACACTGAGCGTCGAGTTCGGCGACCAATGCCTCGCGCGCCTCGTTAGAAAAGTCGGTACAGATGACGGCCACCACCGCTTCGCCATATTCGGGGTCTGTGCGTCCCACCACGGCAACGTCGCGCACCGCCGGATTTTGCCGAATCACCATTTCGACCTCGGCCGGGTAGACGTTGACGCCACCCCTTATGATCAGGTCGTTCCGACGTCCGCTCAAATAAAGATAGTTCTCGTTATCGACGTGGCCAAGGTCCCCGTAACTCGCATACCCCTTTGGTGTCGAACTTGCTGCACCAGTCGTACCATCAAGATAGGTGAAAGCCACTCCGCCCTCGAAAGTGACAAGTCCGATCTCGCCCGTTGCCCGTTCCCGTGTCGGGTTTTCGGGATCGACGATATGGATGGCCCCGCCGATCGAGCGGCCTACCGACCCGATGTGGCTCAGCCATGCCTCCGAATCGATCATCGTCACGCCCGCATTTTCCGATCCGCCGTAATATTCGATCAGAATGGGACCCCACCAATCGATCATGGCATGCTTTACAGGCACGGGGCAGGGCGCTGCGGCGTGAAGCGCGATGCGGTGGGCGGGCGCCTGAAAAGCGGCGCGCTCACTGGCGGGCAGGGCGAGCAATCGATTGAACATCGTCGGCACCCATTGCGAATGGGTAACGCCATAGTCACGAAGCGCGGCCAGTGCGGTTGCGGGCTCAAACTGCGGCAGGATGACATTCGTTCCGCCCGATTCGATGACGCGCGTCAGGAAGCGCCCCGTCGCGTGATAAATTGGCGAGGCGGAGAGATAGATGGTTGTCTGATCGAGTTGATAGGCAATGCGCATCTGCCGCTCGAGATCTGGCAATTGGTCCGCAGTTTCCCACGGTGTAAGCGCGCGTTCGATGCCTTTCGGACGGCCGGTGGTCCCCGAAGAGAATATCATTTCACGACCGGCGTGACTGGGGATCCGCCACTCCGAAGGCGACATGGACAGGGCATCGATCGCGAGATCGGCCCAGTCCGCTTCACTCGCACCGTGTGTGAACCAGTGTGTGGGACCGTCAGTACCCAGGGCAATCTTTGCTTCCAGCGCAGCCTCGATTGCTCCGGCATCGGCGACCAGCAATTTGGCATCACTGTCACGCAATATGTGCGTGAGTTCGGCACCACGCATTCTTGGACTTAGCGGGATAAAATACAGACCGGCTCGACGCGCCCCCCACCAGATGGGCAACGTAACCGCGCTGTTGCCGAGCATCGTGCCAATGCGGTCTCCGGTTTTTAGCCCCAGCGACTGGAAAAGAGCGGCCACGGAGGCCGATCGTTGGTCAAGTGTCGCATAATCAAGAGCCGGACCTCCGACCGTATAAGCGGCGATCTTTTCCGGCATATGCTGTGCATTGCGGGAAAGGACATCGGCTCTCTTGGTCAAGATGAGTCTGCTATCGCGTTCATTCCTGCTCCTGTCGAACGACCTTCGTGCAGACTACCAAAACGGACGCCAGCATACCATAGTATCTCGTTACGAATGTGGCGCGGCGACAGTCTTGATCAGCCAACCGACCCGGGCATTAAGGAGGAAATTCTGCGGCGGCAGCGGATCAGCCAGGCAGCCAGCTGCCGATGGCGGGGCGCACGGCCTGCACCTGAACGTCCGGGCCAAAAATGCCTTCGGTCGCGAATGGGTCCGCTGCGATCAGCTTCCGAACGGCCTCCTCGTCGTCAGCTTCGATCAGGAAGGCGCTGCCCTCCGCTACGTCGCCCGCGATCATGGCACCCGCCACCTTCACCACTCCGGGCAGGCCTTGCCAGTATTCCAAATGGCGTCCCCGGTGTGCGAGGCGCATTTCCAGCGCGCCGGGACGATCCCGAGCGAGCACAAGGAAGATCATTCCCCGAAATCCGCGTCCGCTTCGTCGGACGACAAGACAGGTTTGGCATTGGGAGTTGCGCCTGCAGCGGCAGCCTCCTCAGCTATTTCCTTCAGGTTACGTTTAACCTGCAGC
Source organism: Sphingomonadales bacterium (assembly GCA_028289885.1). Lineage (GTDB taxonomy): Bacteria > Pseudomonadota > Alphaproteobacteria > Sphingomonadales > Sphingomonadaceae > Sphingomonas_O. Next base: position 144,808 of record JAQGKX010000169.1, read on the forward strand.
AATGCACGTTCGACCGTTTCAATCTCGATGGGAGTCAATCCCTTCAGAACCCGCCGATTGACCTTTGAAGCGACCGAGATCATCAGCCCGATGACTTCATATCCCTTTTCAGTGATATAGACGCGTTTGGCACGGCGATCGACGGCATCTGCACGGCGTTCAACCTGCCCACTGACTTCCAGCCGGTCGATCAATCCGCCGACGGTTACTTTCCCGACTTCCAGCAAACGCGCGATATCTACCTGCGTCATGCCGTTGTTACCGCCCCGCGAAAGCGTGCTCAGCATCGACCATTGGGCACGCGTGATATCGTAAGGACGCATTACCTCGTCCATCACGGAACGCCGGATGCGGGAAACATCATGTACAAGATAACCAAAGCGAAACTGCTTTGCGATCGGTCGCTTGACCCCATTCGCGTCAGTTTCCTGAGGCTGAACTTTGGCCTTTCGGGGCGCCTTCGTTTGCGCCGTTGTCACTGTCATCAAAATACTCCGCTGCAAGCACAATCGTCTACGCGATCATTCGACGGCAAACAATGGGTATGTAGTATACGATATTCCATACCGTTTGTGCTGCTTGACCAACAGAATAATGCATAGCCAAACCCGTGTCTCTGGATCGTTCGTGCCTGAAGATCCACTGATGGTGCTTCACTCATCCTTTATGTTGAACAGAATCCTGCGGGTCTTTTCGTCAGGAACGACTGGCGGTGGCGGTACGAAATCGGGCATTGCGCGCGCAAACGAAGGCCGTGCCGTCATCATCGCATGCCAGCGTGCGACATTGGGATAGGAACCGATTTCGATACCGTGATGGGCCCGGAACAAAATCCATGGCCAGCACGCAATATCGGCAATCGAAAAGTCGCCGGCGATCCATTCGCGCTCGTGCAACCGCGTGTCCAGAACCTTGTAAAGTCTTGCTGCTTCGTCAGTGTAGCGTCGAATGGCATAGGAAATCGGTTCGGGGGCATAGTTGCGAAAGTGCCCCGCCTGGCCAAGCATCGGTCCTTGGCCCGACATTTGCCACATCAACCATGCCAGCACTTCGCTTCGCTTGCGCGGCGCAACCGGCAGGAGCCGACCGGTCTTCTCGGCAAGATAGATCAGGATCGCGCCCGATTCGAAAAGCGAGAGCGGCCCCTCGCCATCGTCGGGTTCATGATCGACGATGGCGGGAATCTTGTTATTGGGACTGATTGCAAGAAATGCCGGGGCGAACTGTTCGCCACTCATGATGTCGAGGGGCAGCCGTCGATAGGCGATCCCCAATTCCTCAAGCGCGAGCAGCACCTTGATAACATTGGGCGAAGCTGGGCCGTAAACATCGATCATGTCGTTACGCTCGCGGCCTCTCGCACCTGGGCCGTTATGCCTGCCCGTGCCGCTGCGGAGCGCCCCGCTTGCCGCCCAAGGATCACGGCTGAGCCGACGTACATGCCGCCGCCCGCGTCGCGTTTTCCCTGAACGACACCCAGCGTTTCGCCGGCGGCAAACAAGCCGGGGATCGCGCGGCCATGCACATCCAGAACCTGGGTCTTGACATCGATATCGAGACCCGATCCGGTGCCACCGACAATCGCCGCACGAACCTCGACCGCGTAAAACGGCGGGGTGGCAATCGGGAAGTATTTGGGAGATTTTTTCAGGAACTGCGGATCTCCACCGGCTGCACATCCGATATTATAGCGCCGCACCGTTTCCTCGAGCGCGACCGGGTCAATGCCGCATAGCGTGGCGAGACCTGCGATCGTGTCTGCCGTCTTGATCCGCCCGTTGGCCACCTGTTCGCGGATCGTAGCCTCCTGCCAGGTGGGGGTTGTCATGCCGGTGCCGAAGGGGTCCAGGTATTTGCCGTCGTTGCTGGCCTCGACAAGCGTCGGTTCGTCGAACACCGCAAAGGCGTGCGCGCCCGGCTGTTCGTTGAGGAGATAGCCGCTCACCGAAAAGGATGCAGTTTCCGCCATGAAGCGGCGACCGGCTTCGTTTACGACGATCGTCCAGGGCGGCAGGAATGCCTCGACATATTTACCGAAGCCAGCGGTCGGGAGCGGCAGGCCATTGTCGATGCCGACCACGCTCGCACCAATTGCCTCGCCCATCAATATGCCGTCGCCCACGATCGTCGGAGCGCCTTCATGGATGGTCCATGCCCAGGCACCGTGCTGCGCCGCCGAGGGGAAAAGTCGTGCGCGCAGTTCGGGGTTATTGCCTATTCCGCCGGTCGCAATGACGACCGATGGGGCACGCAAGTCCATACCCGATGCGTGGACGCCCACCACCGCGCCATCCTCTACGATTAATCGTTCGACCTTCGTGGCAACGGCTGTCTGGACGTCGGCAACCCCGGCGGCGTTGATCAGCACATTGGCAAGCTCGAATCCGGCACCTTCGCAACAATGGCCGCGCGGAACCGATTCCACACCCGAGGGTACGACGAAGGGAAACTTCGCACCGAGCCGGATCAGCCATTCCAGCGCAGGACCGCTTTCGTCGGCGATGTAACGGATGATATCGCTTTTCAGCGCCCATTGATTGAGCGCCATGACATATTCGAACATGGCATCGGCTGTGTCACCCTCGATCCCCATTGCGCGCTGCGCGCTGGTGCCTGCGGCATAGAACACGCCGCCCGACATGGCGGTCGCGCCGCCCAGTTTCTCTGCAGCTTCGAGGAGCATGACGCTCGCGCCCGCATTGGCCGCTTCTATCGCAGCGGCCAGACCTGCACCGCCGCCGCCGACCACGATCACGTCGAAATCCTGTTCCATAACCTTCTCCCAGCCATCGTCGAGATTGCACGCAGCCGTCAGGACGATAGTTCGTCCGCGTACGATCGCAACCCTTTTGCACAAAGATACATGCGCCTGCGATTGTATCTTGCGTGACTCGGTAACGACGATACGCTAGACTATCATGTGATGGAGCCCCGAGCACGAGGCCGGTCGAGGAGATGGATATGTTGGACGACATCAGCGTTCTGCTGAAGGACCAAAAAGTCGCCGAAACGGTCGATACGGTCCGAGAAGTGACGTCCTTCTGCCGCATCTGCGGCGGCGGTTGCGGAACCCGGCTCAAAATCGATGCAGACGACCGCATCCTCCACATTCGCGGGGATGACGAGCAGCCGATGTCAAAGGGTTATGCCTGTTTCAAGGGGCTTCAGGCCGAGGAGGCGCATCATGGCCCGGCGCGACTGATCCGTCCGCTCAAGCGTCTGGATGACGGGAGTTTCGTCGAGATCGGCCTTGAACAGGCGCTCGATGAGATCGCGGAGCGTCTGCGGCCTTATTACGAGAGCGAAGACCGTGAAGCGATTGCCCTGTTCAATGGCAATGGCTCGACACCATGTTCTTCGGCGCACGGCATGCACTACAGCTTCATGGAATCGCTCGGTTCCAAATCGCACTATACCACGCTGACGATCGATCAGTCCGCCAAGTTGATATCGTTCGAGAGACTCGGCGGCTGGCCGGGTGGGCTGCAGGCGCTGGACCAGTCCGACGTCGTGTTGTTCTTTGGAACGAACCCGCTGCTTTCGCATTCGTGCATCGGCTGCATCACGGCGGACCCGACGCGGCGGCTGAAGCAGGCGTCGAACGATGGCCTGCAATTGATCATGGTCGATCCACGCCGCAACGAAACATCGCTTTACGCGACGCTCATGCTCCAGCCGATACCGGGTCAAGACGCCGCGATCGCTGCCGCCCTCATCCGAATGGTGATGGACGAGGGCTGGGGCGATACCGATTTCACCGACCGTTTTGCAACGCCCGAAGGGATGGCGGCGCTGCGTATCGCTGTCGATCCATTCACGGAGGAGTTCGTCGAACGCCGCGCCGGCCTTGAAACCGGCCAGATTCGTGCCGCAGCCGAATTGTTCGCCCGCGATAATAAACGGGGTGCTGCCTTCACCGCGACCGGGCCGTCGATGGCCCCCTATTCGAACCTGATGCAGCATATGGTCGATTGCCTGAACGTCGTTTGTGGCCGCTATCGGCGCGCTGGCGACCGGATTGCGGTCGATATGCTAAGCCCGGAGTACGCAGTGCATGAGGAGGTCATTGCGCCGCCCCGGTCGTGGAAATCGGTTCCCGACAGCCGGATACGTGGCGTCGGATCGCTGTTCCGTGAGCGGCTGAGCGGTACGCTGCCGGAGGAGATACTGACGCCGGGCAAGGGGCAGGTCCGTTGCCTGATCGTCAGTGGTGCAAACCCCGCCAATTCGGTTCCCGATACGAAACGAATGAGCGAGGCGCTTCGTTCGCTCGATCTGCTGGTCGCGATCGAGCCGTATATGACGGCAACGGCGAGGCGCGCGCATTATATCCTGCCGCCCCGGATGCAATATGAGCGTGCCGACCTGCCGCTCAGCATCCCCGGCTTCTCGTTGTTTCCCGACAACTGGACGCAATATACGCCGCCACTGCTGAAGCCGCCTGTCGGCTCCGACGTTTGCGAAGACTGGTATCCCTTTTGGGCAATCGCCAAACGCCTGAATTTCCCGATCAACTATGTCGGCAAGCAACTGCTTTCCAACGATACCGCGCCCACGACCGACGATCTGCTGGATATTCGCCTTCAGGGAGCAAGGGTCTCACTGGAAGAGGTGAAAAAATACCCCAGCGGTCATATCTGGGACGTCGAAACGTGCTTTGTGCAGCCGGGCCGACCGGAGGCCGATGCCCGCTTCGACCTGATGCCCGAAGACGTTGCGACGGAGGTTCGTGAATATCTCGCCCTGCCGGTTTCTGCCGAAAATATCCGGTCCAATGGCAAGGTCTTCAGTCATTTGCTGTCCAGTCGCCGGATGCGCGACATTTTCAACAGCAATGGGCCGCAGCTTCGGCGGGTACGCGAACGGAATCCCTATAATGCCGCTTTCATGCATTCCGATGATCTCGCAGCGCTGAACCTTGGCGATGGCGCAGTTGTGCGGATCACCTCCGACCATGGCAGCATCCTTGCGATGACCAAGACCGATGACACCATGCGACCGGGCGTCATTTCGATGTCACACGGTTGGGGTGGTGAACCGGTCGAGGACGATCAGTGGGACGGAGCGGCCAACGTCAACCTCCTCATCGCCTGCGATCGTGATGTCGAGGGGTTGAACGCGATGCCACGCATGTCGGCCATCCCAATCAATATCGAGAAGGCGGACGTGCCTTTACCCGTGCTTCAGGACTGGGCCTGAACCGCTGCCCGCGGTCCCCGGCCGCTTTGAGATTCCGGAAGGCATTCGCGGAAATGTTCCGCCAGCGTGTTCAGCGACGCGAGGAACGTTTCTGAACCGCTTTGTCCAAGGATGTTCTGGATATCGGCAATGAGCAGGCTCGTCGCCTTTTCAAGCCTGATATGCGCCGCCTCGCCCTTTGCTGTGAGCTTGACCATGATGCGACGCCGGTCATCGATGACGCGGGCGCGTTCTACAAAGCCGTTGCGTTCGAGCCGGTGAATCGTCTTGCCGACCGTCGCATTGCCGATCTCGAGCCGCGCCGAAATCTCGCTTTGAGACAGAGGGGATTCCTTCCACAATTCGTGAATGACGTAAGATTCAGCGGGATGGACGCCCGTTCCTGTGAGGTCGCCCATGAAGCAGGTCGTCTGCAGGCGTGCAACGACCTGGAGCATATAGGGGATGCTCTTCATCACAGGATCAGGGCTTGCTTCCTGAACCATTTGCTCCCTGGCCGTCGCCTCGATTTGCCCCAATTGACTTGCCCCAATTCCTGCCGGTTTCGCTATCCCGAAATTCTTAGGCGAAGCGAGGCGCACACGTCACGGAGATTATTGCCCGAAGGGCAGGGGAGCAACTATCTCCCCATCAACCGAACACTTCGGCGACGCTTGGTGTTGCGGCACGTGTGGGATCGGGGTCGGCTGGACCGCTGCCATAATCTATTGTCGGAAAGAAGCGGCCGCTCATGTCCGCCGGGCCAATGTAGGTCAGGTCGAAATGGCGTCTGGCGAACACCCAGCGGCCATCCTCCCTTTTGTATCGATCGTGGTAGATGCCGCGAGAGATCGTGACTCCGCCACCGGTGCTCTGTAGCGTCTCCTCCAGATAGAGCCGCGAAAACGCTTCATTGCCCTCGACCGCAAGATTCAGATTGTGGGCGACGTGCCAGACATTGTCGAACGGGGCCATTTGTTGCCACCACATCGCCTTAATCGCCTCGCGCCCGCTGGCGGTCAGGCCCAGCAGCTTCCATTCACCATCGCTCGCCCAGCATTCGCCATAGGCGTCCAGGTCCTTTCGCCACACGCAATCGCCCGCATGGGCGAGAAGCTGGCGAACCCCGGACTCGATCTCGCCCGATCCGATTTCCAGTGTCATGTCCCGTTGGCTCCGATCAAGATGTAAGATGGGCGATTGCTGCGGCGGGCATCACCGAAAACAATTCGGCACCCGACGGGTTACGACGCAAGGTCAATCCGCCGTTCACCTGCAGATTCGTCCCGCTCATGAAACATTCGTCGCGCGCCAGCCAAACCGCTGCATGGGCGATATCGTCGGCAGTACCGATCCGGCCAAGCGGGTATTCCTTCACAAAGGCTTCAAGCACGGGCGGGTACGACAATGAATCGCCCGCCATCGGTGTCGCCGTCACGCCCGGAGAGATGGAGTTCGCGCGAATACCCCTTGTGCCATATTCATTGGCGATGGTCCGGATGACATGATCGATCCCGGCCTTGGTGCCCATATAGGCTGAATGCGCCTCGAGCATAATCGTTGCCGTCGCCGACGAGATCTGGATGATCGAGCCGCCTTTATCCATTGCACCGATCAGCGCCTGGAAAAAGAAATACGGACCTTTGAACTGGATCGCGACCATTTTATCGAGATCGGCTTCGGTCGTGTCGGTCAGCGATTTGAGCAGCCCCCAACCCGTCGCGTTCACGCCGATATCGACCTTGCCATAGGTTTTCTTTGCAAAGTCGACGAGCGCAAACATATCGTCGCGGCTTGTGATATCGCTTTCAAAGGCCGAACCGCCGATTTCGTCGGCGAACGGTTTGAACCTGTCGATGTTGCGCCCGGCGACGACGACCTTTGCACCCTCTGCAGCGTATTGACGCGCGATGACCTGGCCCATGTTGCCGTCGCCTGCCGCGCCGAGCACGATGGCCACCTTGTCCTGAAGTGCGCCCATTTTCTCTCTCCCTGCCTCGGATTCGGGCCTTGAACCGCCCTGTCAGCACATGCTGATCTTATTCATGCATAAGGTATAGGAGGAGGTCGCGTCAATAATCGTTCGCTACCGTTCTTTTTTGGCGACAAATCTTGGTAATGTGCTAGCATAACATATGAAAGCGGAGGAGAACCTTCCCAATGCGTCAGGCCGAAACGGCTCAGGAGAGTAGATGACTGACGATACGCGACCGCTGTTTCAGACCGCCTATTATGTGGGCGACGTCGAACAGGCGGTCATTCGCTGGAATCGTCTGTTCGGAGCAGGGCCATTTGTCGTGCTTCATCATTATAAAATGGAACGTCTTTGGGTCCACGGTGCCCCGGTCGATCCCGCAACCGGTCCTGATTTTTCCTATGCGCTGGGCTATCTCGGCGACTTGATGATCCAGTTCACGACGCAGCATAACGACGCGCCGTCGGTCTATCGCGATATGTACCGTACGGGTGAGGAGGGTTTTCACCACGTTGCGCATCTGACCGGCTCTTTTCAGGCAGAGGTCGATCGGTTTGTCGGTCTGGGGTTCGACATCGGGATGCAGTTCGTGGTCGATGGCGCGCAGGGAGCCTATCTCGATACCCGTTCGGCGACCGGGTATTTTACGGAAATCCATTCCAATCCGCAGCCGTTGCTGGATGGATTTGCCGAATGGCGGCGCGCCCATGCGCTCTGGAAAGCGGGCGACCCCGTGATCCTCAATCCGTGAAATCGCGACCAGAAGAATGACGAAGGAATCAAGATGATCGGCAAGACTTTCATGCGCTACCCCATTCGTCAGATCGCGTTCTACGTGCCTGACGTTCGTGCTGCAGCACTCGCGCATTCCGAGGCGTTCGGTTCTGGACCTTACTACGTCGCAGAGCATATCCCGATGGTCCTTGCGCGCCATCGGGGCCAGCCGGGCGTGTTCGATCATAGCTCGGCTTATGGGCAATGGGGCGATGTGATGGTCGAGATGGTTCAGGTTCATAGCAAGGAACCGTCGGTGTTCAGTGACCTGTATCCGAACGGCGGGACAGGCTTTCATCATATCGCGCTGATCGTCGACAACCTGCCCGATGCGATGAAGCAGTTCGAGGCAGCGGGCTTTGCCGAGGGTTTCTACGGCGAAGTCGCGCCCGGAGCGGGCTTCGCGATGATGGATGCGGTCGAAAAGTTCGGTCATTTCATCGAACTATACGAGCCATCGCCGCCGCTGCTGGGTGTTTACCACCTCGTCCAGAATGCCGCGATGAACTTCGATGGCACCGATCCAGTGCGCGATTTCGCGCTTATCTGACCCAAGGGGACGTTCAATGAAGCTGCCACATACCAGTTCGATCAACCAGATTGCCTATGTCGTTCCCAACATAGACGAGGCCGTAAAATGGTGGGCCGAAGTCATGGGAGTCGGTCCGTTCCTTGCGCTGCGCGACCTGAAGTTCGAGACTTCGGATTATATGGGGCGCGAACAGCCGATCACATATTCGGCTGCAGTCGCTTACTCAGGTGATCTCAACGTCGAACTGATCGAACCGATCGGCCCTTCGATATTCGCCGACTGGCTGGCGGCGGGGCGCAGCGGGGTCCAGCATATTTGTGTGTTCACCGATGATTTCGCGGCGACCGTAGCAGAGGCAGAGGCGCGCGGTGCCAAGCGGCTGCAGGGCGGCACCATCGGCGGCGGCACGCTTGGTTACTACGACATGGTTGGCGACCAGTCGGTCATTCTCGAAATCGCGCAGCTGGCGCCCATCAGTCTTGGCCTGTTCGATATGGTGAAACGGGCGTCAGCCGACTGGGATGGCGAGACGCTGTTCATCGAAGCAGCCGACCTGATCGCCAAGGCAACCGCCAATTGAGCGGTTCCACCATCCCGCCGCTTGTCGCCGCATTCTACACGCTCGCGGGCTTTCGCCCGTTTGAATCGGCTGGCCCAAGTCCACACCCCCTGCGATTGCGGATCGAAGCTGCGGCACGCGCTGGCTATAGCGGCATCGGGGTCGATTGCGTCGATCTTGCCGCGTCAGTCGCTGAATATGGTCATGCCGGTATCAAGGCGATGTTGGCCGACAACGGCCTCGACTTCTTCGAAGTGGAGGGGCTGGGCGACTGGTTCGCGGCGGGCGCGGCCCGCGAGGCGAGTGACGTAGTGCGCCGCAATGTCCTGATGGCTGCCGAGCGCATCGGGGTAAGTCATGTCAAACTGACGGGCAATGTCGTTGGACGTAGCGTTCCGGCAGCAACTATGCGCGCCGAGTTTGCCCGGTTCTGCGCCAATGCGGCTGATGCGGGGACGCGGGCAACGCTTGAAATGGTCGGCATTTCCGACATCGCCGACCTCGAAACCGCGCGCTTCGTGATTGGCGATACGGCCACGCGCAACGGTGGCCTGTGTGCCGACATCTGGCATTTCCAGCGCGGCGGCGTGCCCTATTCGGGGCTGGCCGATATGTGGGGCATGGTCGGCTGGGTCGAACTGGATGATGGCCGGTCCAGCGATTACGGCTCGGTGATAAGTGCCCAGCTCGATGAGCGACGTTTGCCCGGCGAAGGCGATTTCGACATGGCAGGCTTCCTCGCCGCAATCGGGAATGCGGGCTATGCTGGCGGGATGGGCGTGGAGATACTGTCCAACGAAATGCGGGCGCTCTCTCTCGATGAAGCAGCGCAACGTTCCTTTGCGGCGGCACGGGGTCAGCTGGAAAAACATGCCGCACGAACATCCGCTTGACGTTGGGCACGCGAACCGGGAAGGCCTGATCGGAAACCGATACGCTAACGGCCTATTTCCGGAGATTTTTCATGTCTAGCGATGCCCTGTTCCGTCCTGCTGTGATCGGCACGCTTTCGGTCCCTAACCGCATCGTCATGGCACCACTCACGCGCGCCCGCGCCGACGAACATAATGTACCCAGTTTGCTCCAGGCGGAATATTATGCGCAGCGCGCCGACGCGGGGCTTATAATCTCCGAGGCAACGGCAGTGCATCCGCGCGGCATGGGCTGGTATCGCGCGCCCGGAATCTGGTCCGATGCGATGGTTGCCGGATGGCGGAACGTGACAGATGCAGTCCATGCTGCGGGCGGGCGTATTTACGCGCAGCTTTGGCATATGGGCCGACTGGTATTGCCAGATTATCTGGATGGCGAATTGCCGATCGGGCCGTCGGCGATCGCCGGAGAGGGAGAGACATTTGCACCCCGCGACGCTGGCGACACGAGCCTGTTCCTGCCGATGAAGCCCTATGTGGTGCCACGCGAAATGACGCAGGTCGATATAGATAAAGTCGTTGATGCCTATCGGCAGGGTGCGCGCAACGCCGTCGCAGCCGGCTTCGACGGCGTCGAAATCCACGGCGCGAATGGGTATATCATCGACCAGTTCCTGCAATCAAAGACCAATCACCGAACCGACGATTACGGCGGCAGCGTCGATAACCGCGTCCGTTTCCTGAAGGAAACGATGGCCGCGGTAGTCGAAGTCGTTGAGCCGGGCCGCGTTGGCCTGAGGGTCAGTCCGACGAGCGAACGCAAGGGCATGGGCGACGTCGATCCGGGTGCGTTGACCGACGCGATCGGTCGGGCTGCGCAGGATCATGGACTGGCCTATATCCACCTGATCGAGGCGATCGTACCCGGGTTCACCGAAGTCCCGAACGAGCCGGTGATTGACCGGCTGCGCGCCGCCTTCAAAGGCACTTTGATCCAGAATGGTGGTTTTCGCGGAGAGAGTGGCGCTGCCTATCTTCAAAGCGGCAAGGCGGACGCCATATCGTTCGGGCGGCCATTTATCGCCAATCCCGATCTCGTCACACGCCTTCGTGACGGATTGCCTCTTGCCGAAGCAAACTTCGACTATGCATATGTCGGTGAGGCAAAAGGTTACACCGACTATCCACCCTATGCGGAAACTGCCTTTTGATCTGCCGACAAACCGCTCAGACCAGCAATCGCTCGCGGATCGCTGCGATCTCGTCTGTACCAAGGCCCAATATCTCGCGGACAAAGCCCTCTGACGAACCGTGGCGTGCCGTGATCGTGTCCAGCATCGTCTCGACGTAGGCGGCGTCGGCACGCATCAGCGGTGCCCAGATCGCCGGATCGAGAGCGGCAAGTTTGCTCGCGATGGGGTCGGCTAAAACCATCTCGCAAAGCTGGTCGAAGAAGTCGTCGGTCATCACATAGTCGGCGACAACCGCTTCACGTTCGACACCAAGCATATCGAGCAGGATCGCGGCGGCGATACCGGTCCGATCCTTGCCAGCGGCACAATGGAACACGAGTGGCAGCGAACCTGCAGCCAGCCGTTGAAACAGCTCGATATAACTTTCGGCCTGTTCGTAGGCGAGGTCCTTGTACATCTCGATCATCATCTCGCGCGCCATGCCGGAATGCGCCTCCGGTTTCTGGATCGCCTCGACCACATCGCCGGCACTCGTGTTGTGATCGCGCGCCCACACCTCGAAATCGACCGTATCGGGGAAGCGCGAAGGGTGCATGCCGCGTTCTCGTGTGGAGCGAAGGTCGCAAACGAGCGCGAGTTTCAGCGAGCCGAGCAGATCGTGATCGGCATCGCTTAACGCCGCCATCGACCCCGAACGATAGACAAGGCCCCATGCGGTGGTCCGGCCATCGCGGGTGGGATAGCCGCCGATGTCACGGAAATTATGCCCACCTGCGAAAGGAAGTACGCGTTTGGGTTGCAGGGCGGGCATTTGGTCGTCTCCAGTGATTGAGGCGCAGGCATATCACCGTCGCGCGTCAGGATGATGTCAGTCAAAATAGGAATTACTAAATGCGCCAGGAAAACCGCGTTGGGTGTCAGCCCAATGGTTTTCCGATTGGAATGAGTTCCACGACCGGGATCTCGCGTTCGGCGCGTGCCTGGTATTTTCCATAAACGTGGTGCTTGGCGACGATCTTTTCCCAGGCTTTTGCGCGTTCGTCACCGGAAAGCGTCCGTGACGTAGCCCTTGTGTGGAACTCACCGACACGGATTTCGCATTCTGGCTCATCCAGCAGGTTCATATACCAGAACGGGTGATCCACATTCCCCCCCTTTGAACCCATGACCAGGAAAGTCCCGTCGTTATCGACATACAGCAACGGCACGTTGCGGGGCACGCCGCTCTTGCGACCGGTGGTGGTGATCAAGAGCGTCGTCACAGGACCCCCGAGGCCGACTGGCGTAGCATCCCAGATATGCGCCGCTTTGGGATCGGTCAGATATTGTTTGATATGCGCTGCGATCAGCGCGTTGATGTCCTTGGGTATGTCATCGAACGTCGGCACCGTCATATCAATCTCCTGCTTGACCTAAACAAGATCGCCGGCGTACCATTCATCGCATGAGGAAGGAAGAGCAATGGCGGTAAGAAATGACGCCCTTGCGATGCGGCGACGCGATATATTCAATGCGTGAGCTGTTCGGATTCGCCCCGGCTGCGCGCGCGAACGAAATTGCGTCGGCGACCCTTTATCTGGCCTTTATGTGGCCAGCCACACATCCAGTTTAACCGCGGGCGCACCGATCCGCGTCGATGGAGGCCGTCCATGATTCCCGATATTTCGCCGCGCGCAGCCGATATGCTGGGCCAAATCCAGACGTTCATGGACGAGCACATCTATCCGAACGAAGCGCTTTATCATCGCCAGCTTCATGAAATCCCCAGCGAACAGTTCCGGGTTCCGCCGATCCTGGAATCGCTGAAGGAAAAGGCGCGGGGGCAGGGGCTGTGGAATATGTTCCTGCCGCATTCGACCAACGGCGCGGGCCTTAACAACGTCGATTATGCGCCGCTGGCCGAGGCGATGGGGCGCGTGCATTACGCGTCGGAAGTGTTTAATTGTTCGGCACCCGATACCGGCAACATGGAGTTGCTGGACCGGTTCGGCAGCGAAGATCAGAAGGCGCAATATCTGCAGCCGCTGCTGGATGGCCGGATACGCTCGTCCTATTGCATGACCGAACCCGACGTTGCCTCTTCCGACGCCACCAATGTCGAGACGCGGATCGAGCGTGATGGCGATGAATACGTCATCAATGGCCGTAAATGGTGGATTACAAACGCGTATCATCCCAACAACGGCCTCTACATCGTGATGGGCAAGACCGACTTCGATGCGCCGCGTCACCTGCAGCAGTCGCAGATACTGGTTCATCCAGACACGCCCGGCATCACCCGGATACGCCCGCTGACCGTCTTTGGATATCATGACGAGCCAAAGGGGCATGCTGAAATATTGTTTGAAAACGTCCGCGTGCCGGCATCGTCGATGGTGCTGGGCGAAGGGCGGGGGTTCGAGATTTCGCAGGGCAGGCTGGGACCGGGACGCATCCATCATTGCATGCGGATCGTCGGCCAGTGCGAACGCCTGCTCGAACAAACCTGTCGGCGGCTGGTCGGTCGTGTCGCGTTCGGCAAGGCGCTTGCCGATCAGTCGCTTTGGCAGGAGCGTATCGCCATCGCACGGACGCGCATCAACATGTGCCGATTGCTCACGCAACATGCGGCGCATCTGATGGATACCGTCGGCAACAAGGCGGCGCGTTCGGAAATCGCTCAGATCAAGGTCGCCGCAACGCAGATCGGCCAGGCCGTCGCCGACATGGCCATTCAGGCGCACGGTGCTGCAGGCTTGTCCGACGATGAGGGACTCGGTTTCGCATTTGCGCGGATGCGGATGATCCGGATCGGCGATGGACCCGACGAAGTTCACAATCGTACCGTCGCCCAGATCGAACTTGCCAAATATCGCGCGCCCCGGTCGGTTTGAAGGAACGCTGATGATCGTGGACAGGCAGGCGGTTTTTGGTGGGACGGAGGTGCCGCCCGCTCATCTGGCACTCGATCTAGACACGCTAACCGAATATCTTCGCCTGCGCATACCGGGTTTGCGCGGGCCATTGAGCGCAGAAAAGTTCACGGGCGGCCAGTCCAATCCTACGTACCGCATCGTCGGCATAACAGGACCAGCCTATGTCCTGCGTCGTAAACCACCCGGAAAGCTGGTCGCCTCTGCGCATCAGATAGATCGCGAATATCGGGTGCTGGAAGCCGTTGGGCGTGCCGGGCTGCCCGTTCCGAAAACCTATTTCTATTGCAGCGATGAAAGTGTGATCGGATCGGAATTTTATATCGCCGAATGTGTGGAGGGGCGTGTGTTCTGGCAGGCCGAACTGCCGGGCCTGTCGCCGCCCTGTCGCGCGGTGATCTATGACGAGATGAACGGGGCGCTGGCACGTCTCCATGATCTGGACTGGCGGGCGGCGGGGCTGGGTGATCTTGGTCGGCATGAAGGATATACCGCGCGGAATCTCGCCCGATGGTCCGACATTTACGAAAAGTCGGCGTTGGAGCCTATAGCGGACATGGACGCGCTCATTGCTGCCTTGCCTGCGCTGCTGCCGGTCGATGAGCCGGTTTCCTTCATTCATGGCGACTATGGGCTTTACAATCTCATCATCGACCCGGTGCTGCCAAGGGTGCGGGCGATCCTCGACTGGGAAATGGCGACGCTGGGCAATCCCCTGATCGATCTGGCGCATCATCTGCGCGCTTGGTGGGACATTCCCGACGATGGCGGGGCTACAAGCAGCCTGCTTGGTCAGGATCTTGCGGCGCTCGGCATTCCCGACATCGAAGAATATGTCGCGCTTTACTGCGCACGACGCCGCATCGCGGTGCCAGAGATGCGTTTCTATCTTGCGTTCGCCCAATTTCGCTACGCTGCCATGATCCAGGGAATATTGAAACGCGCGCAGGATGGCACGGCCTCCAGCCGTATCGTCCTGCACCGGCAGGAGCGGGTTTTCGAAATCGCGCGGATGGCGCGGCGGACGCTGGAATCATAGTGCGTCGGCCTTATTCGAACCCATAGGGGGCATAGGGTCCGTTGATGAACAGCTCGATCTGCGACGCGCCTTTGGTTACGGTGCCGTCGGGCGCATAGGTCGTGACCCGCCCAAGATATTCCGGGCCGTGGACAAGCGACCCACTGGAGGTGCCGGTGTTGAAGCCTTCCGCAGCCAGATCGCCGCTCACTTTATGGGGAATATATTCAAAGGGTTGCTGCGAATAGTCGTCCTCTTCCCATTCTATCGCCAGTTCCTCGCTGCCGTGATAGGTGTGGAACGTCCCACCGTCTTTCCAGCTTCCCGGAAATGCGCCCATTGGTTGTACGACCCAGGGCGGCGTTTCGATATCGTACACCTGACGCCATTCGCGGCCTTCGATATCCTGCAACAGGAACGTCGCTTTTTTCAGGATGCGGGTGCCAGGATTGAATTCCATGTCATGCGTTCCCGAGACCAGTTCGATGTCCTGTTCGTTCCAGCCCCTGAATATCCTGCCGCCAAACGGCGTTCCGAACACATCGTTCATCTTGCACTGAACGCCCTCGGCCGTTTCGTGGAAGTGGAAAAAGCCGCTATAGGGTTCGGCGCGGAAACACGTCCAGAACCGCATCGCGCGCTTTGGCCCGTCATCCTTCGTTGGAGGCGGCAACAGCGACGAGAGCGGTGAAAGGGGTGGCCGCGATGCATAAAGACCCCAGCTATGATCGCGCGATCCTGACCAGGCGATTGGCTCGACGTCCCATTTGCGATCGCGAAGCCGAATCCAGCCACTGGCTTTCCCCGGCTGCGAGTAGCGCGTCTGGTCGGTCGTTCGACGCCCGCGATTGGTCGCGATGTGATGGTCTTCAAGGAATGCGGGTGAGGTGCCTTCCCAAAGCACATCGAAGCTGATGCCGCTGTCATTTTCATTCAACGTAAGGCGAATTTTGCGGAGCGGCTCCACAAACGTCATTTTATAGGGACCGACCTCCAGTTCAAAGTTCCGGCGCCAGCAGCGGTTGAAACGCAGCGTGGTTTGATGACCTGCGATGTTCAGCAGGACACAGCCGCCGATCATGTCCGTATTGGGGTTGACGCGAAGGTAGGTCCCGAGAAACAGCTTTTCGTCGGGGTTGAAGACGCCGAACCAATAACCCTCGTCCCAGGCGTAATCGGTGGATGGAATATAGCTGAACGGGTGAGGTGCCTGATGGACGGGATATTCGTCATAGGGTGTGAGTTGGTGAGACACGCCTGCATCCTCTTATTTTTTGATGGCCACGCGGCTTCGCAACCCGCAGCGGACTATTCGGCAGCCAGCGCACCTTCAGGTGCGCGGTCGAACGCGATGTGGAGCGATCCGATTCCGCGATGAAGCAGGCCCGGCCAATAGGTCGTGTCGCTGGTCTCCAACACGCGGATGTTATGCAGCCGGGAAAGCAGCCGGGGCAGCGCAATCGTCATTTCCTTGCGTGCCAGCATCTGGCCGAGACAGCGGTGAACACCGGGCGCGCCAAAGGCGACATGCGTCCGCGCATTTTTACGCCGAATGTCGAAATCGTCAGGATTTTCATATTTCGCAGGATCGCGATTGGCTCCGTCGTATCGCAGGAGTATCTCGGCACCCGCTGGAATAGCAAGGCCGCCGAGCGTCGTATCGTTCGTTGCGATCCGCCACATCGACGTTGCGGGCGTTTCGTAGCGCAACAGTTCCTCGACCGCATTGGCGACCAGCGAAGGGTCAGCGGCAAGGTCGTGCATCTGATCGGGATGGCGCAGCAATTGAGCCAGACCACTCATCAGCGTGTTGCGGGTCGTTTCGTTGCCCGCAACGGCGATCTCAAAAGTAAGGCCGGTAGCCTCGTCGTCCGTGAGCGGCTCCATGCCATCGAGCCGAACGTTGATGAGGTTGGAAATCAGATCGTCCGCCGGGGTCTCGCGTCGAATGCGGATCTTTTCCCGAATAAACGCCAGAAATTCGATAACCATCCTCGCGGCGGCAACTTCTTCTTCGGCAGTGCCCATCCGGCTGACGATCCGGATAACGGCATCCGACCAGATGCGAACCTGTCCCCATTCATGGCGTTCGAGACCCAATATGTCGGCGATGACATATGTCGGCAGCAACACCGCGAATTCATTGACGAAATCCGCTTCACCTTTTTTCAGCATATCATCGATCAGGTCATCGACGATCTTTTCCACCACCGGCGTCAGGTGGGAAACGCGGCCCTGCGCAAACACCGCATTGACGAGCGCGCGATACCGCTTGTGTTCGGGATCGTCGCTGATCAGCAACAGGCCCGATGCCCCGCGCGCGTCCTTCAATATTTCTCCGGCTTCGTGATTGCCACTACCCGGTGCCACGGTCAGATGGCCCATTTTGCTGGAAAAGTCGTCGGTCCGCTTGGTCACTTCCTCGACCAGCGCATAACTTGTCACGAGATAGATTGGCGAGCCACGCGGGTCGGTCACGACCTCGACGCCGCCCTTCGCGCGGATATCCGCCAGCAGGCTATGGGGATGCGACAGCACGTCGGGCTGTGCAAAGCTGCGCATCGGGCAGATCTCGGTCATTGTCTCTCCGTTGACTGGTTGCTGCCCGGCGTCACCGGGCATGGTCCAATCAAATCCGTGTTGGAATGGTCGCAGCATGTTCAGCCGCTTCGCCAATAAAGTCAACTAGCATACCATATGTGGCAGGCCATATTGTTCTGCTATTCGGGCTTGATGAGATTGCCCGTAATCTGGATGCCCGCGCCATCGACCTGATAGGTTTTGTTCAAAAAGATGAGCACCGATGTCAACGCCTCGGCGGCAGCGGAATTGACCAGTGCCCCGGCATGAATACCGCGCAATCCAGCATCGTCGGCAAGCGCAACGACGATGCTGCGCGCGTCCTTGTCATCGGAAAACACAAGGATGTCGCAGGCGACTTCCTGATCGGTGGCAAGTTTATGCGCGGCCACACTGTGAAACGCGGAAACCACGCGAACGTCGGGACCGAGCAGATTGGCGGCACGTACTGCGGCGGAGCCCTCTGGCGGAAGCTGTACGCGCATCACCTTGGGCGGGACCAGCGGCACCGTCGTGTCCACCACGATCTTGCCCGCCGCAACGCCCTTGATTTCGGAAAGTCGGTCTTCCTGCGCGGAAAAGGGAACAGTGCTGACGATGATATCGGCCCGCGTGGCTGCGTCGAGATTGGTGGTGCCAGTCACCGTCACGCCAAACCGTTCCGACAACGCGGCTGCAACCGTTTGAGCGCCCTCGACACTGCGCGACCCGATCAGCACTTCATGGCCAGCTTTTGCCCATCGTCCGCCCAGTGCCGCGCCAAGCTTGCCAGTGCCGCCAACGATTCCGATCACGCTCATTTTATGGTCTTTCAAAAAAGATATCGGTCATGCAGCAACCATATGAGGCACGTCGGCATAGAAAGTCGTGCGCACCCGAGCCGGACGCCCCAGCGTGGCGGCCAGTGCCTCGATCGCCGGTCCATCGAGATGTTGGCCATTGGCACCACCGGCTGCACGCGTAATTGATTCATCGATCAACGTTCCGCCGATATCGTTACATCCAGCCTGCATGGCGCGTGCGGCTCCTTCCGGGCCCAGCTTGACCCAGCTTGCCTGGATATTCCGGATGCCCGGCGACAGGACAAGCCGCGCGATCGAGTGCATCAATATCGCCTCGCGCCATGTCGGACCCGACCGCGACTGGCCCCTGCGCCACATTGGAGCCTCCATATGGACGAAGGGCAGGGGAACGAATTCGGTGAAGCCGCCGATCTCTGCCTGAAGATCGCGTATACGAACCAGATGGCGCGCCCAGTGAATGGGACGATCGACGTGCCCGTACATCACTGTCGCGGTCGATCGCAGGCCCACTTCATGCGCGGCCCGCATCACCGATAGCCATCCTTCGGTGCCGAGCTTGTCGGGACAGATGACGTCGCGCACCTCGTCGTCCAGTATTTCGGCGGCGGTGCCCGGCAGCGACGACAGCCCGGCATCCTTCAACCGGGCAAGATAATCGTGCAGTGTCAGTCCAAGCGTTTCTGCACCATGGCTGATCTCGAGCGGCGAAAACGCGTGGACATGCATGCCCGGAACCGCGGTTTTCACCGCCGCGACTATGGATAGATAGGTCGTTCCGTCATAGTCAGGGTGGATGCCGCCCTGAAGGCAAACCTCGGTCGCGCCCATCTGCCATGCTTCCGCGGCGCGGCGGGCAATCTCGGTCAGGTCGAGGCGATAGGCCGGGCCACGCTCGCGCTTGGTCGAACCCTTTGCAAAGGCGCAGAAGGTACAGCGGTAGCTACAGATGTTCGTGTAATTAATGTTGCGATTGACGACATAGCTGATCGTATCCCCGACCATTGCCGCCCGCAGCCGGTCCGCGCTGGCGGTGATTGCCACGAATTCGGCGTCTCCGCCCCTGAACAGCGTCGCGATTTCTTCCGGGCGCAGCCGCTCACCTGCCTCCGCACGGGCCAGCGTATGAGTGACGGTTGAAATCGGCTTGTCGAACGTCTTCAACACCGTCGGTGCGGGGGGCATTTCGCCGGTTCCGGCATGCCAGGAGCAGGTGCGGGCAAGTCCATGCGCGTCCGACCCGCGCAGGACGGCGGTGCGTAGTGCCGGGTCCACCCATCGCGTCACATCGGTGGCGAACGCCGGACCGATAGCGAGCCGTTCGACCAGCCGACGACCCGCAGCCGCAGTCTCGAACGCAAGCTGGTCGAGTTCGGGCCATGGTGCCTCCGGGTTGACGTGATCGGGCGTCACTGGCGAAACGCCGCCCCAGTCATCCACCCCGGCACGCAGCAGTTGCGCAAGCACGCCCGGCCGCAAATTCGGCGGTGCCTGGATGCGCATGTCAGGCCCCAGGACAAGACGCGCGGCGGCGATTGCCCACAAATGCTCGTCCAGATCGGGCTCCGCTGCTGCCGCCATGCGCGTGCCCGGCTTGGCTCGGAAATTCTGTATGATCACTTCCTGGATGTGACCATGAACGGCGTGAAGATCGCGGATGGCGACCAGCGCGGCGATGGTTTCCCTGCGCGTTTCGCCGATGCCGATCAACAGCCCGGTCGTTGTCGGAACCGACTGACGACCGAGCGCGGCAAGCGTTTCCAGTCGTATGGACGGGTGCTTGTCGGGCGATCCGTGATGGGCCCCGCCGGGTTGGGAAAGACGATCGCTGATTGTTTCCAGCATGATACCCATCGACACGGCGACCGGGCGCAGCGCGGCAATTGCGGCATCGTCCATCACGCCGGGGTTGAGATGGGGCAGCAACCCGGTCTCGCTATACACCGCCTGTGCCACGGCCTTCAGATAATCGAGTGTCGTTGCATATCCCAGCGCCGCCAGCGCCTTGCGCGCGGCGGGATAGCGTAGTTCCGGCTGGTCGCCGAGCGTGAACAGGGCTTCCCGACAACCCTGCTCGGCTCCCGCGCGGGCAATTGCGACCGCTTCGTCAACGCTCAGATAAGGTGCCGGAATGTGGCGCGGGGCGGTTGCGAAGGTGCAATAATGGCAGACGTCCCGGCACAGGCGCGTGAGCGGAATGAATACCTTGCGTGAATAACTGACCATGCCACCGTTGCCGCGCAGCGTCATCGCTTCGGCCTCGTCGGCCATGTCACCCCATGGCCGGTCAAGCAGCGTGTACGCCGGTTCAGCCGTCTTGGCCGCAGTTTCGGCACGTCCGTCGTTTGGGAGGAAACTGGCCATCATGATGCGATCTTCATTCCGTGCGATTCGGCACAGCCCTAGCAGCCACCGTCACGTGAGACGATGACACTAGCGCCGCGGACCAAAGCCGACGAACGAGGGCTCGATGACCGACCCCTCTTGTTCGAGCTGCCACGAAATGTAGGTCCTGATCGCCTCGTGCAGCCTGGCGCCGTCGCTATCGGGTGCCGTGGGGCCCGTGTCCTGCAGACTTAGCAAGATGTCACAGACATGCTGCCGAAGTTCCGCGACTTGCAGGTTCATTATCGTGAGACTGGGATAGACGGTCGGATCGCGCTCGAATGCAATGCTGGCATCGATTGCGCTGATCAACGCGCTCGATCCGGGCTGTGTGCCAAGCCACGCCGTCGCCTGCGGCAGCAGCTTGCCAAGGTATTGCACCTCGTCGAGCAGCGTCTGTCCTTCAAGGTCGATCCGAAGCTCGATATAGCGCAGCAAATGCTGGATCGTGGCAACAACGCTTTTTTCCGAACCCTTGGTCAGTACGGGAACGATCTGGCTGGTGATCGACTCGTTCACGCAACGGACGACTTCTGCGGCGGTCGGGGCAATCATTCGGGTCATCGGTATTCCCGTCATACGATAGTCTCGTTGAGTTCTGCGAACCATGCCGGATCGACGGGCGTCCCCAGTCCGATCGCCTGTGCCAGCATGCGCTTGCCAAGATGGAACACCTCGGTTCCCGTCCACGCCTGACGAATATCGGCCTCGCCCGTATGCATCACCACGGCGGCTTTATGGCCGTACAATATGGCACCGAACGTGCGCAGCATCTGGTAGAAACGGACGTTCTCGATCGGAAGGTCAATCCCGCTTACCTCGCGATAATAAGCCAGCGCATGTTCCAGTCCCCAGATTTTCTCGCCATCCCGTTCGATTTCAGGGATGAAGTTTTGCAGCGAGGCAAAATCAGCGGCGGGATCGCCAATGGATGCTTCTTCCCAGTCGCTCATCGCCACGATCACGCCATCGCGAAATACCTCCTCGCCCAGCCCATTGGTCCCCTTGCAAAGGCTAATCCTCGGCGCGACCGGCGTTTTAGACCGCAGCGTGACCAGTGCTTCGATTACCAGTGGCATCGGCTCGAGCTGAAAATCCTTCAACTGTCGCTCCATCCCGTCGATGAAATGCAGGCCACAGCCGGCGACATCGGCGGGGGCGGACAGCCGCTCGTCAAAGCCGAGAGCTTTCCAGTCGACATTGTGGACGATGGCAAGCTTGCGCATATGTTCGCGCGACGTGTCGATACGAAGCTGGTCATACGCCGGATCGGGATCGGAGAAATTGGGGATTTCCCAGCTGCCCTCAATCTGTTCACGGACGTAAAAGGGACGTTCCACCCATTCGGGATCGGTTTCCCACCAGAGCGTACGCGCGACCGGGACGTCCGTCTTGCCGAGGCGGTCGTACATGAAGAATTCCTGCTCCAGCGAAGTATGGATCGTGCTGCCACCGGGAAAGTCGCCCCGCAACACGATCGAATTCACCGGCGCGCCGGGCTTTTCGCGATAGTCCACGAACCACGTCAGGCGCGACGATCCACGCGGAAAGCGACTGCCGCTCAAGACCTCAGCCTCGGCACCGAAGCGATGCCGGATGTAATCCTCGAGCGGTTTTTTCAGGAGGCTCGACATCTATTCCAATCCCAGCGGTGTGTAAGGGCCGTTGATGAAAAACTCCACCTGGCCCGATCCTTCGTACCGGGTGCCGTCGGGCGCGATCGTCGTAATCTGTCCCAGATATTCGACGCCATGGACCAGCTTGGAATAATCCAGCCCCAGACCGAAATCGTCCTCCGCGCCAGAACCGCTTACTCGATAAGGTTGATATTTACAGGGCTGTACCGAGAAGTCGAAATAGTCCCACTCCATCGCGAGCGTTTCAGAGCCGTGGTAGGTCCCGAACGTGCCACCGTCCTTCCAGCTTCCGGGATGATAGCCCATCGTCATCGGCACCCACGGCGGCGATACGACCCGAATTTCCTGACGCCAGACGCGGCCAAGTGTGTCGGTCAGCGTCACGTTCGTACCTTTCAGCATCCGCGTGCCCGGCTCGAGCACAGTCTCGTGCACGCCGGCCACCAGCTCGATATCCTCTTCGCCCCAATCCCTGAACAAACGCCCGCCAAACGGCGTCCCGAACACGTCGTTCATCTTCACCTGAACACCCTCCGCAGTTTCGTGGAGGTGATAGAAGCCGCTGATCTCACCGCTCTTGAACACCGTCCACAGGCGCAGTGCGCGCTGCGGTCCAAAGCTCACGCGGGGTGGCAGCAGGTGGCTTGGCGGGGAAAGCGGCGCACGGCCAGCATATAGACCCCAGCTATGGTCGCGCGACGCCTGCCAGCCATTGGGCTCGATTGCCCAGCTCTTGTCGTTCAGGCTGAGCGTGCCGGTGGCGCTGCCCGGCTGCGAATAGCGTGTCTGGTCGGTGGTATGACGGCCACGGTTTACCGAGACGTGGTGATCTTCCAGAAAGGGTGGCGACGATCCTTCCCACAGGATGTCGAACGTCATGCCGCTGTCGTTTTCGTCGAGCTTGACGCGCAATGTCTTGAGCGGTTCGACGAAATCGATCGAGAACGGCCCGATCGTCATCGAAAAATTGCCCCGCCAGCAGCGCGAGAAGCGAACGGTCGTCTGGTGTCCGGCGATATTCAGCAATGCATAGCCGCCGATCATATCGGTGTTGGCGTTTACCCGCATACCCATGCAGAGGAATATCTTATGTTCGGGGCTGAAAATGCCGATGTAATGCCCATCGTCCCAGCTATAATCGGTCGACGGCACGTAACTGAAGGGCCGCGAAGCCTGATGGACGGGAAATTCGTCGTATGGGGTAAGCATCTCTTCTCCTGATAATCGACGGAGACGACCTTTGAATGGCCGTATTTATTCCGCTGCATACCCATCAAGGTTCGTCCGAATTATGGGTTGTTCGTTAGCATACCATATGCCAATGATCAGTCAATGTCGCGCGTCGATATGGGTCTCGAACCCGGTAAAAGAGGAGAAATTTTGTCCTATCCATCGAACGTAACCGGCGATCACACCGGCATTGTCTTTCCGGTCAGCTGCGACGTGCTCGAGCAAGGAGGTGCCGCGCTCCTGACGGAATTGTTCCATGGTCTCTCAACGCTCGCGCCCGACAATCGCGTGAGCAGCATCACCTATTGGCGGGAATTCTTTGGCGGTGGCATGGGGCGAAAGATTGCCATCGATGTGACGTATGACAGGGACGATGGCCTTCCCAAGCGCCTCTTCGCCAAATTTACGCGTGAATTCGGCGATCCGCTGCGTGAATTGTTTTCGCCCGTCATGGACCCGGAGGTTCGCCTGGCGCTGCTGTCACGCAAGTCGGATTTCCCGGTTTCCGTCCCGCGCTGCATGTTCGCCGATTACAGTTCAGCCGATAAGACCGGGCTGCTGATCACCGAACGTATCCCATACGGTGAGAACGGGATCGAGCCTGCACTGGAGAAATGTGTCGATTATGAACTTACCGACCCGCTGCCGGTGTATGAAGCCCAGACCCGCGCGATTGCCCGTCTGGCGGCCTATCATCGAGGCGGTCATTTCAAGGGTGAGATAGAGCGCGAATTTCCGTTCGATCCATCGAACGAAGCGATGATGAAAGTTATTCCCTACGATCGTGCTCAGCTTGACACCAAGCTCGCCGTGTTGGTCGATTTTGCGGCAAAGGCACCCCAGTTATTGCCCGACGGATTGGCTGACGCCGCCTTCCTCGACACTTTCGCCCGCGATGTTGCACTGGTGCTCGAACACGAACGGTCGCTGTGGCAACGGCTCTATGGACATGCGGATGCGGTGGCGCTCGTTCACTGGAACATGAACCCGGACAATGCGTGGTTCTGGCGTGATGCCGATGGTATCATGCAATCTGGCCAGCTCGACTGGGGCGGCGTGGGGCAGGCCAACCTTGCGCAATCCTATTACGGGATGTTGTGCGCTGCGGAGGCTGATTTCCTGGCAAGGCACGACGCCGCGTTACAGGCTCTTTTGTTGAACGACTATGCCGCTTCCGGGGGGCCGGGCGTGGATGCCGAGCGTTTCGACGAAGACGTTCGGGTTTCCATCGCCCTACTCGGAACGGCCTGGATGCTCGATGCGCCATCATTGCTTGCGGGTGAAATCCCCGACTTTCATAAGCTAACGGATCGTACCGATCCGCGGTTGCGCGATCTTTTCCTCCCGCGTGCCCAGCTTCAGCTTCTGGTCGTGTTCCTGAGTGAATGGCGCCGCAAGGACATTGGCGCAACCATCCGCCGTCTGACGCAGGCCGGTTGAACCTACGCTGGCGTAAAGTGCTTCTACTTGATCATAGACCGCACTTTACGCAGCGAGTTCAGGGTTCACACGTTAGAATTTAAACAGAACTTCGCCTCCGAATGTGCGGGGCGCTCCCGGGGCCGACGAAAAGGCTGATCCGGAAGCCTGAGCATAATAGGCAACGTTGTAGTGAACACCGGACAAATTCTTGCCCCATAGACGAAAGCTGATGTTCTCGAGCGATGCCGGCGTTAACTGAATCGACGCATCGAAAAATGTGTGGGCCGGTTCTTTGATCACATTGTCCGAATCCCAGTTGAAGTTGCTCTGGTAGTTAACCGATCCATCCAGAATGATCTTGCCAACGCCATCGGGTTCAAATGTGTAGTTCAAACCGCCGCTGATCTTTAGTTTCGATGAGTAAGGCAGGCGATTGCCGTCGGCGCTCACGAAGATCTGATTGAGATTGCCGTCGCCGATAGTGGCTATCACAGCCGGGCTTGTGCCGTTCGCCGCAAGGATGGCCGCACACTGAACGTTGGAGATAACAGGCGACGGACAGTAGGACGGTGCCGACTTGAAGTCGCGGAACTTGGCATCGAGATAGGTACCCGCGAGGCTTGCTGTCAGGCCAGGTGCCAGCAGTGCGCTCGCATCGAATTCGACACCGCGCGTCCGTGCCGAACCGGCATTGATCAGGGCGACGAGGCCGTTGCGCTGAGACTGGACCTGAGGACTCTTGATGTCGTTCCAGAACAAGGCCGCGTTCAGGCGGACCCTCCGGTCGAACAATTCGGTCTTCATACCCACTTCATAGGCGTCGACCACTTCCGGCTTCAGGGCGGGCGAGTCCAGGGGCAGGGTGTTGAACGTGCCCGCCTTGTAACCCCGGCTGTAGTTCGCATAGGCCATCACATTGTCACCGAAGTGATGATCGACGGATGCCTTGTAAGTGATCTTTCTGAAAGTTTTGCTCGCATCGGGATTTGGAGCGCCGCAGGTGCCGGCTGTCGGGGCACCGAAAAAGGCATTTGCCAAAAGACCCGAACAGGCATTGTTGGCGTCAAATCGCTGATCGACGAATGAGAATGGACCCGGTGCAAAAACTCCGGGCAGGAAGTTCAGGGTGGTGGTGCCTTGACCCGAAACCTTGTCGATCGTGTAGCGCAAGCCTCCGGTGATGTTGGTGTTGCGGGTGATCGGATAAGTCGCCTGGGCAAACGCCGCGAGCGACTTGATCCGTTCCTTGCCGACGATCGCGACGTTATCGACGCCGGTGAGTTGCGTCCCGATGCCATGGATGATCGTGGGATCGAACCCTTGCAGGGCATTGAGGTAATATCCTCCCAGGATCCAGGTCAGCTTTGAGCTGCCCTTGGACTTGAGCTGAAATTCCTGCGAGAACTGGTGATCCAGCACGTGCAAGTCGTAACGCAACTGATCGCTTGGATCATAGTCACCCGAGGACGCATATAGCTCCTTGTTACGACGGATCGCCGTTATGCTGACGAAATCTGCGATATCGCCGAGGCCCTGATCGAGGCGAACCGAACCACCATAACCACTCGATCGGTCATATTGGTTGAAAGCGGTCGACTCGTCGTAGAAGCCGATCTTCGGCAAGACGCCGATCGGAAAACCCGGTGCGGGCGGAAAGCCGTTGTGCAGGCCGTCGGGATATCCCCCGACCGTGCCGGGAAAAGGCCGGCCGTAAATGCCCTGCTCGTTATAAGCGCGTTCGTAATAACCGATTAATTTGATCTTGGTGCTCTCGGTCGGCTCCCACAATATCTTGCCGCGCATGCTGACGTGATGCTCACGGAAAGTGGGTGTGCCAGTGGCGGTGTTAATCCCCCATCCGCCGTGCTGTTTATTGGCATCGACCGAAAAGTTCACCGCCAGCGTGTCGGTGATCGGACGGTTTACATAGAGCTGACCGTAGATCGTGTCGTAATTCGCTCCTCCGACCTTTCCGGACATTTCTGGCGAGGTAAAATCCGGATCGCGCGTGTAGATCGAAATCACGCCGCCCGACGCGTTGCGACCGAAAAGTGTGCCCTGTGGGCCTTTCAGCACTTCAACGCGATCAACGCTGCCAAGGCTGAAGAATGGGTAGGACGCGCGAACGAAATACACATCGTCGATATAGACGGGGACGCTCGCTTCGTTTCCAGCCGTCGTTACCGGATTTCCGATGCCGCGGATGAATGTTGTCACCACGCCTGTCGAATGTCCGATCTGGAGAGCAGGATCGATGCGGGCAAGGTCCACGACGTTCACGATGCTCTTGGTCGCAAGGCTTGCGCCCGAAACCGCGGTTACGGACAATGGAGTGTCCTGAACATTCTGGGAGCGTTTTTGCGCGGTAACGACGATCTCCTGCAATCCGACCGATTGCGCGTCGTCGGCAGGTGTGGCTGTGGCGACTGAAGTTGGCGCCGCCGACGCCGCCTCCTGCGCCGTCGCAGGTGGGACCGATCCCATAATCGCCGCCCAACCCAGCATCAACGGCGTGCAGGCCGCATAATTGGCAACGGAAAGCCGCGACCTTTGTGACCGGTTCATTATATTTATCCTCTTAACTGTCTGCCGATAACGGCGCGCGATGGGTTTGTGCAAAGAACGTTACGCGTCGGAAAGGGAGGCGCACTGTTGGTTCCCGGATGTGGATGGTGCCATCAGTTCTAATCCTCTCTCCCTGTCGCTTTATCGTGGCGATCTTGGTTCAATAAAACCAGTAAGGTCACGTACCGTATGCGAGTAATCGATTTGGTGTCAAGAGTTGATCTGGTGGCCATAGCCAGTGATTTACCGGCCCATTATGCTTTCAAATCAGCGTCACATCGCGCCGACGGATAAACCTCGCCAACATACGATATCGTTGCAAACGGCGTGATTGCAGTTATGGAGGGGGGAGCATCCGTCAAAAGGCGGGCACCACTAAGATGCGACTTTGGAGAGGAGCATGAACGTGACACGCCGAAGTGTGGCATTAAGTTTTCGTCGTTGCGTGGCGCTGGGCTCAGCCCTCTGGATCGTTGTCGCCTATATAAGCTGGCTGGCACTCTTTGGATCGGCACCCAAGGCGGTTTTCGCTCAGGCACAGGCGCAATGTCATGTTGCCCTTGCCTATGATTCATATTTCAACGCCGAGTGTTTGCGGAGCGCGATGGACGCGTACCATACGCAGTTTGTGGCCGTGGCGTCGGATGCCGCCCTTATCGCAATTCTTCCTGTCGCTGCTTTATGGGCCTTGTTGATCGGAACCTATTTGTGGCGCGGTTCCGATTTACAAACCCAGGCCGCGCATCCCAACTCGTTCCCAGATCGCGACTGGCGTAAACGCATTGAAACGCAGCGCGCAACTCGTCCTCTTGTACGCGCTCAAAGCAGGCAAGCGGGTTCCTGATCGGAGCATTCGTCGGCCCTCATCGACCCGCGACCGGGCATTAACGATCGGCGCGAGCTGCGGAAAGCGACGTCCCCCCTTCCAGGCGATCTGAACATCGCGGGCGTTGATTGTAACCGCGCGCCAAGGGCCCATCGAGTCGCGGCATGGCTCTGCTGCCCGCCGCCGGTCTCTGGGCTCCATGCGGCACACGCGATGGAACAATCACGCCTCCACGCAATTTATGTGCGACGAATCATCAATGGGAAGGTTGATGGACAAGCCTGCTGTCAGTCCCTGGATGCCTGTCATTCGCAAGCTCGAGCGCCGGCATCCCTTATCTCCAGTCGATCGTGAAGCGCTCGCCGCTTTGCCGATGACCGTTCGTGAGGTCAAAGCGGCCACCTACCTCGTGCGCGAAGGTGACCAGCCGGAGCATTGTTGCATCCTGCTAAGCGGTTATGCCCATCGCCATAAACTGACCAAGGAGGGGTCGCGGCAGATCGTTTCGATCCATATGGCCGGAGATATGATCGACCTCCAGCAAGTCCTGTTGAGTCGTGCCGATCACAACGTCCAGACGCTGACGCGCGCAACGGTTGGAACCGTCGCTACCGATTGCCTGAAAAACCTTGCGCTCGCTCGACCCCAAATTGCCGAAGCGTTTTGGCGCGACACGCTCATCGATGCCTCGATCTTTCGGGAATGGGTATTGAACGTCGGTCGCCGGGAAGCACCCGCACGGATCGCTCATCTGCTCTGCGAATTTGGAACGCGGTCGGAGGGTGCCGGGCTGAGTGACTGTGGTCGCTTTGAACTGCCGATGACTCAGGAACAGCTGGCCGACGCGACCGGCATGACTCCGGTGCACGTCAACCGGACGCTGCAATATCTTGGCGCGCAGGGGCTGATCGAACGCAAGATGCGCTCGATCAACGTGGTGGACTGGCAAAACCTGAAGCGCGTGGCTGGATTTCAGGATAATTATCTGCACGAGGAAACCGCGGCTTCACAAGCTACAGGCCGAGCGCCCATTGCCCAACCAGCCACAGGTTAAGA
Source organism: Sphingomonadales bacterium (assembly GCA_028289885.1). Taxonomy (GTDB): domain Bacteria; phylum Pseudomonadota; class Alphaproteobacteria; order Sphingomonadales; family Sphingomonadaceae; genus Sphingomonas_O. The sequence continues at coordinate 174,322 of JAQGKX010000169.1, forward strand.
GCGATCAAGAGGCCGCAGACCGCCCACGCAACAGCGCGGGTACCGGGCCGGTTGACGAACTTTCCCATCAATCCCCGATCCCCGGTGAACATCGCAAGGGGTACGACGGCGAAGGGAAGCTGGAGGCTTAATATGACCTGCGTCAGGACGAGCAGGCGCGTGGCACCCACACTACCGAAAAAATATGAGGCATAGACTGCGGGCAGCAGGGCGATGGACCTCGAGATCAGCCGTCGCTTCCACGGCGACAGGCGAAAGTCGGTAAAGCCCTCCATGACGATCTGGCCGGCAATCGTCCCCGTCAGCGTCGAATTCTGACCCGCAGCCAGCAGCGCGGCGGCAAAGATGACCGATGCCCCGCCGCCGATCATCGGCGTTAAAAGCTCATAGGCCTGGGCGATGTCTATCGTCGCGGCATCGGCACGCCCGTGGAAGGTCGCGGCGGCAAGGATGAGGATCGCGGCATTGACGAACACCGCCAGCGACAGCGCGATCACCGTATCGGCGGTTGCAAACCGGATAGCCTCGCGCTTGCCCCTGTCAGTCGGCGCAAAAGACCGCGTTTTGACGATCGAGGAATGGAGGTAGAGATTATGCGGCATGACGGTCGCACCGACGATCCCGATTGCGATGTATAACATGGCCTGATTGCCGATCAGTTCGGTCGTCGGGAGCAGTCCATGGGCAAGCAGCCTGAAGTCGGGCCGTGCAAGGACCAGTTCGACGATCAGGCATAGGGTGGTCGCTGCGATGAGCGTGACCACCAGCGCCTCCAGCTTGCGGATGCCGCGTTGCTGGAGTGTCATCAGGAGGAGGGTGTTGAAGACCGTGAGGCACGCTCCGGCGGGCAGCGGAATGCCGAACAGCAACTGGAGCGCGATGGCGGTGCCGATGACTTCAGCCACGTCGCAGGCGATGATCGCGATCTCGCATAGCACCCACAAGAACTTGCACGTTGCCGGACGAAAACGTGCGCGGCATGCCTGTGCGAGGTCGAGACCGGTGGCGACGCCTAGCTTGGCAGCAAGCGACTGCAACAGGACCGCCATGGCGCTGGCAAGGACGACGACGAACAGCAGCGTGTATCCAAAGCGTGCGCCGCCCGCGATGTCGGTCGCCCAGTTGCCCGGATCCATATATCCGACCGCGACGAGATATCCGGGGCCGGTAAAGGCGGCCATCTTGCGCCAGAACCCGCCTGAACGGGGCACGGCAACGTCCCGCCCGAACAGGTTCGGGCGGGACGGAATCTTCTCGGCGGTTTCTTCTTCCAGCGACGCTTGCAGCGCAGCGGGTGTCTGCATCAACATCGATCGTCCGCCAGCCTGATAAGCGGGGGCGGGCCAGCCCGCCCCCGTGCGTCGTTCAGAGAGCTTTCGCCATTTGGGCGGCATCGTCGATGTCGTCGGCTCCGCCCTTGTCGCCCTCGGTGATCCGTCCGGCTCCGGGGCCGGCACCAAGATCGACACCGGTCAACGGATCGTTCGCTGGATTGGACATCGTCCGCGCCTTGAGTTTGTCGCTCACGGCCTTTTCGCTGCTGGTCAGACCGACGCTCGCAAGCCCGTCGCCACCATCGAACGGCAGCGATCCGGCGACATCGTCAACGCGGTCCCACTGTTCGCCCGAATTCCATGGACCATCCATGTCGCCAGCGCCCGTCGAAGTATTGACGTACATGCTCGCGAACTTCTCGACACCGGGAAGCTTGCCCGGGGGGAAGTTATTTTCGATCGCATACAGCGCCTTTTCAAAGCTTTTCTGGTGGGCGACCTCGCGCGTCATCAAAAAGCCCAGTGCGTCCTTGATGCCCGGATCATCGGTGATGTTGATCAACCGTTCGTAGACGATCTTGGCGCGACTTTCGGCGGCGATGTTTGATCGCAGATCGCACGTCGGATCGGCGCGGCTGTCGACATAGGCTGCCGTCCAGGGAACACCGGACGAGTTGGTCAGGGCAGGCCCACCGCCATAGAGAATGGACTGGGTATGGCTGTTCCCGCCCGCGGTCAGCGACATGTAAAGATCGGCTTCTTCCATGGCCGCTTCGGCCAGCTGTGCTTTCACGCCCTTGTTAAGCATCGACACGATCGATCCGATGACCTCAAGGTGGCTGAGTTCTTCGGTGGCGATGTCGTGAAGCAAATCCTTGCGACCTGCATCATCTTCGCCAAGTGCCTGTGTGAAATAACGCATCGCAGCCGAGAGTTCACCATCGGGTCCGCCAAATTGTTCCAGCAACAGGGACGCCAGAACAGGGTTCGGTTCGGACACGCGAACGGTATATTGTAGCAGTTTATTATGCATATACATGAGAGGGGTTCCGTCCATCTGAGACGGTTATACAACCTCGATTTCGCTCCACCCGTTCCTGACAAAAGATGGAAACTAACAAGTGTTAGTGTCTTTGGCGGATAGGGAAAAGGGTAATAGGATCACGCTGACAGGACCTATTTTCTGACGCCTACGTTCTACTGCAAAAGGAGAGCGACATGGCCGAGGATAAATCCAACTCACATGCCTATGGTACACCGGCACCTGAGAAACAGCTTCCCCCCGCGACCGAAGGACTGCGTGGTGAAGGGAGCCCCACCGCTCTGGACCCGCCAGCCGAGCAACAGCGCTCGATCAAAACGACTGATGGACATGAGGTTATCGTGGCCGAAGATTCGGGAACGGCGTTTGCAGAATCGGAAGGTGCCGGGTCGCCGGACTAAAGTCCCGTTCTGGTCACCGCAACGTGTATAGATAGGCCGCCATGTCGCGCGCCTCCTGCGCACTCACGCCCTGATCGGGCATTCCACTTCCGGGCGACAGTTTTTGCGGAAAGCGCAGCCAGAGAACCATGTTTTCAGGCTGGTTGGCGAAATGTCCCGCGATTTCCGCTCGCCCCGCTATACCATCGAGCGCAGGTCCTACCTTGCCGTTCAGGCCCGCGACCCGACCGATTGCGTGACACGCGCCGCAGCCGTAGCGCCCGACCAGAGCCTTGCCCTCGTGGACCCTGCCGCCGGTGATCTGTTCGGCTGTGATTTTCGCCTGTGCTTTGTCTTGCGCATATATAACGTACACCGCGACCGGCGCGGACAAGGCACCCAGTCCGAGCAGCATCAGCACGAAGCGCAGGCTAGATGGCATCGGGCACCCTCCGACCGGCATGGGGTTGCAGCATCTGCCGCACCAGTATCAACGCGGCAACGGCGTGGACCAGCCCGCCCGGCACCCACATCAACAGGCCCGCAAGCTGCTGATCCTCGACCGGGCTGAGCCCAAACGGCGCGATGCCGAGTTCGGCATAGGCGCGATACCAAGGGCTTTGCGAGAACGCCATCAGGGCACCCAGCGCACCCGAGGTGACCGACGTCACGAACAGGCAAAGTGCAGCCACGCCGATGCCATCGGGTCGTTTCGCGGTGTCGAACATCGCCGTCCAGAACAGCAGCGCCGTTATCAGGAACGAAAGATGCTGGGCTGTGTGCCAGCCCGTACTTGCCAGCGCGCGGTCAAAAAGCGCGGGCATATGCCAAAGCCACAGGGCAGCGGACTGGAGCAAGGTCGCTGTCACCGGGCCAGTCAATATCTCCCAAATCGCCGAAACGGGCCGCCAATGGGTGGCCTTGCCGAGCGCCCGCCGCGCCGAAAGCGGAAACGCCCAGAGCATCGCCGTCAGCGGTCGTGAGAGCGCCAGCAGGGGTGCGGCGGCAAGCATCAGTAGTTCATGCTCGAACATATGCGCGGCGAACGAGCGCTCTCCCGCTTCATGCAATGGTGACACCAGCGCCGCCGCCAGCACCAGCCAGCCGCTCATGAAAAACGCCGCTTGCCGGTGAAGGATCGCCTTGCCGTGAACAGCCCGCGCGGACAGCCGACGCCAGCCGACGAGATACAAGATGGCGGCGACCAGGAGTGGCCCGGTGATCCAGTAATCCCATGTCCAGCCGGGCTGCGCTCCCTGATAAGCCTGTCCACCATGCGCAAGCGCAGGCCCGGCGCACAGCAGCAGGAGGAAGATCATCAGCGCGCGCATGACGGCACGATCAAGGTTGCGAGCGTCTGGAAGGCGATGGCGAGTCCGAACAGCGGCGCGACCAGCAGCGCGATCCACGCCAGCCACGCGCCTGCCGGACTGTCGCCTGCGCTCCCCACTCTCGCAGAGGGCCATGCCAGATACATCGCCCAGCAACAAACCATCAGGCTCGCCGCGCCCCATAGAGGCCCGAGCCACAGGCCGACCGTCGTGCAGGACAGACGCAGCGCAACCGCCAGCCCTGCCTCGAACACGGCCCACGCCGTCGCGGGCAAAACCAGCGCAATCCATGTCGAGCCTTGCGCGGGCGGGCGGGGATCGATCGCACTCATGTCAGGCGCGGCGACCAATAGAGGAGCAGGTAGATCGGCAGCCATGCGAGGACCACAAAGCTCCAGTAATTCGCATTATCCTCGACGTCGGAAAACTGTTCGTCGCCGACCTCATGCGTGCAGAGCCAGACCGCCTGCACCGCCGTGTCTCCGAGATCGGTAACGACATGCGAGGTGTGCAGCACCATCAGCATCCACAGGACCGAGCCATAGGCGTTCACGTCCCAGCGCAGACCGAGATGTTGCAGTTCGAACCAGCGCATTCCCAGAAGGATCACGCCGAGCGCCGTCATCAGCACCAGTCCGATACGCACGGCACGCTCATCCTTCGCGACGGCGCGGCGGCGGACCCAAAGGTTCGGCAATTCGCTCGCCAGCAGCGTCACCGTGAAGATGCCGCTCCACAGCAGGCGGGGCAGGGGGCTTCCGGGTGGCGGCCATGCCGGGGCCTGCGTCTGCAGATACAGATACGCACCTGCCGCCAGCGCAAATGCCGTGCCCTCGATCAGCATGAAGCCGATGTTTCCCCACCAGACGAGGTGCGTGTGGCCGTGTGCGTTTTCGGGCAGGCCCGACAGATCGCCGACGATTTCGTGCGAACGTGCGTTCATGGCGTGGCTCCCCGCCGCGACCGCTTGGGCCAGAACCATCCGGTCAGGGCGATGCCGACGGGAACCGCGCCCCAGACCAGTGCCCATGGGGTGAAGATGCTGCCGATAAACAGGATCGTAACCGCGAGCGCCGAGATGATCGGCCATAGTGACGGCGCAGGACTTTTCTGGCGATATTGAGGCAGTGCGTCCACGACCGAACTCACCAGCACCTCGCGCTTGTCCAGCCCAATGCCCTCCATCATGGGCAGGGCATCGGGCGACGTCCACAGCGGCGTCAGGCTGCGCACGACAGGCGTGTGGTCGAAGTTATAAGGCGGAGGCGGAGAGGGAGCTGCCCATTCGAGCGACGCTCCGCCCCAGGGATCTGCCCCCGCCAGCGCACCGCGCCGTAAGCTGAAATATGCATTAGCGACGAACACCAGCCCGCCGCCGACGGCGATGACCGATCCGGCGGTGGCGACCAGGTTTAGCATGCCCCAGCCCATTTCCGGCCCATAGGTGTAAACCCGCCGCGGCATCCCCTCCAGCCCGAGGATGTGCATCGGAAAAAAGCCGAGATTGAAACCGCCGACGATCAGGGCGAAGCTGATCTTGCCCCAATACTCCGACATCAGCCGCCCCGTGGCCTTCGGATACCAATAGCAGAACGCCCCGAACAACGGGAACATCGCGCCGCCGACAAGCACGTAATGAAAATGCGCGACCACGAAATATGTGTCGGTCAGTTGCAGGTCTAGCGGGGCCGAAGCCGTCATCACGCCCGACAATCCACCGATCACGAATGTCGAAATGAACCCCAACACCCAGAGCATCGGCGTGGCGAACCGTGGCCGTCCGCTCCAGATCGTCGCGATCCAGCAGAATATCTGCATCCCTGCGGGCAGCGCGATTGCCATGCTGGCGGCGGTGTAGAAATCATTGCCGAGACGCGGCAGCCCGACCGCGAACATGTGATGAACCCACAGGCCGAAGGCGAGCACCGAGATCGCGATGACCGACAACACCATCGGAACATGGCCGAATAGCGTGCGGCGCGAGAATGTCTCGACGATGGCCGACACGAAACCGATGGCAGGTACGAAGATGATATAGACCTCTGGGTGTCCGAAAAACCAGAACAAATGCTGGAACAACAGCGCATCGCCGCCACTCGCAGGCACGAAAAAGTGCGTCGAAACCATCCGGTCGGCGATCAGCATGCTGGTGACGAGCATGACCGACGGCAGCGCAAAGATCGTCATCAGCGACGCGATCAGCATGGCCCATAGGAACAGCGGCATCCGCGCCAATGTCATGCCGGGCGGTCGCATCTTCAGGATCGTCGCGACCACGTTGACCGACGCCGCAAGGGCCGCGACCTCGGTAAAGGTGATCATCTGCGCCCAGATGTCGGCACGGTGTCCGGGTGAATAGCCGGGCCCCGACAGCGGTGGATATTCGAACCAGCCGAGATCGGGCGTGATGCCGAGCGCATGCGGCACCCACAGCATCAGCACGCCGCCCAGATACATCCAGTAACTGAATGCCGCGAGCCGTGGGAAGGCCATGTTGCGCTGTCCCAGCATCAGCGGCACCAGCCATAGCCCCATCGCCTCCATCACCGGCACCGACACGAGGAATAGCATCGTCGATCCGTGCAGGGTGAAGGCTTCGTTATACGCCTGCGGCTCCATGCGTCCCATGTTGGGCTGGCTCAGCTGCAACCGCATGTCGAGCGCCAGCACGCCCGCCAGAAAGAGCAGAGCCACCGCCGTAAAGATATAGCGCGCGGCGATGCGCTTATGGTCGATGGTCGTCAGGAACCCCCACAGGCCGGGCGCATCGTCCCATGTCGCGTGCAGCCGTGCGGCGCGTGCTTCGGAGGCAGCTTCGTCGGTCATTTCAGCGACCACAGATAGCGCGAAACGGCATCGGCGTCGGCTGGAGCCAGTGCAATAGCGGGCATCATCGTTCCCGGCTTCAAAGCCTGTGGCTGCGCGATCCAGCCCTGCAGCGCCCCCCGGCTCATCGGCAAGGTTCCGGCGGCAACCGATCGCCGCGCGCCGACATGGGTCAGGTCGGGCCCGGCTCTTCCCGTTGCAGCACCGCCGCGAACGACGTGGCACATCGCGCACTGGCCCGAATTGACGATGTCCATCCCGCGCTGCGACACTGCATCGCTCGGCGACACTGCGGGTGCGGCCTGTCCTTTAAGCCACGCCGCGAACGCACCCGGCGTCTCGACCTTCACATCGAACGCCATGTGCGCGTGCTGTGCTCCGCAAAACTCGGCGCACTGGCCGCGAAACCATCCAGTACGGCGCGGCGTCACGAAGATCGTGTTCGACCGCCCCGGGATGACGTCCATCTTGCCCGCGACATTCGGCACCCAGAAACTATGGATCACGTCCGCCGACCCCAGCTCGATCCGTGCCGTCCCATCGACTGGCAGATGCAATTCGTTCGCCGTTTCGATCCACTGTCCCGTTGCCGGATCGCGGTACTGGATGCGCCACCACCACTGATGGCCAGTGACACGAACCACCATCGCCTGCCGCGAACGCGCCGACGCCAGGCTCCGCTCGGCAAAAAAGCTCGCCGTTATCAGAACCGTCAGGCCGACCACGATAATCGCAGCCCAGACTTTCAGCGTGCGGTTCAAACCGACGTCAGCAGGTTCGACCGCCGGCGCCTCTGGAATGCGACGCCGCGCGCGCCAGATGCCCCAGGCCAGAAAGAACAGCACCGCGAGGTACATGCCCCCGCACACCCAGGTCATCAGCCCGAGCAGTGAGAAAACCGTGTGCGCCTGCTCGCCCGCCGGATCGAGCGGCGACTGTACGCCGGTGCATCCGGCCAGAGCGATCAAGGCCAGCGGTGGAAAGGCGCGCGACCTCATCATCTCACCGCGCCGTCCCATTTGTCGGCTTGTGGTTCGCCCTTGCCATCCATTTCTGAACGTCGGTTTTTCGCCGGAGTGGTCTTTGCGCGGTCAAGTACATAGGCACTGATCTGCCATATTTGCTCGACAGGAATCCGCTCCCGGTATTTGACCCCATGGCCATCGGCGATGAACCGATACACCGCGTCCAGCGTACCGCCATGCCGCCACTGATTGTCATCAAGGTTTGTGGCCCCGGTTGCCCCCGTTCCATGACACCCGCCACACCCATACCAGGTGAAATAACGTCCCCCTTGCGACACTTGATAGACATTATCGACATATGCGGGGATGCGCGGATCGGTCGCTCCCACGGGCGGCGTCTGCGGTTGGTTCGTGGCGAGCGTGCGTCCTTCCTTGCTGCATGACGCGCCCGCCATCAGCATCGGCACAGTCCAGATCATCCGCCACTTCGGTTTAGCCACCTCATCCTTTCGCCCGCGTTTTCTGCAGCCTGCAAGCATTGATCGCGCGATCTTAACTTATGTCTGGATAGTTCATCGGGCCATAACAGTGTGGCTGCCGTACGGTTCCATGCGGGAACCTGTTGAACAGCTCGACCATTCTTCAACAAGACACCACAGGAGAGCGATATGAGCGACCCAGACATGAACCCGGGCGATCAGGCACCCGAAGGCACTCCGGGGACGGGGGAAAATACCTGTCCTATTTGCAGTGGCAGCGGCGAGATCGACAACGAACCCTGTGTAAATTGCGGTGGCAGCGGAATCATCATTGTCGGCATTGGCGGCGCCTGAGCCCTCTGGTCGCTGACACAATGGCGCATGCGATAGAGTCTCGCGCAAAAATGCTATTTTGTTTGAAAAGACGACCGGACATCTTGCACCAAACGTTGTTTAAGCCTGCGAACACAGTGGCTTGGGCGGATTTGCGCATTAACTTCGATCAAGGACCGCTCGCTGCTTATCGGCCATCATTGCGCCAAAGGAGACCGAAATGGCTGATTCTAATCGGCAGCTTGAGTTCTACAGCCGTCGCGAACGTCAGGAGCGCGAAGCCGAAGCAGCGGCCGCGTGTCCCGTTGCGAAAGCAGCCCATGCAGAAATGGCGCGGCTCTATGCCGGGCGGAAAGCGAACGCGATCGTCATGCAAACGGTATCGGCATCAAACGCGATGGAGTCAGATGGGCGTGGGGCTCGGGCTCTCCAAGCGTACTGACGGGACCATGCTGCCAACGGGCGGGCGGGTAGTTCAGCTGCTATTTTCATTATGTCCGTCGCCAAAGCGATCCGGCTCTCTGTCGGGCGTCATGCTCAGACTTCCGTCTCCATTCTGGGCATCGCCGTCGAAATCCTCGGGCCCGCCACCGCCGCCAGCGCCCGCACCCGATCCGACCGCAGCCCCGCTGCCGTGCTGAGGCGCACGTCGCCCACGGTTCTGCCCTGCCGACCCGCCGTCGTGCCGGATGCCGACGGGACTCTCGGTTTCCTTCAATTCGGGCGGCACTTTCTCGTCGCCGGGGTAACCACTTTGCAGTGCAGGTGACTGGAATGGGTCTGTCGTCATCGCTTTCTCCATGGGCCGACTGCGACTATGTTTCGCCGGTACTTGCGCCGCCATTCGGCCCGTCGACTATCGATACTCGGTGGTGCGTTTCGGCGGTTTGGAATCTGAGGAGTCCGATCGCTTCCTGTTGCGGAATGCGGAGATTCCAAGGCCGATCAGCAGAACAGCCGGACCGCCAATAACCAATATGGCCCAGAGGAAGTTTGGCGATGTGGCCGGGCTGGTGCCGACCGCAATGTTGGAGTCGGTCAGTTCCTGGCGGTGGTGCTGGGCCAGGCTCGTATAGACGAACGCGCCTGTCACCACTGCCGAGGCAATCAGGGCACCCACCGCCGCACGCAGGTGGCCGACGGGTTCGCGCTTGCGGATCGCAAAGAGTGCCAGACCCGATATGACGCAGAGGAAAATGGTGACTGCACCGATTGCGAGGATCCTGGGCTCGCCTCCGACACCCGGCGTCGCCTGATGCATGGCCGACATCACGTACCATCCCGGCAACGTAAGCGCCGCCATCAGCGTTAAAACGACCAGACCTTCGACAAGACGGGGAAAGTTGCGGTTGTTCATGGCACTTCCATTTTTGACATGGAGCATCAACCCGACACGGCGTTCCGCCGTTCCCTCATTTTATCGAAGTTTAACAAGAGTTAGATGCTTTTCTGGCTCAAATGGCGGCGCATCGGGAGCAGCATCCCGTGTACTGATCGGGAAACGTATCCGGTCGGAAAGTCGTCAAACAAAGATCATGGCAATTGCAGCGGCAGCCATGATCAACGTTGCGGCCCAACCGAGGAACAGAAGGGGGCGGGTGGCAGTGAACTTGCCCATCGAGGAATGTCGCCCCACGACGAGCATCATCGCCGCCATGATCGGCACCGCGACAACGCCGTTGATCACCGCACTCCAGAACAGGGCCTTTATCGGATCGAGCGGCGACCAGTCGATACCGATGCCGAGCAAGGTCGCCGCTCCGATCACGGCGTAAAACCCCCAGGCTTCCCAGGGTTTGAATTCGAGCCCGCATTTCCAGCCACGCGTTTCCCCAACCGCATAGGCGGCGGAGCCGGCCAGTACCGGGACCGCCAGCAAGCCTGTTCCGATGATCCCAAGGCTAAACAGCAGGAAGGCAAAATGGCCTGCGACCGGTTCAAGCGCCTTGGCCGCGTCGGCCGCAGTATCGATCTGCGTCTTGCCCGCCGCATGCAGTGTTGCAGCCGTGCCGATCATGATCGCAAGCGCGACCAGATTTGATACCGCCATGCCGGCGAACGTATCGAGCCGCATCCGGCGAAATTCACGTCGGGCCTGCCATGGAGCCTCAGTCAGTGCATGGGCTTTTGCATTCTGATCTACCTCCTCCACCTCCTGCGAGCTTTGCCAGAAAAACAGATATGGGCTGATCGTCGTGCCAAAGATTGCAACAACCGTCGTCACCCCGCCTGCGCCCACGATAGTCGGCCAGAACATGCCCTTTGTCGCTGCCGTCCAGTCGACATTGACCATGAAAACAAGAGCGACATAGGCCAGCAACACCAGCGTCAGATATTTGAGGATCGATGAATATCGGCGATAGGGCACGAACATCTGGAGGATCAGCGAGCCGACGGCAAATACCACGGTGAAGACATGGCTCCCGGTTCCGACGACCAGCTGAGCCGCATCACCCATCGCCGCGATATCGGCACCGATATTGATTGTATTGGCGACGAACAGCATCGCGACGAGGATGTTCACAAACCAGCGCGGCAGGATTTCGTCCATATTGTAGGCAAGGCCGCGACCGGTCACGCGCCCGATGTGCGCGCTGACCAGCTGGACCGCGGTCATCAGCGGATAGGTGAGGACCAGCGTCCACAACAGTCCGAAGCCGAACTGCGCCCCAGCCTGCGAATAGGTTGCGATGCCGCTTGGATCATCGTCGGCGGCGCCCGTGACCAGACCCGGCCCCAGTTGTTCGAACAGGGCAATCGATCGTGCACGTCGGCCAAGCTTCACGTACCACTCCC